>CALLAA010000228.1 GCA_938002955.1 uncultured Acidimicrobiales bacterium
CTTTGGGTAGGGGCCGAGGGTGTCGTGCTCGATACGACGCCGTTTTACGCCGAATCGGGCGGTCAGATCGGTGACACCGGAACCATCACTGGTCCGGGCGGTTCCGTGACCGTCACCGACACAACCTACGGCGTGCCGCAGCTGAGCTTGCATCACGCACACGGTGCCGACAACGTGTTGAACGTCGGCGACCAGGTAGTTGCAACGATCGACGTCGATCGTCGCGCCGCCATCCGCCGGAACCACACCGGCACCCACCTGTTGCACGCGGCACTCCGCGAGGTGCTTGGCGACCACGTGCAGCAGCAAGGATCCATGGTGGGTCCTGAGCGCCTCCGCTTCGACTTCAGTCACTTCGAGTCGGTCACCGATGAGCAGATCGCCGCGATCGAAGACATGGTCAACGCCGACGTGCTCGCGAACCCGACGACGACCCATGTCGAGATGTCGATGGATGATGCGAAGGACAAAGGCGCGATCGCCTTCTTCGGTGACAAGTACGGCGACGTCGTCCGTGTTCTCGAAGCGGGCCCAAACTCGATCGAACTGTGCGGCGGCACCCACGTCCACGCGCTTGGGGACATCGGGCTTATGAAGATCGTGTCGGAAAGCTCGATCGGCTCGAACATCCGTCGTGTCGAAGCCGTCACCGGTTCGGCGACCGTCGATCTGCTCCGTGCCGAAAAGTCGACAACCGGCGCTGTTGCCGAAGCGCTCGGCGTGCCTGTCGACGATGTCGTCAGTGGTGTCGAGCGCCGCATGAACGAGCTCGCCGAGCTCCGCAAAGAACTGGCTGCGGCCAAACGGGCGAATGCGGTCGGGCGAGCCGACGAGCTTGCGAACACCGCAGAGAACGGCGTCGTCATCGCCCGCGTCGATGGACTCGACCGCGATTCGCTGCGAGACCTTGCGGTCGCCATCCGTGACAAAGGTGTTGCGAGCGTTGCGCTCGTCGCCGCGCTCGAAGCTGGCGGCGTTGCGCTCGTTGGTGCAGTCACTGAGGAATCGCCGCTTCATGCTGGCGAATGGGTTGCCCCTGCCGCCAAGCTCGTTGGAGGTGGCGGAAAGAAGTCGCCCGACATTTCCGTGGCCGGCGGACGCGACCCCGAACAACTCGATGCTGCATTGGCGCAGCTTCGTGACGACGCAGCGCAGGCTGCGGGCGCGTGAGCGACCGCCCAGGGCGGGCCCTTGGCCTCGATCTTGGGTCTGACCGGATCGGTGTTGCGATAAGCGACGACGCCCGCACGGTGGCGACTCCGCTCGAAGTGGTCGAGGCCAGAGATCGGGCTGCCGCCGATGCCAGGATTGCTGCGATCGTTAGTGAATGGGAGCCGACGATCATCGTTGTTGGGCTTCCGTTGCAGATGGACGGTGAGGCGGGAATTTCAGCGCGTCGGACCGCGAAGGTGACTCAACGCCTACGTGCCACCCTTTCCCCACCAATCGTGACCTACGATGAGCGACTGACGACGGTGACTGCTCATCGCCTGCTCGATGAGCAGAATGTTCCCGGCCGGAATCGACGAGACATGGTCGACATGGTTGCAGCGCAGGTAATCCTTCAGGGTTGGATGGACAAAGAACGCACATGACAACAAGCGACGACAATACCTCCGAGGACAACAGCGACCCATCGGCGAATGCGCCGACTCCGGGCCCATCACCCGACGCATCGGAGCCGACCTCTGGCGTGGACAAGCTGTTGAGTCGTTTCGGCCCAGTGCCAGAGCGCGCAACCGACCGACCCACCCCCGGACCACGCCCAACAGCGACCACCCTTTCCCGTCCGGCACGTGGGCCGCAGAACCACCCAGCGGGCGAACAGCGCGGAAGCACGGCCACGATGGCGGCACCCGCTCCGCTGTTCGATGAACCTCATGACGACGTTTTCGGTGAAGCCCCCATCGGCATGGGCACCTGGACCGACCCAAACGATCCACCACCGTCGGTATCGATCGATACCGGCGAACCAATCGAGATCATCGACCGCCGCGACTGGGTGCGGATGCCCCGTCGAACCGGCCCGGTCTTCCGGTTCCTGGTCGTTGGCTTCGTGGTCTTCCTCGGTGTCTTTGCCGTGTACGGGCGCGTCACGACCTGGTGGGACGATCAATACGACCCGCCAGGAGAGCCAGGCGACTCGGTCGAATTTACGATTCCAAGCGGTGCAACCGCCAACGACGTCACCCAGCAACTCTTTGCCGATGGCGTCATTGCGAACCCGACACTGTTTCGCTATTGGGTAAGCGACAACCAGGAAGGCGACTTCCTTGCGGGCGACTACACCTGCCTACAAGAGAACATGTCCTTCGAAGAAGCCCTCGATTGTCTGCAAGGTGTTGGACCTGTTCCACCGAAGTTCTTCTCGATCACCATTCCGGAAGGTCTTCGGCTCGAGGAAATCATCGATGTCTTGAATGCGGAGAACCCTTCGTTTGCAAAGGCTGACCTCGAGAAGAACCTCGACGCCGCCTTGGTGAGCGTTGGTCTTAGCGGTACGCCGGACGGACCAATACCGGGTAGCCCCGACCCGACGGGATCGGGCAAAGAGGGGTTGCTGTTCCCAGCGACCTATCAGATCGATGAGAAGAAGGAATCGGACACGCTCGACATTCTCCGTCGTATGGCCGACACGATGGAGCTGAAGTTCACCGAGGCCGTCGACGACGAAGGCCGTGCGCCGATCATCGAGCAACTCGAGCTCACCGACTATGAGGTGCTGACGATCGCATCGTTGATCGAGGAGGAATACCTGATCGACGAGGATCTCGGGCGTATCTCACGAGTGATTTACAACCGTCTTGAGAATGGGCGTTTCTCGCTCGGAATCGACGCGACGTCGTGTTACGCCGCGCAGAAGCCGTGCGCCGACCTCAACGTTGAGGACCTGGAGAGCGAATCGCCGTGGAATACCCGAAACTTGCAGAACTACGGTCTGCCCCCAACCCCGATCGCGGCTCCGGGTGAAAAGGCCATTCGGGCCGCCCTGAACCCTGAGCCGGGTGAGTGGCTCTTCTACGTGCGTACCGAAGAAGACGGTGGCCACACATTTGCAACCACCGACGCCGAGTTCCAGGCCGCCAAGAACATCTGTATCGAACGCGGCTACTGCTGATCCGTGATTACCGGCGCAACACAGCTCGCAGCGGTTATTGGATGGCCAGTCGAGCACTCGCGTTCTCCGGCGATTCATAACGCCGCAGCGCAGGCCGTTGGCGCAGACCTTGTGTACACCGCACTTGGTGTGGCCCCCGGCGCTGGCGTCGATGCGGTTGCCGCCATGCGAACCCTTGGCTTGCGTGGGATGTCGGTGACCATGCCGCACAAGCAGGACGTTATGGCGGCCCTCGACGAGATCACGCCGGTCGCTCAAGCACTCGGCGCCGTCAACCACATCACCAATAGCGACGGACATCTGGTGGGGAACAACACCGATGGCGAAGGTTTTCTTCTTGGGCTGGACCATCACGGCGTCGCCGTCGATGGTCTCACGGTCGGGGTCATCGGCGCTGGGGGAGCGGCGAGAGCAATCATTCATGCGTGCGCGAACGCTGGAGCGAACGTGGTTGTCATCGCTCGCAATCCAGATCGTGCGGCGAGCGCCGCAGCCGTCGGCGGGGCCACGGCGCGTGTTGGCTCTCTCGAAGATCTCCACGCTCTAGATATGGCGGTTAATGCAACGCCGGTGGGTATGGCGAGCAACGACCCAGCAACGTCGACGGCGACGCCGTTCGATCCTCACGTCCTGCGACCAGGTGCGGTCGTGGTGGACATCGTCTACAACCCGCTCGAAACAGCGTTGCTCGCGCAGAGCCGACGCTGTGGCCTGCAATGCATCGATGGCCTTGCGATGTTGGTCGGGCAAGCGGCTGCCCAGTTCGAGACGTGGACCGGATATGACGCCCCATTTGGGGTCATGATGGAAGCAGCTCAAATCTGACGTTCACCTGCAGATCGCGATATTTCGTTAATTTCTCGCTGCTCGTGCCGATTTGGGACGTACACGAACCTGTACGGAGTTCTGCATGTCACTTCAAGGCACCCTCAAAACCCTTGGTATCACCGAGGTACTCGAGTTCTTGGCTAACCGCGATGCCACGGGACAACTCGATGTCACCACCGACCTCGGAAACGCTGTCTACCTGTTCTCTGAGGGTCAGATCGCTCAATCGGAGTACTCCTTCGTACGTGAGACCGGTACCGACTCGGCCGAAGCGACGTATTACGTCGTCTCCGAGCTCGATGGAACCTTCTTCTTCGACGAGGACCAGGAACCAATCGACATCGACTCGTGCGAACCGGTGTCATCTGTGCTTGGCCGAACCGCCGACATTGCAGAGAAGTGGCTCGATGTCGAGGCCGTGATCGCTACTCCCGACGATGTCCTCACTCGCAACACCGAGCTCGATGGGTCGGTGACGATCCAGCCGGAATGGTGGAAGGCACTCGAGGTCATCGGTGACGGCAAAACCTCGCTCGACGTCGCGGCACGCCTGGACATGGGTGTCCTTGACGCATCGTTGCTCCTGCTCGCCATGACCAATGCGGGGTTGCTGCACGTACAAGAACCTGCAGGGCTCGATGACAGCGCTGACACCGAGCTGGTTGATCACGTCGAATACGAGGAGGCCGTTGCTCCTGAACCCGAGGCGACGCACGCCGAAATCGAGCCAGCCCCGACCGTTGTCGAGGAGCTCGCGGTTGAGCCCCTCACGATGGACGCGCCGATAGAAGAGCCTGCTCCTGCGCCGGTCGCCGACGTTGCGCCGATGCCAGAGCCTGCACCTGCGCCGATCGCCGACGTTGTGCCAATGCCAGAGCCTGCTCCCGCTCCGATCGACGCGTTCGCTGAACCGGCTCCGGTCGTCGAGCTTGCGCCGAACCCGGTGGTCGAGGCAGCGCCCGTTGCCGAGGCTGTTCCCGCCCCTGTCGCGAATTTCGACCCAGCTCCTGCGTTTGCAGAACAACCAGCAACCGAGTTCGTAGAGGCTGCTCCGGCCCCCGAACCAGTCCTGAGTGCTCCCGTTCCTGAGCCCGTCGTCGATGAGGATGACGGTTGGGCCAGTAACCATTCCCCGTCGTTTGAGCCAGCACCGTCAGCGGCGGCCGCCTTCCCAGCGCCAGCCCCTGCGCCGGCAAGCTACCTGGCTGCACCCGAACCGGCTCCTGTGCCACAACCGCAGAACACTGAAGTGTTCTCTGCCATGCCGCCAGCAATGCCCGAAGCGCCACAGTTCGACCCGAACGCGCAGAGCACCGCCATGGCCGGCGAGGTTCTCGACGATCTCGCTGCTCTTGGCCAGCTCGATGAGCAGCCGGCACCGGCGAATTGGCAGCTCGACGGCACCTTCGTGGCGGACGCCGAACCAGCCGCACCACAGGTCGATGCCGATCCGTTCGGCGACCTCGGTGAGCTCCTTGCCGACTCGGATGAGGATCGCGGCAGCGTTCTGAAGTTTCTCCGTCGCGACTGATGGGGTTTGCGTTTCTCGTCGGCTTGATCGGCCTGGCCATCGGCGCGTTGCTCGCGCTCATTGCTGAAGTGGTTCCAGACGCTTCGGGTGGTGGTGTTTCGCCGCGTACCTGCACGAACTGCTCGAGTGAGCTACCAGCATCTGCGTTGTCCCCTATGCGCAGTCGTGCCTCGTCGTGTTCGGCATGTGGTCACAAGGTTTCTGCGGCACGTCTGCCGATCGTTGCAACGACCGGTGTGATCTTTGCGATCATCACGTTTGTCGTCGGTAGCCGCTGGCAGCTGATTCCCATCTTGTTGCTCGCTGCGAGCTTGATTGCGCTGTCGGCTGTAGACCTGGCTCGATATCGCCTTCCAGACCGGCTGGTCTTCCCATCGCTGGCGATTGCGCTCGTGCTCATCGGCGCTCTGTCCATAGCGAACGGCGAGGGAGACCATGTGCAACGCGCCGTGATCACGGCGCTTGCCTACAGCTTCTTGCTACTGATCCCGAACATCATCAGCCCGGTGGGGTTGGCGTTTGGCGATGTCAAGCTAGCCCTGCTCCTCGGACTCTTTCTCGGTTGGTCAGCGGACTCCGCGTTAGACGCAGCCCGTCTAGTGATCTGGGCGTTCCTGATCGGGATGGTCTTTGGAATTCTCTCCGGAGTCCTCGTGGGTATTGGTCGCCGTGCCTTTGGTCCAAACTTCTTGCCAGATCCCGACTTCCCGCCCCCCGACGATGGTTCCGTCGAACCGTTGCTGAAGACCGCCGTACCGTTCGGACCCGCACTAGCGCTGTCGACGTTGGGACTCGTCGTGTTCTCCCAAACGGTGCTGTCTGGCGGAGGCATCCTCGCCTAGACCCCAGTCGGCACGCGTAGACTGCCGAGGTGAACATGCGCACTGTCACCGTCGATCTAGGCGACCGGAGCTATCCCGTCGAAATCGGACCAGGGGTCGTCTCCCGGCTTGCCGACCATGTCCCCGACACTGCTCGCAAAGTTGCGATCGTTAGCCAAGAGTCGATACCGGTCGAGGTGGAGTCCGGGCGGGAACAACGCGTCTTCACCATTGGGCAAGGCGAGCAGTTCAAAACGATGGAGACCGTCCAAGGTCTGTGTCGCGAATGGGCGCAATGGGGGTTGAACCGAAACGATGTCGTCGTTGGTGTTGGTGGCGGCATCGTCACCGATGTCGCCGGGTACGCGGCGTCCATCTACCACCGCGGCCTGCCGGTCATTCACGTGGCGACGTCGCTCTTGGGACAGATCGACGCAGCTATTGGCGGCAAGACCGGCGTCAACCTTCCCGAGGGCAAGAACCTCGTGGGTACGTATTGGCAGCCAGCCGCGGTTCTTTGTGACCCCGGCGTGCTCTCGACGTTGCCCGCCCGTCACTACCGAGCCGGACTTGGCGAGCTGGCGAAGTACCACTTCCTCGACGACGGCGAGATGAACGCCTTGTCGGTGGCCGAGCTTCACGACGGTCGTCTAGACGCCGAAGCGCTCGCTGATCGCATCGAAGCGTCGGTCCAGCTCAAAGCGAACGCTGTTATGGGCGATGAGCGCGAAGGTGGTTCGCGAGCGTTGCTCAACTACGGGCACACGCTCGGCCATGCGCTCGAGACCCTCGGCGATCATGAACTGCTCCATGGCGAAGGGGTTGCGATCGGCATTGCATACGCTGCCGAGGTTGCGCTCGAGATGGGCCGCATCGATGCCGATCGGGTTGCTCAACATCGGGCGGTACTCGCTGGCTACGACCTGCCGATGCTGCCGCCGGGTTCGCCTCGCTTCGACGACATTGCACCGCTGCTCGCCCGTGACAAGAAGGCGCTCGACGGCATCACGTTCATCCTCGATGGTCCCCACGGTTGTGAAGTAGTGACCGGCGTCGACCTCGACATTCTCGCGACGAGTTACGAACGCTTCATCACATGAGTACCGATCGGGCGCACGCCCTCCAGGACGCAATGGCCGAACGGTCGCTCGATGCGTTGGTCGTCACTGCTCCGACGAATATTCGCTACCTCTCGGGGTTTACGGGCAGTAACGGCACCGTGGTTGTCCGACGCGAGGTGACAACCCTCATCACCGACGGCCGCTATCGGGCATGGGCAGCCGAGCAGACCCGCGCCCATGGTGGATCGATCGAGATCGTCATTGCGCCGGGACAGGGACGAACAGCGTTACAGGAGTGTCTCGACGGCGCCGATTCGATCGGACTGGAGTCGGCTCACGTGAGCTGGGCCGACGCCAACGAACTTTCCGACGCGCTCGGAGCCGATCGTGTGGTTGCCACAACCGGGCTGATCGAAGGACTGCGCGAGATCAAGTCAGAGGCCGAGGTGCTCAACTTGCGCGCCGCCGCAGCGATCGGAGATGTCGCACTCAAGCGGCTTGCCGATGATCTTCGCCCGGGCGTCTCCGAGATCGAAGTGGCTCGCCAACTCGCCCAGCACATGTACGACCACGCAGGTGCAACCCCGAGTTTCGACATCATCGTGGCTTCGGGCCCGAACGCCGCCCGGCCACACCATCAGCCCACCGACCGGCTCCTCGCTGCTGGCGATCTCGTGATTATCGATTCCGGTGCAACCGTCGAGGGATATTGCTCGGATATGACCCGGTCGTTCGTCCTCGGCGGCCCGACGAGTCAACAACAAGAGATGCTCGACGTCGTTCTCGAAGCCCAACAAGCGGGCGTTGACGCTGTTGCTCCGGGGGTTCTTGCGTCCGATATCGACATGGCCTGTCGGCGAGTCATCGCCGAAGCCGGTCTCGGCGACTACTTCACCCACGGAACCGGCCACGGCGTCGGTCTCGATATCCATGAAGCACCGTCGGTGAGTAGCGCCGCCACTGCTACGCTCGCCCCTGGCCATATCATCACCGTCGAGCCTGGCGTGTACATCCCCGACGTTGGGGGCGTCCGCTGGGAAGACACTGTGTTGGTCACAACGAATGGGGCCGACGCCCTGACCCGCAGCCCCAAACAGCCGATCGTCGAGCTGTAACCCACCCAGCTCTCGCCGCAAGGAAGCCATGCCTACCATTACAACGAACGATCTCAAGAACGGAATGCACCTCGATCTGGACGGCGATCTCGTCCAGGTGCTTGCGTTCCAGCACGTCAAGCCGGGCAAGGGCGGTGCGTTTGTGCGCACGACCCTGAAGAACGTCCGCACTGGCTCGACCGTCGACAAGACCTTCCGTGCCGGCGAGAAGGTCATGCGAGCCATGATCGACAAGCGCGACATGCAGTACCTCTACAAGGACGGCGCTGACTACGTCTTTATGGACACCGAGAGCTACGACCAGCGCAACGTACCGCCAGAGACGCTCGGCGATGCCGCGAACTACCTGATCGAGGGGCGCTCGGCGAACGTACTGCTGTACGGCGAAGAAATTGTTGGCACAGATCTGCCGCCCTCGGTGGAGCTCACGATTGCCGAGACCGAGCCCGGTGTGCAGGGCGATCGGTCGTCGGGCGGCACGAAGCCAGCAACACTCGAGACCGGTAAGGCCATTCAGGTGCCGTTGTTTGTGAACATCGGCGACGTTGTGAAGGTAGATACTCGCTCCGGCGACTATCTGTCCCGCGCGTGATCGAGAACCCGCTTCACCTCTCACGTCGTGAAGACCGTGAGACCGGGCTTGCGTACTTGTACGAAGCCGATATGACCGGCGACTCCATGGTCGACGTACTCGACCGTAACCGTGCCGACGATGACGAATATGGAACCGATATTGCCCGCGGCGTGGGGGAGATGGTCGGCGAAATCGATGCCCTGATCGATGGCGTCGCCGAAGACTGGACGGTCTCCCGAATGGGCGGGATCGATCGATCGATCTTGCGGATGGGCGTCTGGGAATTGCTGTACTCGCCAGAGGTCCCAACGACCGCTGTCGTCTCCGAAGCGGTTGCGCTCGCGAACGATTATTCAACCGAGAAGTCGGCACC
>CALLAA010000229.1 GCA_938002955.1 uncultured Acidimicrobiales bacterium
AACACACCGCCCTCGGCGACAGCGACCCAGAACTGGAGCGGTGTCGCGTCGTCGGTTCCAAGTACTCTGCCGATCACACCCGGACTCTACTGTCGACAGCGCCCCCGTACGAGATCAGCCCCACCGATCAACTCCGGGGTCAGACCCTCCACCTGATCGACCGAGCCCAACCATCCGCCATCGATCAACTCCGGGGTCAGACCCCGAACCCGACGTATGAACCGCCGGTGCCGTCGTGGTTTGCCGGTGGAGCCCCTGTTTTGGTGGCCCGATCAGTTTTGGGGTCTGACCCTCTACCTGATCGAGCGAGCCCAACCATCCGGCATCGATCAGTTTTGGGGTCTGACCCCGGAACTGATCGAGCGGGCTGGCTGGCGCTGCTGGTCGTCGCGGCTCAACTAGTCTTCGTTCGTGAGTTACGGCACGCTTCCCGACGAGATCGACCTCGACGCACCACGGCATTCAAAGCCGACCTACACCCCACTCGCCGCCAAAATGGGAGTCGTCATAGAGCATCGTGCCTCAGGCACGGTCGGTGCGATCCTCTCGTACAAACCCGCGTTGGTAGTGATTCGCGATCGGCACGGCCGAGACCACAGCCTGGTGCCCCGCCCCGGAGCGTTCATGGTCGACGGCAAGCCGGTCACCCTTCGAGCGCCCACCGTGCACGAGACAGCACCGGAGGTCAGCTTCACCGCGTCCGGCTCCGTCGACATGGGCAACGCCCCAGCACGTATGGCACGAGCCAGCCGGATCTGGGTCGAGGGAATCCACGACGCCGAGCTCATCGAAAAGGTCTGGGGCGATGACCTCCGGATCGAAGGTGTGGTCGTCGAGCAGATGGAGGGGGCCGACGACCTCGTCGAACGCATCTCCCGCTTCGGCCCCCGATCCGGCCGACGAGTGGCGGTGCTCCTCGATCACCTCGTCGACGGATCGAAAGAGACCCGTATCGCCAACCAGATCAGCGACCCGAACGTGCTGATCGTCGGGCATCCGTACGTGGACGTGTGGCAGACCATCCGTCCCGAAGTTGCCGGCATCGACGCGTGGCCAGAGATCCCGATGGGTACCGAGTGGAAGAAGGGCGTCATGGCGCACTTCGGAGCCACGGGTGAGCCGGGGCTGTTCTGGAAGCGACTGCTCGGCCGCGTGAGCACCTTCCGAGATCTCGAGATCCCAATGGTTGGTGCCGTCGAGCAAATGATCGACTTCGTCACAGCGGATCGCTAGTGCACTCTCGACCGCTTGTCGTTGCGGTTCTTGTCTATGAGCAGTGCAATCTAAGCGAGGTGCTTGACCTCGCACATCAGGTGACAAGGGCCTGCGATCGCGTCGTGTACTGCGGAGTGACAGAGCAGGCTGTCGATCAGTCAGGACTGTGCATCCAGGTGAGCAATCAGCTCAGAGAACTCGATGCTGCTGGACTCGACGCACTGATCGTGCCGGGCGGCGACCCTGGGTCCATCATCGAGAACGCCGAAGTTCACTCGTTCATCTCGGGGGTCGACCGTGGCGTTGTCGCAGGCATCTGTGGGGGAGTGCTCCTGCTCGCCGCTGCCGGGGTTACCGCCGGCAGACATATCACGCACAACTACCGGCGGCCCTTCGCAACCGAGGACATCGAAACATTCGTCGAACACTTCTGGACGAGCAGCGATGTCGAACAAGACCCGACCGTCGGGGTTGTCGTAGATGAGCGCCTCATCACTGCGCTACCGACAGCCGCTGTCGAATTCGCAGCGGCAGTCCGCAACCTCATCGATCGATAGGCAACCAACCAGCTGACTCCCATGACGCGGGTCTGACCTTTTGGTATGGGGGGTTGTTACTGCCAGCCGCTGTCGTCGCACAACAGTGTTGGCGCAACGTCGGTGTTGTTCGTCAGCGTGCGCTGGCCTTGGGAGAACGCAATGCACCCGTCGGGGGTAACGATCCGGTCAGCGGTGTTACCACCGAAGAACGTCTCCGACGGAGTGGCGCTCCCGGCTATCACCGCAAGGTTGTCCCAGTGCCACGTGAAGCCGCCCGTCGTTGGCGAAACATTGTTGTCGTAACCCGGGCCGTCGCCGTCCTTGGTGCCGGTGTAGTTGTGGAACGCCACGACCACTCGGACCGGACCGTCGGGGAAGGCACCCGGTGCAGTTACCCAATGCATGCTGGTGCCATCGTGAATGCCGAACGACAACGTGCCGTCGCCGTTGTCCTTGAACACGTGGCGGAAACGGTCACGAATACCCGTGTTGTTCTCGTGCACCGCAGCTTCGAAGCAGTACGAGCCGTTCAGGTCGCACGATCCGTAACTGACGTCGCCGTTCGAGGCACGGGTCTTGTTGTAGTAGTCGAAGATGTGACCGTCGGGTCGGGACGGGGTGTTGATCATCAGGCCGGTGCCACCTGCGGAGAATGTGGACGCACCAACACCGTTCACATCGTCGTAGTCCCAGCCGTCGTTGCAAGGCAGATCCGGCCCGCACGGCATTGCGTTGACATATGTCTGGTTGGCCGGAATGACTTTGATCTCGACAAAGTTGCGATGGCCAGCACTGGTGGTGTTGATGTCGACCGAGACCTCTTCGAGGTTCTCAAACACTTGGTCGGGTAGGCCACCAACGAATCCGTACCCCGAGGTATCCATGGCGTACGCCATCATGTGACCGGCTCCGGAGTTGCCCCCAGGGAAGCACTGATAGATGTGTCCGTGCGGGTTGTCTCGCGTCTGGGGTCGGGTCTGTTCGGGAGCGCTGCAATTGATCGGCCCGTCGGCGGCATGGTCGGAGTCGCCGGTTCGGTGGTTGACCACCCACGGGTCGCGGTACTGCACAAAGTGATCGATGCGATTGCGGTCGGTGCTGTTGGAGAAGTCGTTGAAGTAGATCGTCGACCCGTTCGACGGTGGTTGTGTCGTCGGAGGTTCAGTGGCCGGAGGCGCTTCGGTCGTGGCCGGTGGCTCGGTGGTCGCTGGGGCTTCTGTGGTCTGCGGCGCTTCGGTCGTGGCGGGAGCTTCGGTCGTCGCTTGGGCTTCCGTGGTGGCGGGAGCTTCGGTTGTCGCCGGTACTTCTGTGGTCACCGGAACTTCGCTGGTTTCGGTTGGCGCAGATGTTGGTGGCGCTTCGGAGACGGTTGGCGCAACCGGTGTCGCCGGCGGAGCCTCTGGCATCGTTGTTTCGGTCTCTGGTTCGTCCGCTGGTTCGTCGGCACAGCTCGTCGCCGGGTCGGCCCCAAGTGGAACGAAGATCCGGTTTTGCTTGACGAGGTTGCGGCGGAATCCGGTCAGGCAGGTATCGGCCGGGACGCAGTTGCTTGGCTTCACACCGGCTGGAGCGATGATGCTGATGTGAATTGGGTCGCGGTCCTCTCGCACCGAGTATTCGTCCCAGCATTCGCCGGTCGTCGGGGACGTGTCCGAAGGATCGACGAGGGTGCGAGTTGCCGTGAGATCGCACGCGTCGAGCGAGCTAGCCCCGTGCGGGACCAATACGCGCAACTGTGGCCGGTTCTTGCCGCGGACGTGATGGCCAAAGAGGCAGTCGGTCGCTGCGGTGCAGTCCTCGGGAGCGACGTTCAGCGAAGTGACGACGCTCCGGACGAGCTGGGCGCGACGGTTCTTCCACGCTTTGCGGTAGTTGGACCGCGCCCGTCGGTACTCGTCCCAACAGTCCGTGCTCTCCGTGTCCTGGGCAGCGGCGATGTCATCGGCCGTCGTGGCGCCGGTGCTGGCCGAGATCCAGACTCCGGCGAAAACCAGTGCGACGATGAGGCCAGCGAAGCTGGCGAGTGGCTTTGGCCAACGGTTCGAGGTGGGGGTCTCGTCGGCTATGTATCCGGTGTCGCGCTGCATGTCTCGTCTTCCCGTCAATTCGAAACTGTAACATAAACGTAAAGTTGAGATGTCGGAATGTCAACACCTTTTTGCACGTAACGTGACAATCCGTAACAATCTGACCACGGGATCTCGCTCATCGCGCGAGTTTCCTGCGTCAACGCTACTGACCGCAAGCAGAAGGTAGCGGTTCCTAAAAGCCAGGTAGCACAACCTCGTTGACGTTCGTCGTGGCCTCGAGCCGGATCGCCTTCAGCGGAGCGTATTCATCATCGTCTTGCCATGCCTTGGCCGCGTCGACATCGGGGAACGAGACCAAAACACATATCGACGGAGCCGACCCCACGGTCGCCTCGGCGGGGCCAGCGGCCAGCACGTTGCCACCGTAGTTACTGATCGTTTGGCGGATCGCCTTGCCCGAACCGGGGTTGTAGTCGGCAAAGCGCTCCGCGTCGGAAACGTCGTACGAGATCATCAGGTATGCAGCCATGACCGGATACTAGGACGCCCGCCTCCCCGCCGGCGTCCAACTATCGTCGACATCGATGAGCACGATCCCGGTAATCGACATGTCTTCGTTCGCGAACGGACGTTACCTAGCCAACAGCGTCGTCGACGTGCTCGTCCATGCCGTCGAGCACGTCGGGTTCTTCGCGATCACCGGCCACGGCATCACCACAGAACAACTCGACGAGATGCACACATTGGTCGCCGAAGTGTTCTCCGCGTCCATGGAAGACAAACAACGGCAGGCGATCCTGCGCGACAACTATCGGGGCTTCATCCCGCTCGGGTTCTTCACACCCAACCGCAGCGATGACCCGAACAGCGACACGCCAGCCGACCGCTACGAAGGCTTCAAACTGCACACCGAAGTCGACCCCGCCGACCCCATCTGCAGCCGGTCGGCCATCTATGGCCCAAACCGCTGGGCCGAACACCCAGCGAACATGGCCGAGGTCGTCCTCGGCTACTGGGCGGCCTGCGATCGCATCGCCAACTCGCTGCTCCGCGTGTTCGAACACGCGCTCGGCCTCGACCCCGCAGCGCTCACGTCACGCTTCGACCATCCGGTCACGAACATGACGCTCCTGCACTATCCACCCTCGACGCCCGACGAGAACATCCACGGCATCCACCCGCACAAAGACACCAACGTGCTCACGATCCTGCACCCCGACCCCATCGGCGGGCTTTTCGTGCGAACGCGAGACGGCGACTGGATCGAGGCCACGTGTCCCGAGGGCGCGCTGCTCGTCAACACCGGCGACATGATGGAGGTCTGGTCCGGCGGTCGTTTCGTCTCAACGCCGCACAAAGTCGTCAATACGACCGGCAAACAGCGGTACTCCTTCCCGTGGTTCCTCGTGCCAAGCCACGACGAGATCATCGAGCCGCTCGTACCGCTCCAGCCAGGCTTCGAACGACGCGACGGCGTCGAGGTCGGCCCATGGTCGCTCGAGGTCTGGCGAACCAATTGGCCTGATGCCATCCCCGCTGACGACGACAGCCACCTGGGCACACTCGACCAGTGAGCCGGACGAATCGACCTAACCGCCCAAGGCCGTAACCGCAGCACGGCGGGCAACAAAGACGGCGGCGCCGGTAGCGATCATGCCAGCGCCCCACCCAATGATCACTGCCGTCGACGCAGCCTGCTGGCCGTCGACAACGAACGCCGCGACCAAACCCGTGATGGCAAAGCAGCCGGCCGCAAGGAAGTTAAACGGCGAAGCGGCGAGGTGAGCCGCGTTCCAGGCCTCTTCGCTCTTTCGGGTCATGTTCGTGCGGATGCCGAGAAATGAGTTGAGCGGCAACGTGCCGTTGCGGCCAGCAACGCCCGTCGACGTCATCAGAACAGCGAGTGCGATCGACAAGATGAGCACGACGATGGCGTCTTGGTTCATAGGAGAAGTCTGCCCTAGGAGTTACGCGAATTTCGCCTCGAGGTCGATGACCTCGGGAAGACCGATCGTGTCGGTGAACTCGTTGAAGGTCGGCATGGCGCTCACGGCGTTCACCGGCGTGCCGTCGATCTTGATCTGAGCAAGCGCCTCCTGCATGGCCCGAGTCGCAGCGAGCAGCGTCGAGATCGGCATGATCACCATCGCAAAGCGGAGCTCGGAAATTCGTTCGATCGTCAGCGGTGGGGTCTTGCCGCCTTCGGCCCAATTGAACACCAGCGGGATATCGGACAGTTCCGAGGCGACCCGTTCGAGCTCGTCGTCGTTTTGGAGGGCCTCGACAAACAGCGCGTCGGCCCCGGCATCACGTGCGGCTCGCGCCCGGTCGAGGGCTTCGTCGAGGCCGTGCGGAGCTCGGGCGTCGGTGCGAGCAATGATCGTGAAATTCGGATCGCGGCGAGCCGACACCGCGGCCCGAATCTTGCCCACGAACTCGTCCTGAGGAACGACGACCTTGCCCTCCATATGGCCGCACTTCTTCGGCAACATCTGGTCTTCGAGGTGAATGCCGGCAACACCGGCCTGTTCGTAGGCCTGCACGGTGCGGATGACGTTGATCTGGTTGCCATAGCCAGTGTCGGCGTCGGCGATGACCGGCAGATCGGTGGCCGCGGTGATTCGTCTGGCGTTGTCGACCATCTCGTTGAGCCCGAGCAAGCCCACGTCGGGCCGTCCGAGCAACGACGCCGAAGTACCAAAGCCGGTCATGTACACAACATCGAAACCGGCCTGCTCGATGAGCCGAGCGCCGAGCGCGTCGTAACAGCCCGGGAGCAATACCGGATCGGGCGATTCGAGAAGTGCCCGGAACGCGGCGGGTCCGTTCGGACGGGAGCGAAGAAGATCGGCCATAGCTGCATTCTGGCACGGCGATCCGGGAACCGGCCGTGGCGTGCCCGACCCATAGCTGTTCTACATTGCTTGCATGGACGAGCAAACGACTTCGAGTTACGACGCTGCGGGCTTTGGGCGACGCGTCGAACCGGGGTCATCGCTCGGAGTTGTGGTCGTCGATATGTGTGTCGCCTACTTCGATTCGGACTCGCCGCTCGATCTCGACCAACCCGCCATCATCGACGCCGTCCGCAACGTGGTCACGGTTGCTCGCCGTGCCGGTGCGCCCGTGTTCTGGACCCGGGTCGAGTTCCCGCCCGGCGGTGGCGGACACGTCTGGTACGACAAGGTCCCTGCCCTTGCCAGCTTCGACTCGGGCAGCCGACTCGCCGACTGGATCCCGGGTCTCGAACCCGAACCGAACGAAACCGTCGTGACCAAGCAGCACGCGTCGGGCTTCTTTGGCACCGAGCTCGACACTGCAGTTCGCGCCGCGGGAGTGGACACGCTCATCGTGTGCGGAGTGTCCACGAGCGGCTGCGTTCGCGCCACTGCGACCGACGCATCGGCACACGGCTTCGGACCGTTCGTCGTGCGCGAGGCCGTCGGCGACCGGACCCCAGCAGTGCACGAAGCGAACCTGTTCGACCTCCACGCAAAGTACGCGGACGTCATCTCACTCGACGAGGCAACACGACTCATCGAGGGCGAGCCGGGCAGCTGAAGCGGAGATCCACAGTGGTCTTCGCAGCCACGGCAGTCCCCGCAGATCTCCGCTGGCGCCTGAGAATTGCCCAGTTGCTCGACGCGCGCTTCGCACACAGTGCTAGTAAAGGCCATGGACCTAGGCATATTTATCCCAATCGGTAACAACGGCTGGATGATGTCGAAGACCTCGCCGCAATACATGCCGAGCTTCGCCCTCAACCAAGAAACGGCGTCACGCGCCGAGGATGCAGGATTCGAATTCCTGCTCAGCATGGTCAAACTCAGAGGCTTCGGTGGCGACACCGAATTCTGGGATCACAACCTCGAGTCATTCACATTGATGGCCGGACTCGCTGCGGCCACCGAGAAGATCAACCTGTTCGCATCCGTCGCTCTTCCGACAATGGAACCCGCAATGGTCGCCCGCATGGCCTCGACCATCGACGACATCTCCGGTGGCCGATTCGGCATCAACATCGTGTCGGGCTGGAACCAAATCGAATACAGCCAGATGGGTGTATGGCCCGGCGACTGGTACTACGAGAAGCGCTACGACTACGCGACCGAGTACGTCAAGATTATGCAGGACCTGTGGTCCGACGGCGTGTCCGACCTCAAGGGCGAGTACTTCCAGATGGA
>CALLAA010000230.1 GCA_938002955.1 uncultured Acidimicrobiales bacterium
CGATCCAAGCTCATTGTCCGTTCCGTAGTTCCGGGTGGCGATTGCTGTGCTACACACAGAGGATGAGCAGACCAACAACCCTCGGAGAACTGGTCGCGTCGGGCTGGACTTCGGTTCCCGTCGCTGAAGAATTGCGTCGCAACGCAATCGAACGAATTCGCAACGGCGAGTCGCTCGTCGCCGAAGTGCTCGGTTACGAAGACACGGTGCTTCCCCAGTTGGAGAACGCGCTCCTCGCTGGTCACGACGTGATCTTCCTCGGAGAACGCGGTCAGGCCAAGACCCGAATGATCCGAAGCCTCACCGATCTGCTCGACGAGTGGATGCCGATCGTGACGGGATCCGAGATCAATGATGATCCGCTCAATCCCGTGTCGGCACACGCCCGGTCGCTCGTCGCCGAGAAGGGCGACGACACGCCAATCGATTGGGTCCACCGGGACGAGCGCTACGGCGAGAAGCTCGCAACCCCTGACACGTCGATTGCCGACCTCATTGGCGAAGTCGATCCAATCAAGGTCGCCGAGGGCCGGTACCTCAGCGACGAGCTCACGCTGCACTACGGCATGGTCCCTCGAACCAACCGTGGCATTTTTGCGTTGAACGAGCTCCCGGATCTGTCCGAACGAATCCAGGTCGGTCTGCTCAATGTGCTCGAGGAGCGCGATGTGCAGATTCGCGGATACAAGGTGCGGCTCCCGCTCGATGTGGTGTTGTTCGCATCAGCAAACCCTGAGGACTACACGAATCGCGGACGGATCATCACGCCCCTCAAGGACCGGTTCGGCTCGCAGATCCGGACGCACTATCCGCTCGACGTCGAGACCGAGATGACGATCGTGAGCCAGGAAGCGGTCTTGCCGCCCGCCGACGTCGTCGACGTTCGGGTGCCCGAGTTCATGCTCGAGATCGTCTCGGAGTTCTCGCAGCAGGCTCGTCAGTCGAGCCAGATCAGCCAGCGCTCGGGCGTGTCGGTGCGCCTCAGCGTCGCAAACTATGAGGCGATCGTGGCGAATGCGATTCGCCGCAGCTTGTCGGCCGGGCACGACGTTGCGGTGCCGCGCATCGGCGACCTCGCCGCCATTGCGGCGACCACCTCGGGCAAGATCGAGGTCGAAGCGTTCGAGGACGGTAGCGAGGGGCGGGTGATCGATGCGCTCGTACGCTCGTCGGTGCACACGACCTTCGTCGATTCGGTCGACCCGGTCTTGCACGGTCCGATCGTCGACGCGTTCGAGAGTGGTGTCACGGTCGACGTCGGCGCTGATGTATCCCCCGACGCCTATGTGCAGTTGCTCGGCGAGGTTCCTGCACTGCAGCCTGCGGTCGATGCACTGCTCGAGGGTGATGAGGTCGATTCGAGTCATCCCGCGGTCGTGGCGTCTGCGATCGAGCTCATCCTCGAGGGGCTGCATCTTGCGAAGCGCCTGAACAAGAACGTCCACGGCGGATCAGCCCAGTACCGGGGGCGCAACTAGTTCTCCGGGCACGCGTCACGCGATTGCAACGAGTTCTTTACGGGACATTTTGCCCCGGTCATGCCTACTGTGCGTGACAAGGCGTAGGAGGCGATGTCGTGACAGAGGGCCAGCAACCACCACCACCCGAGGCGGGTACACAGACCACAGCAGTGGTAACACCTCCGTCGGAGGTGGCTCCAGCAGATGTGCCAGCACCACAGGTTCTGCCGCTGCGCGAGGACAAGCCAATGGCGACGTGGGCCGAGGTTGGCCTCGTTGTCGCTGCTGGATTTTTGGGCAACATCGCCCTGCGAACGTCGATCGCAACCGCTGCAGCGAGCCTGGCGATCATCTTGGTGATCGCCGCCATGTTCGCCGGTGGGCGGGTCTTCCGGAAGGGCACGCTGGGGCTCGTGGTCCTCGCCACACTCTTGCTGCCCTGGCTTACCATTCGTGCAAATCCGACCCTCACCGCTGTCACCGCGGCGATGATCGTCGCCCTGCTCGCCATCGCTGCGGGCATCTCCATGTACGGGTCGGTCTTCGATACGTCGGTGCGAGAACATGCATCGCACGTTGGTTCGATCGTGTACGAGTGGATGTACGGACTCGCGATGGTGCAGCGACTCGTCGCTCTCGCAACGAAGGATCAGCGTGCGACCCCGCTGCTGCGAGGTGTTGCGGTCGCGGTTCCCGTCCTCATCGTGTTCACGACGTTGTTGGCGTCGAGCGACGAGGTCTTTGCTCGGTTCTTGCTCATTGGAAACCTGCCATCGCTCATTGGTCATCTACTGCTGACGAGTGTCGTCGCAGTCGGCTTGTTCGCCTTCGTCAGCCGCCGGGCTCATGAAACTCGTGCTCCGTCGGATCCAGTCAATATTCGGCTGCTCGGGCCGGTGGAGATCACGATGATCCTGGGCGGATTGGTTTTGCTCTTTGGGGCCTTTGTTGTCACACAGATCGTCGTGGCTGCGGGCGGAGCGAGCCATGTCCTAGAAACCGAAGGACTCACACAAGCCGACCACGCTCGTCGCGGGTTCTTCCAACTGTTGTGGGTTGCTGGTTTGGCTGTTGCGCTGGTCGGCACGCTCCGGGCGGTCCGGGTGCAAGATCCAGAACGAGGAACAGACCGTTTCACGCCGCTCGCGCTGCTGACACTGGTGCTCACCCTCGTGATTGCTGCGATAAGCCTTCAGCGTCTCAGCTTGTACGTCGGGTCCTTTGGGCTGACCCCGCTTCGTGTTTGGGCGCTCGCTGGTGCCGGGGCGGTGGCTGTGGCCATCGTGATGTTTGGTGTGTCGATCGCCGGGTTCCGAGCCGAGCGAAGTTGGTATCCAGGTGCCGTGCTCATGCTTGGCGTTGCGCTGGTTCTGGGACTCAACGTCGCCAACCCTGAGGCCATCGTGGCGGAGTACAACATGAACCACTCGGCCGTGCTCGACACCTACTCGCTCACCAACCTGAGCGACGATGCGGTGACCACCATCATCGCCGAGCTCGATACGTTGCCGCAGGCTGAGCGAGCCGATGTCACGTCCCGGCTGTGTATACGGCTGGATCGCCAGACGAGCTACGGATTCCTCGAGTACAACCGCAGTTCCTCTTCCGCTGATGCTGCACTCGATGCGTTGTGTGGCGTCCGTCCGACGCTCGGTGACTAATGGACTCGGTGGCGGCTACCGAATCTGATACGGCGATCGCCCTCGACGTCGACGCGCCACGCTCGGACGGGCGGTACGCCCGCGCGTCGATGTTCGGCCTGGGTTTCGCTGCACTATTCGCCATCGCTGCATCGACGTATTCGGGTGTAGGCATGGCGATCACGGTCGCCGTGGCTCTTGTTGGACTCGCTGTTGCTATCGGCGTGAGAACGCCGACGGGCATATGGCTTGCGTCAACGGCAACGCTGGTCCCGTGGCTGCTCATTCGAGACAACACGTGGTTGTCGATCAGCATTGTGTGTACTGCAATGCTGGCGGTCGTGCTCGCCTCGCTGAGCGCGGCGACCGAGCAACGAATCGACGATGTGTCGCTGGGCGCGGTGTTCCGGCGAAGCGAACGCCCGCCGAGCCTCGACGTTCTCGGGTCTTCGGAACGGGCGATCTTCTCGGTGGTTCGAGGCGTGCTCGTCGCCACCCCGATCGTTGCGCTCTTTTGGATGCTGCTCGCTTCTGCCGACGACGTGTTTGCCGAGATTGCGAACCCGTCGATTATCCCCGTTGCACGTGGGGCGCTCTTTGTGATCATCTTGCCGGTCGCCTTGTTAGCCAGTCGGTTTGCGATGGTCGGACGGCCGTCGCTGCCCGGTCCGATTCGCCGTCGTTTCGGGGTTGTCGAGGCGAGCATTGTGCTCGGTGCGGTATCGGCGTTGTTCACGGTATTCATCGTGTTGCGTCTTGCTACCGCCGGTCGCGAGATCAGCGATGCGGCGTGGAGGGGCGAAGTCCGTTCCGGGTTCTTCCAGCTGCTCTGGGTGGCAGCGCTGACGGTTCTCCTGGTACTCGCGATCCGTCAGGTCGCGGGTACGCCGCGCTTGAGTGGACGCCTAAAGCACCTCGCGCTCCTGACGATCGGCCTTGCATCGATCATCGATATTCTCGCAATCCAACGAATTGGCGAGTACGTCGACCGGACGTTCCTAAGCCCGCTTCGCTTCTGGTCGTTCGGGTTCGGGCTGTGGCTGCTCGTGGTCTTGGCCCTGACCGCGCTTCGCGTCGCAAATGTGCGGCCGGACAAGCGGTGGTTTACCGCGGCGTTGGTGACCAGCTGGGTCGTGTTCATCTTCGTGTTGGGAGTGGTCAACCCCGATCAGCGGATCGCTACTCACAACTTTGCGAACCCGCCGACGGGAGAAAACGAGTGGATCGCTGTGCGCCCTCTGATGTGGCTGTCCGAAGACGCGACACCGGTCATCGTCGACAACATCGAGGCTCTACGGCCAATGCCCAACGACCGCTACGTGCGGGTGGTCGATCATCTGTGCACCCGGCGCGTCGATGATTCGTGGCGCGATTTCCATGTGAGCCGGCGCGCCGCCCAGGACGCGATCGTCGACCTGTGCGCAGGTCGATAGGGGCCATCGGCTGAATCGACGCTGGGCCGATAACCTTCGGGCCATGAAAAGAGTGTTCAGCGGCATCCAACCATCAGGTGAACTTCACCTCGGGAACCTTCTCGGCGCGCTGATCAACTGGTCGAAGCTCCAAGACGATCACGAGGCCGTCTACTGTGTCGTCGATCTTCACGCGTTGACCCTCCCGCAGGACCCCGAGGTCCTCCGGAAGAACACGATCGAACTCGCACAGCTACTGATGGCGGTTGGCATCGATCCAGAACGTTCGATTCTGTTCGTGCAAAGCCAGGTCCCACAGCATTCGCAGCTGGCGTGGTTGATGGAGTGCACCGTGAGTTACGGCGAGCTCAGTCGTATGACGGCGTTTAAGGACAAGTCGAATCGCGATTCCACCAAATTCATCTCCGCTGGGCTCTTTACCTACCCGGCGCTTCAGGCCGCCGACATCTTGCTGTACGACACCGATGTGGTCCCCGTGGGCGATGACCAGCGTCAGCACATCGAGATCACCCGCGACATCGCTGAGCGATTCAACTCTCGCTTTGGAGATACGTTCGTCGTCCCCGAGCACCGGATCCCGCCCGCTGGGGCCCGAGTTATGGACCTGCAACATCCCGATCGGAAAATGTCGAAGTCCGAAGGCGAGAGCCCGGGAACGGTCTTCGTGCTCGAGGACTTCGCGAAGGTCGAGAAGAAGTTCAAGCGAGCAGTAACCGATAGCGACGGTGAGGTTCGGTACGACATCGAGGCCAAGCCCGGCGTTTCTAACCTGCTCGACATCTTGTCGGCGTGCACGGGCGAGACGCCTCAGGCGTTGGCTGAGAAGTACGAACAATACGGTCCGCTCAAGGGCGATACCGCCGAGGCGGTCATCGAACTCTTGCGCCCAATCCAGGATCGTTTCGCTGAGCTCCAGGCTGATCCTGGCGAAACGCAGCGGTTGCTTCGGATTGGGGCTGACAAGGCCGAAGCCATCGCGGCAGACGTGCTGGCTCGGGCCAAGAACAACATTGGATTGCTCGGCTAGCGCTGTTGATTCGCCGCTCGTCCGTTGTGACGAGATGACGTGGCGGACGCCACCACACCTCTGACCACCCTGCGCCAGAGCGACCCCTCATGCCTGCGTACGGTGAATTCCACATCGAACAAAGGCGAGGAACATGGTGGAACAGATTGCAATCGGTGATGGCTATGCGGCGGCGCACCGCAAAGGTGTTGGTGGAACGGCGGGCAGGGTCCTGGTGGTGCCGCCGTTCGGCGTTGCAGCATCGGTGCTCGAATTCGTCGGTGACGAACTTGCTAGTCACGGGTTCGAGTCGATCATCCTCGACGTCCGAAATCACGTCGGCGCGGGGTCTGGCACGATGCGCAACTATTGCGTGTCGACGGTGGCGCAGGACTGTCGCGAAGTGATCGAACGATACGAGCCAACCGCTGTGGTCGGTCTGAGTCTGGGTGCCCGCGCCCTACTACGAGCGGTGGCGACGACGCCCGCATCCCCAACTGCGGTGTTGGTGATCCCGGTCGTCGACCTTCGGTCGACGCTCCAGACAGTGCTGGGTTGGGATGTCGTCACGAGAGCGGATCTTCCCGCCGTCGAGCGAGTGCTCGGGCATCGGGTCGAAGCCCCAGCGTTCGTCAACGATGCGATCTTGCACGATCTGTTCTCGTCATCGGGCACGGCTGCCGATCTGGCCAACCACGGCGGTCGGGTGACGTTGCTGCCAGCCGATGCCGATCCGTGGGTCGATCTGCAGACGGTCAAGGCTGTTGCTGACAGCGCATGGGTCGCCGGGGCATCGGTCGATGTCGTTCCCGTACCCGGTGATCAGCACGAGTTGCACAAGCACCCCGAGCTGGCGTTGCGAATGGTCAGTGCCCTCGTCAACGAGGTCGTGCGTAGCCACCGCCTTGTTGTCGCAGCGGCGTAGTTATGGCGAGAGATGATGGAACGCGATTGCGGCGGCGTTTGCGACGTTGAGCGAGTCCACGCTGTTCGACATCGGAATACGAACCCGGTGGTCGGCCGCCGCCATTGTTGCGTCGGTGAGGCCTGGCCCTTCGGCGCCCAACACGATCGCTGCCTTCTTCGGCGGATCGAAGTCGCGCAGTGCAACGTCACCCTGTGGAGAAAGCGCAATGGTGGTCACCCCGGCATTGTGTAGCGCGTCGAGCCCATCGGGAAGTGGAGTGAGTCTCGTGTGCGGAATCGCGAAGACTTGGCCCATCGATGCCCGAACGGCGCGCCGGTAGAGCGGGTCGGCGCACTGTGGATCGAGCAGCACGGCATCGATCCCGAGTGCCGCTGCGTTCCGCATGATCACGCCGAGATTGTTTGGGTTGTTGACGTTCTCAAGAACGGCGAACGTCGAGTGTTTTTGGAGGAGCCCGGCGAGGTCGGGGAGTGGTGGGCGGGTAAAGCACGCGATTGGATCGCGTAGCTCGGGTCGGCCTGTCACCTCGGTCAACACGCTGTCGCTTGCGAGATAGACGTCGGTATCGCCGACAGATTCCGGGAGTGGCTTTGTCCGGCGTCGGGCCATGAGTATGGAGCGCGGGGCGTAGCCGTGTGCGATGGCTCGGTCGATGACGAGGTCACCTTCGGCCATAAACACCGCCGCCATGTCCCCGTCGGCGCGTTCGCGTTGCTTACGAGTCTCTTGGTCACGCAGGCCAAGAAATGGCTCGATCCTGGGGTCGTCTGGGTGTTCGATCGGAATCTGCACGGCTCTCCATCGTACGACCGCGCTAGGCCCTACGACCGTGGTTGACCGAGCAATGACTGACGTACGGTGGTGAGACGAGCGAAATATCTCACGCAATCGCGCATCCGCGGTTGCGGCGTTGGCCGTAGGTCAGGCGAGGGAGAGTTGTATGGCAAAAGTAGAGCGTGCACTGGATGAGTCGTTGGCGACGGTCGTTCTCGACGTCGATGATCTCACCGCCGTGATCGCCGACGTCGGGCTCGATGTGTTTATGGACCAGCTCATTGACGAGCTCGGCCGTGAGATTGGCGCGTTCGATCCTGCGCGGGTCGAACACCAGATTCGTTCGGGTTTCAACTATGAGACGCCCGAACACGGCCTGGTCGAGTGGATGCCAACCATGGTCGCCGGCGACGTCGTGTCGGTGAAGACCGTCGGGTACCACCCGGAGAATCCCGAGAAGCGCAAGCTTCCGAGTGTGCTCGCGACCACGGCCTTATACGACACCACGACAGGCAGCTTGACCACGATTTGCGAGGCCACCCTACTTACCGCGCTTCGAACCGGTGCCGCATCGGCGGTGGTGACGAACGTTGCGACCGGGCCAGGCCCGCTCGTGCTGGGTGTCGTGGGATGCGGCGCTCAGGCCGTCACGCAGATTCATGCGATTAGTCGAGTTCGTTCGATCGATCGTCTCATCGTGACCGATACCAATCCCGCGGTCGCGCTGACCCTTGCCGACCGGCTTCCCGAAGGGCTGCCGTCGCCGCAGGTTGTCGACGGTTCCGAATTCAACAAGGCCGTTGGTCAGATGGACGTCATTTGCACGTGCACCTCTGTACCGATCGGCGACGGTGCTGTGGTCGATCTTTCGCGTGCCCGAGCTGGGCTACACATCAACGCGGTCGGCGCCGACTTCCCCGGGAAGACGGAGCTTCCGCTCGACTACTTGCGTTCGGCGGTGGTCATTCCCGATGTGATCGATCAGTGTCTCATCGAGGGAGAGGCGCAGCGTCTCGATCGCAGCGAACTCGGTCCGTCGATGGTGGACGTACTTGCCGGTGTCGTGGTTCCCTTGGTAAGCGCACAGACGGTCTTTGATTCGACCGGCTGGTCCTATGAGGATCTCCTGTCCGCTCGTTTGTTCCGAACACATGCGATACGGCTCGGCCTCGGGACGACGGTTGACCTGCAGCGAGCCCCAGAGGATCCGTACGACCCCTATGAGTCGCTACGCGGAACTACTGCTGTGCCGCGATCCACTGAACGCTCTCCTTTGGCTCGCGGCCTCGGCTAAACACCCCAGTCTCGACGAAGTCGCCGGCACCTTCGCAATACCCGTCGATGGCCGGGTCGACAATGATGCCCCGAATCGCGAGGCCGTCGTTTCGCGCTTCCAGGATCCGGTCGAGCCACCCTTCGAAGAGCTCGCTGCGCCAGTGGTCGTCACTGTCCGCCAGGCCAAGTCCGCTGATGATGAGGTCACGAGCCGGGAGGGCGTCGCGGACCCGGTCCAGTACGTGGCTAAGCGACGGCGGGTGTGGGTACCTTCCGGTCGCATCGGATCGAGCGGAATCGGAGCTTTTCCAGGAGCCCAACGCGCCGTCGGGGCGAATGCCCAGCGGTGAGGCGATCCCGATGTCGATGGCGTCGAACGCATCGGCCATAGCGGGACGTTCCACCGCTGCCTTCCACGGCCAGTCGAGGACCCCTTCGGTGAGTGCGGTCATCCAGCTCCGCCAGATGATGGCGTCCCAGTAGTGTTCGTGTTCGACCGACGTCTCATCGTGGCGGTGCAACGTCGGTAGTGCGAAGTTCCCGATCACCGGTGTCGAACCTGATGCGAGCAGGCGGTGTGCGTCGAACGTCGCATCGAGCGTTCCCTCGATTGCGGTGTGGGTGACGTCGAGCGTTGTTCTTCCTGGGGGTGCCGCGTCAAAGTAGTGGCTTCGAAGTGCCCGGCCAATCGGGTCGATGACGGGTGTCCATGCCGTCATGTAGTCGTCGTAGGTCTCGGCCATCCGGTCGACGTGGCGGCTCCAATGGATCGGCGCTCCAGTTGTGGTTCGGAATCCATCGGTGTCCTCGGAGAACCAGCCCGGCAGTGCGCCGTCGTGCAGCACGCCCAATATCGACAGGCCTGCGTCTTTGGCAGCAGTGAGGCGCGCGTGAGTCTGCTCGAGGGCCTCGTAGTCGAGGCGGCCCGGGAACGGTTCGATGCGCGCCCAGTCGAGGGTGATCCGGACGGTGGTTAACCCGTGAGCGGCAAAGAGAGCGAAGTCCTCGACGTACCGCTCGGCAAAGTCATTGCCAGATGCTGACGGCGTGAGCGATCGAGCGTCTTCCCAGCGGTACCAATCGGACCGTCGTCCAGCGCCATCGCTCGCCACCGATGCAGTGGTCGCAGCCCAGAAAAGGTCCTTGTGTTCAATCACGTCTAGATTCTGGCGCGACTAATCCTGTCCGCCATGCGTCAGGACGGAGAAGAATCTCTACGAAGTGGGCGAATCCAAACCATGAGTGACAACCAGCCAGGAAATAGCGACGAGCTACGCGACGAAGTTGAGGAAGCGATCAAAGATCGCTCAGGCGCAGCCGATTCGTTGAAGGACAAGGCATCGGGTGCAGCTGCCGGGGCCGCAGGCGCAGCCTCGTCGTTGCGTGACAAGGCCGCAGCGGCCAAGGCCAGCATGGCTGACGCCGCTGATTCGATGAAGGACAAAGCCACCGGAGGCGATGCCCCGTCGGCCACCGATTCGCTGAAGGAACGCGCCGAGGCTGCGAAGGCCAGCCTGACCGGTAGCGCAGATGCTGCGTCCGAGGCCGTTGGTGGCGCTGCGGAGGAGAGCGGCGGACTCCTCGGAGGAATGAAGGGCCGTGCTGCTGCGGCAGCCGCAGGGGCTGCAGGCGCAGCTGCTGCGATGAAGGACAAGGCTGGTGACGCCGCTTCTGGTGTCGCTGGTGGTGTTACTGGCGCTGCTGGTTCGATGAAGGACAAGGCTGGTGATGCCGCTTCTAGTGTCGCTGGCGCTGCTGGTTCGATGAAGGACAAGGCTGGTGATGCCGCTTCTGGTGTCGCTGGTGGTGTCGCTGGCGCTGCATCTGGTGTGGCCGGCGGTGTTAGCGGCGCGGCGTCCGGTGTGACGAGCGCAGCATCCGATGCGGTTGGCGGTGCCACGGAGAAGGCTGCTGTGGCTGGAGCTGCGGTCACATCGACTGCTGCGACCGCTGCAGCCGGTGTTCGCGACGTCGGCGCTGGCGCAGGCGGAAGTGTTGGCGGATCTGGCGGCGGATCTGGCGGTTCAGGAGGATCGGGCGGCGGCTCCGGAAGCGGCGACGACGATGACGACGAGAAGCTGATTGGTGGCATCCCGATATCGGGCACGAACCAGATCATCGGGCTTGGTCTTCTCGTCGCCGCTCTGCTCTTTTTCGGCTCGACGCTCACCGGATGGTTGTTCGGTGATGACGACTCGGTCGACATCGTTGACGCAATTGCAGACGTTGACGACCCTCGATGTGCAGCCGTATTGGATGCGCTCGAAGATTCCGACCTCGATGCCGATAGCTACGCACGGGTATCGTGCGAGATCCGCAACGGTGAGGTATTCCTGAGCGGACCGGTTGCATCCAATGAGCTTCGTTCGTCGATCGGCGCCGTTGCAGCGACCGCAACACTCGGTGCGGCAACGCTCGATACCGACATCGGCGGACTGTCGGTTCGCGATGCCGACGATGACGTCGAAGACGTCGCCGCTGAGGTAACCACGACGACTGCAGCGCCAACAACGACGACGACGGCTGCCCCAACCACGACGGCAGCTCCCGAAACCACGACGACGACGGCAGCTCCAGAGACCACCACGACGACGACCGAAGCACCGGCGTACACGATGTGGAATGCGCTGAACGATTCCGGTCAGGCCACCCAGTTCGCTGCGGTAGGCAGTGCGCTTGGTCTGCAGGCAGATCTTGATGCGCTCGTCGATGAAGATGGTGCCGACGTAAACCGCACGTTGTTTGCGCTCACTGATGAAGCCATGGGAACGCTCGACCTCGCAACGCTGTCGGCGAACCCGGAAGCTGCGAACGCGTTTGTTGGTTATCACTTCGTCAACGAGCGGCTCACGAGTGCCGACCTGATTGCACTCGATGGCGAGACGCTCACGACCCGCACCGGCCTTCCGTTGGCGGTGTCGGTTGTCGACGGCAACGTCGTGCTGAACGGAACGACGACCGTGGTCGCGGCAGACTTCGAAGCTGACAATGGCATCGTCCACATCGTCAACCCGCCGCTCACGCCGCCGACGGTTAACACGGTCATTGGGCTGGAGAACATCGAGTTCGAGGTCAACTCAGCGGTGATCACGGCTGCGGGTCAAGCAGAACTGCAGAAGGCCGTTGCGTTCTTCACCGAAAACGCTGGCCTGAACTCACTGATCGAGGGCCACACCGACACCGATGGTTCTGACGTCGACAACCTCGACTTGTCCGAGCGTCGTGCCGCTGCGGTTAAGCAGTTCCTCGTCGACAATGGCATCGACGGCGACCGTCTCACCACCGAGGGCTTTGGCGAAACGCAGCCGATCCTCGTCGATGGTGTCGAGGACAAAGCAGCGAGCCGTCGAATCGAGTTCGAGGTCCGCTAAGTACAACTCGCGAAGTACAACTCGCGAAGTACAACTCGCCAGGCCGCGGCCTGATCGAACGACAGGTGCGTGGTACCCGGCTGGGGTGCCACGCACCTGCAGTTTTTGTACAGAAAAAGGAACCCCACAGGTTCCAAATCCTGTACAAATCTGTCGATGTCGGTCCGGTCGGCGCTTGGTTGAGGGAATGGCCTAACCTGCGAACATGGTCATTCGCCGAGGTCGTCGCCGTCGTCAACAGCGCTTTACGTACTCGGCGTGGGATGGCACTCAAGCCGATTACGAAATGACCGCGGACGATCTATTCCGCCAGATGACCGAGGATCTCGCGTACCACGGCGACCCGAATGCGGCGTTGCGAAACCTGCTGCAGAACGGATTCGAGCAAGACGGCGAACGAATGCAGGGCTTGCGCGAGATGCTCGAGCGGCTCAAGCAGCGCCGAGAAGAGATGCTCGAATCCGGCGACGTCGGCGGCGTCTTTGGCGATATTGCCGAGAAGCTTCGTGAGATCATCGAGACCGAGCGCGACACACTTCACGCTCAAGCCGAGTACTCCGCCGGTGGGGACGACCCAGACCAGGCTGCTCGGGACGCTGCCGCGCAAGCCGAACGGAACCTGCAACTCGACATGTTGCCGCCCGACTTGCCGGGCCAGGTGAAATCACTCCAGAACTACGACTTCACGAGCAAACAAGCCCAGCAGGATTTCGACGATCTCCTCGATGAGATGCGCAACCAACTCATGCAGCAAGCCGTCGATGGTATGAGCGAAGCTATGCAGAACATGTCTCCCGAGGACATGGCCGCCATGAAAGACATGATGGCCGACCTCAACGACATGCTCGACCAGCGCGCGAACGGCCAAGAACCCGACTTCGATGCGTTTATGGACAAGCACGGGGAGTTCTTTCCCGAAAATCCTGAGACGCTCGACGAGCTCCTCGAAAACATGGCCGCCCGCATGGCCGCGGCCCAGGCGATGATGGCGTCGATGTCGCCCGAACAGCGGGCACAGCTGCAAGAGCTTTCCGACCAGCTGCTCGGCGACATGGACCTTCAATTCCAGATGAACCAGCTCGGCCAGAATCTGCAGCAGATGTTCCCCGATATGAACTGGGGGCAGAGCTACGACACCCAGGGTGCGGATCCGTTGAACTTTGGTCAGGCCATGGACCTGATGAGCGACCTCGGAGACCTCGATCAGATCGAACAGATGCTGCGCGGCACAACCAATCCGGGGGCACTCGCTGAGATCGACTTCGAGCGAGCCGCCGAGTTGTTGGGTGACGACACGGCCGAGTCGATGGAACGCATGGCGCAGTTCACCCAGATGCTCGAAGATGCTGGACTGATCAACAACAAGGAAGGCGCACTCGAACTCACCCCGCGGGCGCTTCGTAAGGTCGGCCAGAACGTTCTCGATGACCTGTACACCAAGCTGTCCGCTGACCGGCTTGGACGTCACAATGTCGCCGAGACCGGAATTGGGCACGAGCGGAATTTTGAGACGAAGCCGTACGAGTTTGGCGACCCCTTTACCCTTAACATCGAGCGCACGGTCCGTAACGCCATTCGGCGCACCGGTGGTGGTACGCCCGTCAATTTGACCCCTGACGACTTCGAGGTCGAACGCACAGAACGAACGACACGAACATCCACGGTGTTGATGCTCGACTTGAGCTTGTCGATGCCAATGCGAGACAACTTCGTACCCGCAAAGAAAGTGGCGCTTGCGCTCGAGTCGCTGATCTCGGGCCAATACCCACAGGACTACCTAGGAATCGTGACCTTCAGCGAGGTTGCTCGCGAAGTGCCAGCCCGGGATCTTGCCGAATTGTCGTGGGACTACGTCTATGGAACCAATATGCAACACGGCTTCCAGCTCGCTCGACAGATGTTGTCGAAGGAATCGGGTACGAAGCAGATCCTGATGGTCACCGACGGCGAACCAACCGCGCACATCAACGATTTCGGCCGACCTGAGTTCAACTATCCGCCAACGCACGAGACGATCAACCTCACGCTCAAAGAGGTCAACAAGTGCACCAAGGACAACATCCGCATCAACGTCTTCATGCTCGATGCAACGCCGTATCTCACGGCGTTTATTGAGCAGATCACGAAGATGAACGGTGGACGAGCGTTCTTTACCGACAACCAGAATGTCGGCGACTTTGTGCTGGTCGACTTCGTCGAACAGAAGCGGAAGATGATCCGCCGGGCAGGCTGACAATCTCGCGAATAGCGGCCCGTCCCGGGCGAGGCTAAAGCGGCGCGAGGGTTGGTTCTTGGTAGGCGAGGCGAGCAGCAGGGGTGAACAGCGTTTCTTTGTCCCAGTGTGCGAGCGGCGCCTGGCGGTCGCAGGTGGGGTTGTCGAAGAGCGCTTCGGGTGACGGTGCGTCTGCGGCCGCCACTGCGTTCACGTAGTACACCGTTAGCGTCTCGTGATACCCCGAATACTCGGTGTTGGCTGTGCCGACTCCGCAATTGTGCGCCTTGATCGAGTCGCGAAGGTGGGCGATTGCCTCGTCTATTGAACGGGTCTGCAATGCCATCCAGCACGTGATCAGATGGGCTTCGTGGGTCCACTCGTCCTTGCCGAGGCGCCCGTTGATGAAGTCGTCGTACATCTCGTGGTGCGATCGCTGCATGCTTCCAGCGTAATGGGGCCGGTGCTCGCATGTTCTAGGCTGCGCTGATGGTCGACCGTGTTGCGTACGACGAATTTGCGTACTTTGCCGACAATGCCTCCGAGTTCGAGATCCCGTATTCGGGCCCTCCGGAGGTACGCCGCGAAGCCGTCTCGATGGCCGACGGCCGGGCGATCAGTGCGCTGGTGTGGGGCACGAGCGCACCGGAGCTTGTGCTAATCCACGGCGGCGCCCAAAACGCCCATACCTGGGACACCGTCTGTCTCGCTCTGGGTCGGCCGTTGATCGCGATCGATATGCCCGGCCACGGTCACTCCGACGCTCCGGCAGATGGTCCGGCGAACGTTCGACGAAACGCGCAGGACATCGCCGAAGTGATGCGTGCTTTAGCTCCGAATGCTCGGACCGTCGTCGGGATGAGCCTTGGCGGGCTTACGACCATGGCGCTCTCGGCGCAGGAACCCGAGCTTTTCGACACGATGGTCCTCGTCGACATGACGCCGGGGGTGACCAGAGGTAAGGCGAAGCAGATCGCTGACTTTGTGAATGGCCCGAAGAGCTTTGAGAACTTCGATGAGCTCCTTGCACGAGCAATCGAGTTCAATCCGACCCGAACCGAGTCGTCGCTACGACGTGGAATCTTGCACAATGCCGAGCAGCTCGATGATGGGAGCTGGGTCTGGCGCCACGCTCGGCACAATGTGTTTTCAGCACCGCCGGTCGCCGATCCGGGAGCGCCAGGGGCGACGTCCGATTCTCTCGACGAGGCCCGCCACGCTGCGTTATGGGATGCCATCGAGAGCCACGCTGGTCCGGTCGTCCTCGCCAGGGGCATGCGCGAACAGTCGGTCGTCGATGACGACGACGAAGCTGAACTCCGTCGCCGCCGGCCCGATGCGCGGATCGAACACTTCGTCGAAGCGGGTCATAGCATTCAGGGCGACATGCCGGTCGAGCTCGCAGCGCTGATCGCCGATGTGCTTGACCGGGCATAGCTATGACCGCCACCGATGAGGTATTTGGCCTCTTCGCTGAGTTTGGCTCGAGCAACTACGACGAGGGTGTCACGCTGACCGATCACTCGTTGCAGACCGCCGCCCTCGCTGTCGCCGAAGGAGCACACGATGCCCTTGTGCTCGCCGCGCTCCTTCACGACGTGGGACACTTTTTGCAGGCACGAGCTCGGGGCAACGAGAACTATCTCGCGCTCGATTGGGCGCACGACACCATCGCCGCCGACTGGCTCCGCCCGAGGTTTGGAGACGAGGTCGCCGATCCGGTTGGGCATCATGTTTCGGCAAAGCGCTGGCTATGTGCTCGAGAACCGGCGTATTTAGACGCGCTGTCATCAGCGTCGGTCGCAAGCCTGGCAGCACAGGGTGGCCCCTTCACTGACGATGAGGCCGACGAGTGGCGAACCCGATCAGGAGCTGACGCGGCAATCCGTCTACGCCGTTGGGACGACGATGGGAAGGTCGCTGGGCTGACGATCGCGCCGCTCGCCGAGTACGAAGCGCTCCTGCGCGATAGGGAACGGTCTCGATGACCGACTACAAACCACCTCGGGTGGTCTTCCTCATCGAGGATTCGTTGCCGAATGGTCGGGTCGGACCAGACCTCACACCCACGCTCTGGTCGCTCATCGAACGAGGCGGGTGGCGGAGCGATGGGGGTGTTTCGGTTCTCGCGAGTAGTACGTATCCAAATCACGCAACGTTTGCGACCGGGGTAGACGTTGCCGCGCATCGAATTTTCACGAACGATGTATGGAACGGCAGCGAGTTCGTCTGTTCCTCGACCGTTGGACCGGCCACGTCGACAATCTTCGATTGGGCGAAGGCGTCCGGCCGGTCATCGGCTGCGATCACGGGCGATACGACCATGGTTGGCTGCATGGGTGCTCGTACCGCCGACATTTCGTGGCCGCCGTCGGGCCCATTAGACGATTCGATCCCTCGGGATTGTCTGGGCTATCCGGCGAATTCCGCCGTGATCGAGCAACTCGTGGATTCGGGAGCGCTCGAAACGGATCTTGTGTTCCTTCACATGAACGACCCCGACTCGACGTTGCATCTCCACGGACCTGATGCCGATATGACCATCGAGCGAATCCGCGAGATCGACGATGACCTCGCGACCGTGGTCGACCTTTTGGCGCCTCGTTGGGCCGACACCGTCCTGTTCGTCGTGAGCGATCACGAACAAGAAGCCGTGAACCAGGACATCGAGCCGATCGACTTGGTGGTAGAGCTCGACCGAGCTGGGCTGCCAGGACATGCCCATAATGAGGGCACGGTCGGAATCGTGTACGACTCGCCGGGCGCAGCGGTGATCAAACAGCTCGGCCCGATCGAGGACGCAGTCGATCTCGATCTCAACGATGACGGCACCGCAGTAACTCTTGCGTGGTCGGGGCCAGGCCGGGTGTTTGGCCGGTCGAACAAGACGCTTGCGGGCCAGCACGGGTCTCCACGAACACGCACCCAAGTGGCCACGGTTTCTGGCGGTCATCCGGCCGTTGCGGAGATGGCGACCTTCCTCGCAGCGAAGCGCCCCCATGCGACCGACTACGCCCGCCTGATCGCCGGCCTCCTCGACCTCTCCACCCCCTAGAGATTTGTACAGGATTTGGACCCTGTGGGGTTCCTTTTTCTGTACAAAAACCTGCGGCCGGCATTTGTACAGGATTTGGACCCTGTGGGGTTCCTTTGTCTGTACAAATCTCTAGTTGTGGATTGGTGGATGTTGGGTAATGAACTCGACGACGTCCTCTGGGTTGTCGAGGACCGCGATCATGTCTGCATAGGGGCGTTCGCCGGCGAGTTGGCGAAGCAAAAGTGGCGCAGCCAATCGGTCGTCGGCCCAGTAGGCGCTGTCGACGAAGACCATCGGCGAGATGACTCCGAACACGTTGTAGTGATTCTGTGTGGCATCCATGAACACCTCTTGGACGGTTCCGGCGGCACCGGGGGTGTACACGACCCCGTGTGTTGCGATCGCCAGGAGTCCGTCTTCACGAATGCTGTTGCTGAAGTACTTGGCAACGTCGGTCGCAAAGTCGTTTGTTGGCTCGTGACCATAGAACCAGGTGGGTATTGCGAGGCTCGGTGAACCGTTGGGGTTCGCGGCCACAACGTCGAGGCCAACGTCTCGATACTCCTGCGTCTTGTAGTCCACCTCGGTGCGCAGACTGTCGATTGCAGCGTCGAGGGCGTCGTCGGGCTGTGGCGCGAGCCATGCACCAAGGTTTCCCGCTTCCATTGCACCTGGTCCGCCTCCGGTTACGACCAGATGCCCGGTGCGGGCTAGCGCCCGCGCAACGACGGCGACCGTGCGGTAGGTCTGTTCGTTGCGACGCAGGCTGTGTCCACCCATGATCGCCACGACCTTGTCGTGGTTCGAGAGGTAGCTCTGGAGGGCATCGTCGATCGCGTGATCGTGAATGCGTTGTGCGAGCGCTTCGAGGATCGGTGGGGGAGGGCTCTCTCGCCACGTCGCCTGGTGATGATAGATCCGGCTGTCGAGGTCATCGGCTCGGAGTTCGTCAGGTGTGTAGAGCGTGCCGCGATAGGGGTTGTACGGAAGATTTTCGAACGGTGGAAATACCGTGGCTCCGGTCGACACGACGTGACGTTCGGCATCGTCGGTGAGCAGGCACCCCAAGAACGCGGTGTGTGGCCAAACGCGGTCGAGGAGCTGTTCGGTTCGGTCACACAGGTCGAGTCCCTGGATGGCGAGTGCCCGTTTGCTTCCTGGTCCAACGAGTACCGAATCGAAGGCATCGATTGAGGTGATCTCGGCACATTCGGGGATGAGGGTGTGTGTCGAGGGGACGTTCTTTGGCGATGTCACGTATTTGTCACAGTCGGTCGTGCGGCCTGTGTTGAGGGCGCGGGTGATGTTGTTGATGTTGCCAATGTTGTTCGGAAATCTTGCGATTTCAAGGATTCCGGCTTTACATCGGACGAGTTACAGTGTTGTAATTACATCACGGACATACGGCGAAGTCGTCGTTCACCACAAGATCGGCGACCTAGCCGTAGACGCGCGCGGCGTCTTGGCGGGTCTTCTGGGGAGTAGAAATCACGATGATAAACACAGGCGCGTCTGACAAAGACGAACCAACATGGCATGACTTCGCGAACTGCCTTGGTGTCGATCCCGACCTTTTCTTCCCCGAGCGTGGCGCATCCACGAAGGAAGCAAAAGAGGTCTGCCGCGGCTGCGTAGTGCGCGATGATTGCCTTGAGTACGCATTGCAGAATGGCGAGAAGTTCGGCATCTGGGGTGGCATGAGCGAGCGCGAACGTCGTCGCATTCGCCGTCAACGTGCGCTCGCGCGAGCAGCACTCGCCGCCGAAGCCAGCGGCTGAGCCCGAAATCCGCGCTGCCACTTTCGGAGAGAACTGCTAGTCTTTGGGTATGGGTCCCATCGGTGCACCAGAACTTCTCATCATCCTTGTTGTCATCCTCGTGCTGTTCGGCGGAGCCAAGCTCCCCAAGCTCGCTCGTTCACTCGGCGAAGCACAAAAGGAATTCAAGGACGGTCTGTCAAAGGGCATGGACGACGAAGAAGAGGCCAAAGAGGCGTAACGGCCCCTCTGTCCC
>CALLAA010000231.1 GCA_938002955.1 uncultured Acidimicrobiales bacterium
GATAAGGCGATCGGTCTGCTCGGGAATGGGCTTGTCGTAGTGCGAGTGCACCGATGCGACCGTGTAGTCGAAGAGCGCTCGAAAGTCGGCGTCGTAGTCGAGCCCACCATCACCGCCGATGTTGAGTTCGCAGCCCCACAAAAGCGTCATGTCCGGATACGACTCGGCAACCTCGGCGATATGCGCGCGGTGTTCGAGCATCTCCTCGGCAGTCGAGCCGTTGATCGCCAGGTCAACGCCGTGGTCGGTGATCGCCAGGTAGTCGTAGCCCTGCGCAGCGGCTTCAGCCACCATCTCCTCGACCGTGCTACGCCCGTCGCCGGAACGGTCGGTGTGGTAGTGCAGGTCGCCTCGGATGTCGGCTCGCGTCACCAGCGCCGGCAGGCCATCGCCGCCCGCTGCAGTGACCTCGCCCGTACCCTCTCGCATCGGCGCCGGCACGTACTCCATGCCGAGAGCGGCATAGATCTCCTCTTCGGTCCGACTTGCCACGACCGGCCTGTCGCTGGATGCAAGCTCCTCGTCGCTCGCATCCATCAGGCCGTACTCGTTGAGAAGCAAGTTCCGGTCGATGGCTCGTTGTCGAAGCTCGATGTTGTGTGCCTTGGAGCCCGTGAAATACAAGGTGGCCGCGCCGAATTGTTCAGGGCTGACGACACGGACATCGATCTGTAGCCCGGCCGCGGTCAAGAACGATGTCTTGGTCTCGCCGTTTACGACGATGTCATCAACCTCGTGGTGTCCAACGACGAAGGACATCACAGCGGCTGGCTCGTTCGACGACACCGTGATGTCGATATCACCAATCGTCTCGGACATACGACGCAAACTGCCGCAGAATTTCGCGTCGACGGTTTCTGCGAGACCGAGCAGGTCATCGACAAGTCGCTCCGCGAGGGGGAGTGCATCGGCGATTGGGGTGCGCCGGTCCTTGCCGGTCAGACCGAGTCGTTCGATGGCTTTATGAATCTTTGCTTCGCTCGTTTCACCGAGGCCAGGAAGCTCGCGCAGTTTCTCGTTCGCGATTGCTTCCTTGAGTTGCTCGACGTTCTCGACGCCGAGTTGGCTTCGTACCAACATGAGCGTCTTGGGTCCGAGGCCTGGAATACGGCTGAGCTCGACGAACTCGGGAGGAAACTCGGCCCGAAGTGTGTCGAGCTTTTCGACGCGTCCAGTCTCGACGAATTCGATGATCTTGCTCGCCGTTGCTTTGCCAACGCCATCGATCGCCACGAGCTCTTTCATCGACAACGTGGTCAGATCGCGCCCGTCGGACTGCAGACCAAGCGATGCCTTCTCGTATGCCCGGACCTTGAAGGATTGCGGGCTTCCCTCGGCCAGGCCGGTAAGGGTGACCAGCTCCTGCAGCATCGCCAGTACGTCTCGGGTTGTAGCCATCGCATGATCGTATGCGCCGCAACGTCTTCGCCCCAAGAGCAGGCCCACCGTGGAGTAGCGGCTGCTAGTTTTCTGGCGATGCAGGACATCTTTGAACTGAGCGATGTGGCCGTTGATCGAGTGGCCGCTGACAATCCCATCACGGCCACTTATGCAGGCGTGGTTGGTTACAACCACCTGTGGCCCGACCTGTCTCCAGCTGGCCACGCGGCGACTCGCGCCCTGTTTGCCGAGCTTCGCAATGCAGCGTTGCAGTGTCCGGTTCCCGATGATCGTCATCTGCTCGCGCAGCGAGTGCTCGTCGAGGATTGCGACGCACACATTCGTCACCACGACGCGTTCGGTCATCACTTCGATCTCAACAACATTGCATGTCCCCATCAAGAGATCCGCTTCATCTTCGGCTCGATGGGCGATCAGACCACACAGGACTGGGATGCGATCGTCGCCCGAGTGGCAACGGTGCCCGTGGTGCTCGCCGGGTACCGTGCCACGCTCGAAGAAGGCCTTGCTGCTGGCAACGTCGTGAGCAAGCGTCAGGTGGAGTCGGTGATTGCCCAAGGGGAGTCCGCGGTGGGCGAGGACTCCTCGTTCCATTCCCTGCGCGGCAAGCTCGACGCCGCGCCGGTACCAACCGCTGACTTCGCAGGTCCGCTCGATGACGCGATCGCTGCCGCAAAGGCGGCGTTCGCCGAGTTCAACGACTTCTTGTCGGACACGTACCTCGCCCGGTCGGCGACGAAAGATGCCGTCGGCGAAGCGCGCTACGTCCAGGCAGCGGAGATCTTCCTCGGCACCAGACTCGATCCTCACGCCACGTATCGATGGGGTTGGGACGAGGTCGAGCGCTTGTGGTCGCTGATGCAGGACGCGTGCGCCGAGATCGATCCCGATATGCGCGCACTCGACGTGCTCAACGAGCTCAATACCGCTCCGGAATACGCGGCCGCCGATCAAGACGAATTCATCGCGATCATGAAAGACCGCCAGCACCAGGCGCTTGCGAACCTCGAGGGCGTCCATTTCGATGTTCCGCCAGAGATCCGCAACATCGAGGTGCAGGTAGAACCAGCGGGCGGTGCGCTCGCAGCGCACTACGTCGGCCCGTCGGAAGACTTCTCCCGGCCCGGTTCGGTGTGGTACCCGGTCGATGGCAAAGAGCACTTCCCGCTGTTCGGCGAGATCACCACCGCATACCACGAGGGCTTTCCCGGCCATCACCTCCAGGTGGGTGTCCAGAACACCCTCCGAGACCAGCTGTCGCGATATCACCGCACGATGGTGTGGTACCCGGGTTCGGGAGAAGGTTGGGCGCTGTACTCCGAGCACCTTATGGGCGAGCTCGGCTATCTCGAGCGGCCCGAGTATCGCATTGGTCTTCTCGGGAGTCAGCTACTTCGGGCAGCCCGCGTCGCTATCGACATCGGGATCCATCTCGAGCTACCGATCCCCGATGACGTGTCGTTCCGACCGGGCGAAGCATGGACGTTCGAAGCTGCTCACGAGCTGATGTCGACGCGCGCGTTTCTCTCGGACGACGAGGCGACATCAGAAGTGCTTCGGTACATGGGCTGGCCCGGTCAGGCAATCAGCTACAAGGTCGGCGAGCAAGCCATCTTGGACCTACGAGAGCAATGGCAAGCGGCGGGTGACTTCGACCCTAAGCTCTTCCATTCGACCGTGCTCGGCGTTGGGTCGGTCGGACTCGACCTGCTTCGCGAGCGTGTCTCGGCCCTGCAACCGACGTAGACCTACGCCGCTGCGAGAAGGAGCGTGCTGGCCGTAGTCGCGAGTTGGTCGTGCAACTTGGCCAGGTGGTTGTCGATGGTGGCGGGGTCGTATCCGCGTGGAGACAACGGAAAGCTCGCCTGTCGGATCGCAGCAGCGAGCACATCGCCGTCTACACCGTGGGCATGGTCAGCCCCGATCTGGGCGAGGAACGCATCGACTCGACGTCGGCTATAGCCAAGTGACGGCGTGCCGCCGGCTACCTGTCGCTGCTTCCATCGTTCGAACATACGAGAGGTTGTCGTCAGCGGTACCCGAGATCCCGATAGGCGCTCGATCCCAATCGCGAGGCCATTGGACCCATAGACATGGGCGACCAAACGAGCAGGGAGCCTGGCCTAAGCTGTGTACATGAAGTTTCTCACACGACGTCTCCTCGGCCGCCTGGGTCCCGCTGGTCGGGTCGCTGACCTTGCCGTAGTTGGTGGTACCGCCCTCAAACTGGCCCAGCGCAAAGGGCTCATCAGTGACGAGACGGCGAAGAAGCTCGGGGCATCTACGAGCAGTGCCGGTTCGAACGTCAGCCTCGGCGAGATGGCGATCTTGGTGATGGCGCTGTGGCGTCTCATACGCCAATTCACACGTAAAGAGGAGACGATCATCATCGACGTCGTCGATGGCTAGGTAACCTCGGGGCATGAGCCTTGAACCATGTCCTGATTCGCCAAACTGTGTGTCGACGCTCGCTGACGCTACCGACACGGTGCACTACATGGAAGCAGTTTCGATATCTGCCCGTGCGCCCCAGGTGATCGAGGCGGTCGAGGCCGCCGTGACGCGCTCGGGTGGAAAGATCACGCAGAAATCCGATGATCGGCTCGCGGCGGTTTTCACGAGCCGTATCTTCCGATTCAAAGATGATGTGACGTTCTTTGTTGATTCGGACGGCCAGCGGTTGCACTACCGGAGCGCATCGCGCACTGGCCACAGCGATCTGGGTGTCAATCGCAAGCGCATGACGTCGCTTCTGCAGTCGATCACGGCATCGCTGTAGCGAGCCGTCGAAACGTCGATGTCCTAGCCGACCTTCGGCGGCGGGTTCTGGCGTAGCCACCGTTCGAAGTCGGCGACCGAGTTCGCCGGTGCGTTACCGGGAAGCGTGACCCAGAGGCCAGCCGTCCACCCGGTCGTTACCCGGTGGTATTTCGCGATACCTGGTCCGGGAACCTTGGTGCCTTGGCCGCCGGTGGTGTTGTAGTAGTCGATCCCGCACTGGAACAAGACCTTTACCTTGCTCAGGTCGACGCGTGAGCCATCTGGCTGTTGCAGTCGAACCTCGCTCGTGAGGAACTCTGCGGTCTGTCCTGACGCTGGAGACTCGCGCTTGCCCGCCCAGAAGTGCATCATGAGGGCGTTGGAGTTCCACGGTGCCGAGTAGCTGCCGTCGGCTTCGCGGCGCCATTGGATCTGGCCATGACTTCCTGAGCTAAAGGGGTTCTGGTTGAGTTGTCCGGCCTGGCCGAGGTAGCCGCCGTGGTTTCCACCGGTCAGGTCGACGTCGAACGCCTTATCCCATGATCCGTTTGCGAATTGGTAATAGGCGCCTTCGCGCACATTGATTCGGAACGGAACCGACGGGCGGTGTCCGTTTTCGGGAATCACCGCACACCGCCATTCGGCGTACATGGAACCGCCGGTCCCCAAGGCTCCCCACACCGAGTTGCGTGTTGGGCCTTGGCTCCAGTTCCACCCTTGGGGGAGATAGAGGGGTGCGTCGTGGCGACCCATCGGTGCTTCTTCGTTCGGGTTCGAGCCATCGCCCGCACCGATCGTTCCATCGATGACCTGAGCAATGCTGTACCGGCCATTCGAGGACGTTGTGGACTGGGCTGTGCTGACGTTGCTGCTGGTCTTTGCGACCGTGGCCTCAACCGCCGATGACGCAGCGGCGAGCGGCTCGCCCGAGACGCTGAACGTGAAGCTGCCAGCGCAATGCAGCCATTCGGAGGTTGACGCCCGAACAGCGCAGCCGGTGCTCCGCGAGTAGCTGCCCTTGGCGAGCGTCGATGATGATTCTGCGTGGAGGCGCGTGCCGTCGACCTCGATGTAGTCGACTCGGAGGTCCCGGTTGGCGCCGTCGTTCACAAATTGGACTTCGACGGTGTCGATGTCGGCAGTCGAGGCAATCGGGTGTTCGTAGGTTGTGAAGCTCGTGGAAACCGTCCAGCTCGCAACGGCTTTGCCATCTACTCGTAGCTGCAGAACTTCGCCACCGGAGGTACCGAGTGCTCGCACGCTGATCGACCGTTCGTCCTTCGGCGTCGCTGTTGTCGTGGTCGATGGTGCGCTGGTGGTCGCTGGTGCGACCGTGGTCGCTGGCTGAACCTGCTGCACGGGTTGAGGCGTTGGTGTCTCCGATGTGGATGAACGATCCGCAGTAGAGGTCACGTCGTATCGGAACCATCCGGCGCAACGCAGCCATTCTGAACGGGAGTCGCGTTCGGCACAGCTGCCGTCGGCCCAGGTGCCGTTTGCCCGGGTGTTGCCGTCTTCGGACTCGAAGCGTTGACCGTCGAGTTCGAGATAATCGACGCGAAGGTCTCGGCCCCGGCCGTCGTTGACGAACTGGACGACGGCGGTGGTGACATCGGTGCCAGCCGGAAGGCTCGTCGCGTACGTGTTCCATTTCGTACCAACGGTTTCGGTGAGGACGACCGAGTCGTTAATGAGAATCTGGAGTTGCTCGGACCCGCTTGCGCCGAGGGCACGAACCGCTACCCGGGGGCCGGTGTCTTCGGCTCGGCCGAGAACGGTGCCGTCTGGAATGTCGTAGTGAAAGCTGCCGTTGCAATGGAGCTTTGGCGAGACCGAGGCTCGTTCGATGCATCCCTCTCCAGAGACGTACGTTCCGGTCGAGATCGTCGATGGGCTCTCGGACTGGATGATCGTGCCGCCGACGTTGATGTAGTCGACGATGAGATCGCGTTCGCCGTCATCGTTGATGAACGCGACTTCGACGGTCTCAATGGCCAGCGGTGACCCAACGTCGTACCGGTAGGCGGCAGATGAGGTGGCGACCGGCCAGCGGGCCACATCGTCACCATTGATGCGCAGGATCATCTCTTCCTGGCCCGTCTCGCCTTTCGCCCGGACGACGACTTGGTGAGGGCCTGCAGCATCGACGGGTGCGGTCCGGATGACCAAGGACAGGCCAGCAGCCACCATTGCGAGTGTTACGACCGCAATGGCGCGGCGCAGGATAGGGCGCTCGTTCAGCGGCGTTGCGGAGTTGGTTCTTTCGGCTTGGGGGGCCGACGGCACGCGTAGTGAAGTTTTCATGTCAGATATGACGATACTGTTACGAAACGTCATATGCCAGCCGGGCAGACTACTTTTCGTGCGGCGCTGCGCTCAAGTCGGCCACCAGGAGTGTCGAACTCTGGGCGTGACCTTTCCCGTTCCGGAACAAACCGGGCCTCAGAAACGCTCGGTGGCCGAACGAGATCGCACGATCGTATTCAGTACCGCAGTTCTCTCGCTGCTCCCCGGGAGCTTCCTGCTCGGGCGTGTGATCGACTCCCCGTGGCTCCATCTCGGCGCGACGTTTGTGTGTTGCTATGCGGCGGTCATTGCGGTCATCGCGCTGCTTCGCGGTCGTTTCTTGCGACAGGCTCGCTCGAACCCGTGGGTCCTCCACGACACGTCGCGTCCCATTCCACGCAAAGCAACCGCCCCGATCGAGGCGCTGCATGGGCTCGGCTTCACCGTCACGAACGTCGTTGCGGTAGCCGACGACTCTGGGAGAGTTTTTACGAAACCGCTCGTCATCTTGACGCGCGTGTCCGCAGAACACGTCGCAATTGTTAGTGCCCACGGGCAGCAAATTATGTCTCGACTTTCGAACGGACAATGGCTCGTCACGGCCACGACCAAGGTCGTGAAACACGACACGGTCATCGCACAAACCATTCCTCGTGCATTGCCCGCAACCCTTGTATCTACGCACGAAACCGGGCTTTCGCTGCTCGCATCGCGCGGTGTCGTCACCGTTCCCCAACCAAATCCCATCGAGAGCGCCCTACACCTCGAACGCCTCGAACAGCGGGTGCTTTGCCAATTACACGAGCAAGGAATCTTGGCTCGGGGATCGCTGCTCCTTGAGAGCGGCGCACTTCTGACCGATGGCACTATCGGAAGCCGAACCATCCGCATCGGCGACACACCGCCAATGGCCTTCCACACCCCCTGAAAAGAAGATGATGGCAGATCTCGTAGACCTTCAATCAGTACGTGCCCGGCACGGCGTGTACTTCGACAAGTCCGGAAACATCCGAAACCAAAGTCTGCTCGCGTCCATGTGCCTCGCGCTCGCCGATGCGCATCAAGGAACGGTGAGCACGATCGATGTGGTCGCGGACGGCGACGAAATCACGGTGACCGATGATGGCCCCGGCTTGTCGGTAACGGCGAAGCCAGGTCGAGCGCCCGTTGCTCAGGAAGTGATGAGCATCCTCGGCGCCTGCGGAGAGCACAAGCCGCACCCACAGTACGCAGACGTGTTGTGCGCGATCAGCCTCGCAGCCGTGAACGCAATCTCGACGTCAGCGAGCATCGTCACCATGATCGACGGTGAGGCCCATGCCCAGCGGTACTCCCTTGGCGTACCCACCGGTCCGTTCAAAGTCGTCGCTCGCGACTCGCCGGGAACGCGAGTGCGCTTCACGTTGGACAAACGGTGGGCTGGTCGGCGACCGTTCGATCTCGGTCAGGTCGAAGCCCAGGTCGGTACCCTCGGTCTGAACCTCGAAGGCACCACTATTCGTTACTTCGCTGGCTAGATCGGCACTTCTGCCTCGCAATATTGCGAGAGCCGGTCCCGGTTCGTTCAGCGACCTCTTCGCCATGCCGATCACCGGGTATGCGGCTCGCGCGAAGACTCCCCAGCTTTACCATCGTGCTCGCTGCGATTTCGCTGTCGCTCGTGATCCCCTTAGGCCTGTTTGGATACGTCCGTTGGGACGATGCCGACGCCAGATATCGCTCGGCGATATCGATGCAGGAGCGAGCCGAACGCCTGCAACTCCTTTTGCAGCTCACGCCAGCGCTGAGCCAGGAAGAATTCTCTTCCGTCTGGGCGGGTAGCGGGCAAGGACTCCTCGAAGACCTGCCGAGGTCGGTAAGTCTCGAGCTGTTCCCTGACTACGGCGAGTCATCAGCGGCTGACCGCCAACGCGTCGACTCCCTCGTGAGCGAGCTCGGCGATGACGGCTTGCAGGACGCACTCGACGTCTTGCGAGCAGATATCGAAGCAGGGAACGTCGGGTTGTTCGGGTACGGGAGCCGATACGGCGCCGTGATTGCTCGTGTTGAGGCGTTGCTCGATGACGAGCTTCGCCTCCTCAGCGCAGATGCAGGCGAAGCCGGCGCTGGTGAACTCGTCCAGACGGTTCGTATCGCCGAGACAACGGCATCGCTGCAGGTCGTAGCCGCAGGTCTCGAGACCAGCTGGGCGAGGATGGCGTCCTCGGACGTCCTACCGCTCATTCTTCAAGACTCGGTCGACTTTTCCGAGAGCGTGGCCGTGTTCGAGCAGCGCATCGACGACCTCGAGCGCGTTGCCTCCAACGATAGTGAGGTCGGTGCGGGCTGGTCCGAGATGCGATCGTCCCAGTCGGTCCTCCAGCTGCGGGCGCGCTACCAGAGTGTGGTCCGGACCTTCGCGGCAACAGGCGTCGATCCAACCGCTGTGCGATCGTCGGAGATCGAGTCCGACAATGTCGATCTCGTTCAGCTTCTCCGTGCCGCATCGGAGCTGAAGATCGGTCTTGAGCAAGCCGACGCGTTCAATCGTGGCCTTGCCGAGGTCGTGGAAGTGTCTCTCGAAGAGGTGGACATGGCGGCTGCGGAGCTCGTGGTCGATGCCCGATCCGATCGTCGCCGGATCATTGGCCTCACGATTCTCTTCATCGCACAGATCACCGGCGCGGCGTTCGCGCTCGTGCTTACGGTGGGGCGGCCGATCCAACGAATGGCCGACGCGGCCCGTCGCCTGAGTCTTGGCCAGCTCGACACGCAGCTCGACGAGACGGGCCCGACCGAAGTTCGCATGGGTGCTCGTGCGCTCAACGAAGCCACCGCTTCGTTGCGAATCGCGGAGTCTCAGGCGGTAGCCCTCGCAGAAGAACGGCTCGACGACAAGGTCCTTGGCGAGCGCGCTCCAGGGGAGTTGGGCAAGTCCCTGCAGGCTGCCGTCGACCGGCTGGCCGTCTCGTTGTCCGACCGGGACAGCTTTCAACGTCAGCTCGAGCACGATGCCGCACACGACCACCTCACCCGGCTGTCGAACCGCGCCGCGATCCTGCGCCATCTCAACGCAGCGTTGGCTCGGACACGTCGACATCGTCAAGCGATCGCCCTGCTCTTTCTCGACATCGACGATTTCAAGGGCATCAACGACACCTACGGTCACCACACGGGCGACCTCGTCTTGCAAACCATCGCAGAGCGACTGCTCCTTGCGATACGCACCGGCGACCTGGCGGGGCGGCTCGGCGGTGACGAATTCGTCGTCGTCGCTGAGCCCGTCGGTGATCTCGATGCTGCGCTCGCACTCAGCAACCGCGTCTTGGCCGAGGTGAGCAAACCAATCACCTTCGAAGGGGTGACGTTTCACCCAAGTGTGAGTATCGGCGTCGGTATCTCCGACGGTATGAGCGAGCTCTCCGCCGATGAACTCCTGCGCGACGCGGACAGCGCCGTCTACCGGGCAAAGAGCCACGGCAAAGGCCGCGTCGAGGTTTGTGATGAGAACCTCCGAAGTGCGTTGCGCGAGCGCGACCTGCTCGAACAAGCGATTCGGGAAGCCATCGATCACGACGAGCTGCGCCTGTTCTTCCAACCGAGCGTCAGCGCGAGCGAGCGCACGATCGTGGGTGTCGAGGCCCTCGTCAGATGGGATCGGCCTGGAATTGGTTTGGTCAGCCCGGACGCATTCATTCCAGCAGCGGAGCGGACCGACCTCATTCTCGACATCGACCGGTGGGTGTTGGGAGCTGCAATGGGGCAGCTCGCCCGATGGTCGTCGGATCCAACACTACGGTCGGTGTCTGTTGCGGTGAACATCTCTGGTCGCCACCTGGGCAGCGGGACGTTGCTCCACGACGTCGAATCTGCCATCGAGCGTCACAACATCGATCCGATCAACCTCGTACTCGAGGTGACCGAGACTGCGCTTCTCGAAGACATCACCCACGCGGCACGAGAGCTCTCCGTCTTGCAGAAGCTTGGGGTGAAGATCGCCCTCGACGACTTCGGAACCGGGTTCATGTCACTCGCTCACCTGCGGCAGCTGCCGGTCGACATCTTAAAGATCGACCGAAGCTTCGTCTCCGAGATCGAA
>CALLAA010000232.1 GCA_938002955.1 uncultured Acidimicrobiales bacterium
GAGGAAACTCAGGCAACGATCAGCTCACGGCCTGCGAGACCTGAGCTAGCGAAGTGACCGCTGTCAGTCCGGGGGGTCTGGCAGCGGTCGCAACCGCACAACGCCCAGGGAGTCAAAGATCTCCTGGGCTTCGATAGCCCAGGTCGGATCGGCGTCTGCGCCGTCGTAGTGAGCGAGCACCCGTAGCGTCAGCGCTCGCTCGTAACCGGCCTGCCCTTCGACGAGGTCGAGTAGTCGGGTGCGATGCTCTGCCCACTCTCCTCGGCTGGCCCTGTTCGCCATAGCACGGGCTATGCGTGGGGCGAGCGGGTGATCGGCGCCAAGGGTGTTGTAGTGCTCGCGGAGCGACTCGACCGGAGATCTTCCGTCACTGACTTGGAGGATAAGTAGTCGCGTCTCAGCATCTAGTGCCTGATCATCCAAACCGAGCTCGGTCAGAGCCGTAATTGCTGACTCTAAAGAGAGCTTCGCCGAGCGGATCTCGCCTTTCCGATCCTGCGTTATCCCAGAGAAGAGCAGTACGAGTGCTGCCGCCATCGGGTGCAGGCCCGAAGCAAGGTTGCGTCGGGCTGACTCCAAGAGTTCGAGGGCTTCGTCCCACTTTCCTTGGTCGGAGAGAATTTCTGCTCTGTTTGCGACTCCGAGCATCGCGCCGAGCACGTAACCCGCCTGGAGCCCCGCTTCCGTTGCAGCTTCGTAGTTTTGTGCGGCTTCGGTCCATCTACCGGCAAAGTAGTGCTGGATACCCAGATTGTTGAAGACCGCAAACTGACGTTCGAACTTCCCGAGGTCCCTAAAGAGTCGCAGCGCGGTCGGTCCGTATCGGATGTGGTCCTCACGGCCGAGATAGATGGTCGCAAGGTGTAAGCGCTGCAATGCTTCTGCCATTGCAGGAACATCGTTCGCATCTTCAGCCTCAGCGAGAGATAGGCGGGCCTCATCAATACACCCCTGCTGGTCATTCAAGCGATGTAGCAGTCCAGATCTGAAAAAGTGGACACGCGCTCGAGTTTTTCGCTGGTTGTCGGTAGAAGATATCGGGGGCAGGAGCGCTTCGGCGCGGTCGTACCAGCGCGCCGCATCAGAATATCTGCCTTGGTTTTCGCGAATGTTGCCTACTCGTAACATCGCATCCACTTCGGTTTCGGTATCTTGAGCTCTCTTTCGAGCCTTGCCGAAGGCAGCTTCTGCCCTGTCCAGGTTCCCTAAAAGGCTCTCGGCGTCGCCGAGAGCGAAGGCAATTCTTGCCACCTCCTCGTCGGTCGCGTCAGTCGTTCCCTTCGAGACTGCGAGTGCTCGTTCGAAGTGAACTGCTGCTTCGGCCGTCGCTGCTTTACGCCGGGCCGCATCTCCAGCCATGACGCCATAGGTCCAGGTGCGTGCTGAGTCCTTTGCCTCGCTGAAGTGCAGGGCGAGGACATCGGCGATCGATTCAGGTACCGGCGTTATCGCTTCGAGATGCTCGCCAACGCGACGATGCAGGCGCTTACGTTCCGTGTAGGGAAGGCCTTCGTAGGCAACTTCCCGATACAACGCGTGGGTGAATCCGAGATTGTCTTGTTCGTCGAGCACGATGAACTCGGAGAGCGCATCGATATCGGGCGGAGGTTCAGGAGCGAGGACGACGCGCAGGTCGTCGGTTCGAAGGCGGTAGCCGAAAACCGACGCCAGTCGCATGGCATGGCGAACCTTGGGATCGAGTGCGTCGATTCGAGCCCCGATCAGTTGCTCGACGGTATCGGGAACGGTTTCGCCGCTGTGTTCCCCGACCGCTTTGGCTAGCTCGATTGCGAAGAGCGGGTTGCCCTGTGCCTGCTCGACGACGGTGTCGAGCTGGCGATCGGTGAGGTCGTGCTCGGTGCTCACGAGCGCGAGCGACCGGATGTCGTCAGCGGTGAGCGGCTCCAGCTCGATCAGCTCGACTTCCCGGCCCGCGAGTTGCGGACTCCACGCGTTCTCGGGGCGAGTGGTGAGGACGGTTGTCCAGTCGCGGATATCGCCAGCCTCATCGTTCTGGAGGAACTCGAAGAACTCTGCCGATGGTTCGTCGATCCAGTGCACGTCTTCAACGACGAGCAGTACGTCGTGCGGAACCGATGACCGCAACAGAGAAGCGACGACCTTGTTGATGTTCGGGCGCAGGAACTTGCTGTCGATCGCGTCGGCTTCGGCAGTGGCTGGCACCGAGGCCCCAAGCGGGATCGCTGCGATTGGCGCCATTGTTTCCAGCTCAGGTGCGTTGTAGTGGATCGCTTTGAGGAGAAGGTCTCCGGCGGTCTCTGGGTCGGCGAAGCTGTCGATGCCGAAACGCTCGCGGAGCAACATCCGTAGAACTGCGTAGGGGGTCGAGCGGCTGTACGGCGAACATGAGCCGCTTACGACTGAACGTCCGCGTTCGCGAGCTTCAGCGCGGAAAGCATCGAGTAGACGGCTCTTGCCGGCGCCGGCGGGGCCTTGTAGCTGAATGACCGCGCCACCGTCGAGGAGCAACGAGCGGAAGCGCTCGAGCTGATCGTCGCGACCAACGAGCGGCGCGTCTATTCGTCGGAAACGGGTTTCGTCGCTCGCGGCAATGACCAAGCTCGCTTGAATCGGCTCGGCCTTGCCTTTGGCCAGGACAGGTGGGAGCGGGTCGGTGATGAAGATCGTGCGGGTCGTGCGGAATACCTCGTCGACCGCGACGATGTCGCGGTTGTGGGCAGGTCCGAGCATACGGGCGGCAGTATTCACGATGTCGCCCATCAGCGTGTACGCACGGCGGTAGCTCGAGCCGAGGAAACCAGCGAAACAGCGGCCTTGCTGAATGCCCTGCTTGAGGACGAATGGACTTCGTATCTGCTGGATCTCCAGAGCGGCCTCGAGGATCGCGTCTCCCGTCTGGCCGGTGGTGTGTGGTGCTCCGGCACACATCAGAAATTTCACACCGTCGTCGTAGATGTCGGTGTGCAGAATCGAAACGTCGAAGCGCTCGCCGATTTCGGTTACCGTGTCGAAGAGGTATCCAAGCTGATCGGCAGTTGCTTGCCCGCCGACCGAATCGAGCTGGGCTTGCACGCCAGCGATACTCAGGAAGTCGACGGCGACGATTCGATGTTCGCCTCCGAGTTGCTCGAACGCTTCGAAGTGGCGGTTGACCGAGGGTGCGATAAGCGACTGAATCAGGTCGGGATTGCCTCCTGCCGTTCGTGGGCCAGGCTTCGTTGCCGCGACCACCTGATCGATGACATACCCGAGTTCATGTTGGATCAGCGGTACCTCGTCGAGGAGGGCCTCCGCTATCGCTTCGCTGATAAGCGTCTGACCCTTGTCGGCGGTTCCTTCGAGCTCGATGACCTTGGTTGCTCGGTCTCCAGAGATCAGAAGGTCACGGTTCCCGGTGCCCACCATAAAGACGTCGAAGGGACCTTCGGAGGCGCCGACGGTCATGGTGAGTTTTGCTCGTTTTGCTCCTGCGGTTGAGGCCAGGGCGTTTTGCATTTCGACTGCGGCCGCCGCCACCCGACGCATGTGGTCGTCGCCGCGGAAAATGACGAGGAGCGCATCACCGCCAAACTTCAAGACTTCGCCGCCGTATTCGTAGGCAACGCCGATCAGTGCTTCGAAGCACTTGCTGATGAGTGCCGTTATCTCCTCGGCGCCAGCTTTGCCCTTATCGCTAAGACGCTCCGAGAGCGCGGTGAACCCAGAGATGTCAGCTGACAGCATCGAGCCGTCGACAACAACATGCTGATTTTCTGGTGTGCTAGCCAACTCAATCGCGAGTTGGGGCACAAGTGATAGACGGCCTTCGCCGTCGGCAATAGATGCCAATTTTCCCGCGCCTTAGTAATGACGAACAATCCCACTACGACAATACATCGGATATTGGGTCCAATGCCTCCAGCGGCGAACTCAGCAGGGGCGTACCGACGGGTCTACAGTTCGGGCTATGAGCGACATGCCGCCACGCGGATTTCCCGTCGAGGAATACAAGACCCGTTGCGCCACAGCGCAAGCAAAGCTTGCGGCGCTCGGGCTCGACGCATTGTTTGTGTGCACTGAACCTGAGGTCCGGTACTTCACCGGCTTTCATACACCGTTCTGGCAGAGCCCGACCCGTCCGTGGTTTGTGCTCGTGCCCGTGTCGTCAGATCCAATTGCGGTGATTCCGGGAATCGGTGCACCGATGATGAGCGAGACCTGGATCTCCGATATTCGTACATGGTCGGCCCCTCAGCCCGAAGACGATGGTGTATCGATTCTCGCCGACGTCATTGGCTCCTCTGGCTTCTCTCGAATCGGCGTGCCGATGGGACACGAGACGCACCTGCGAATGCCGCTCGCCGACTGGAACGCGCTCGGCTCGGCGGTTCCTGACGTCGAATTCGCGGACGCCACATCGGTCGTGCGATCGATGCGAATGGTGAAGTCCGAGCGCGAGCTCGCAAAGACCGCCCATGTCTGCTCGCTGGTGTCCGATGGGTTCGAAGGTCTTGGCGACCTCCTCTCGGTCGGCATGACCGAGCGCGAAGCCTTCACGGCCTTCCGTATCGACCTTCTTCAGCGCGGCGCCGACGACGTGCCCTACCTCGTTGGAGCGAGCGGCCATTCGTTCACCGATGTGATCAAGCAGCCGAGCGATCGCATCATCGAACCGGGCGATCTCTTGATGTTCGACACCGGAACGATGTGGGACGGCTATTCGAGCGACTTCGACCGCTACTACGCATTTGGCCACGTCGACGACGACGCCGCCCGTGCCCACCACGTCGTGTGGGACGCCACCGAGGCAGGCCTCAACATGCTTCGGCCCGGAGTGACAACGACCGACCTCTGGAAGGCAATGGCCGACGTCATGATCGACGGCGGTTCGCTCGGCAACGACGTCGGGCGGCTCGGACACGGCCTTGGAATGCAACTCACCGAGTGGCCGTCGAATACGTCGACAGACGAGACGGTGATCGAAGAGGGCATGGTGCTCACCTTGGAGCCCGGCATGACCTTCGCTCCGGGCCGGATGATGCTCCACGAGGAGAACATCGTGATCCGCGCCGATGGTCCCGAGATGCTGTCTCGTCGAGCGGAACGAGACATTCCGATTATCGGCTGACGCTACGGCTGCTCGACCGGATCGCTCTCGGATTTTGTCGCCGACGGAAGAGCCTTGTTCGTCTTGGGCTCCTCGGGAAGATGGTATCGCCAACGCTTCACCGGCTCGGCCTGATTCTCTGAGGACACGATGGGATCGTCCATCTTTTCGCGCAAGCTTCGGAGCTCACGCTCGATCTGCTCACGAAGCTCGCTTGCGTAAACCTCGGGTGAAGTGTTCTCGTCGCGCTCTTCGAGCTTGTCGATGCGAGTACTCGTCTCGCTCAAGCTGCCGGTGGTTTCCTTTAGATGCTTACGCAGCGAACTGGTTTCCTCTTCGAAATCCACCTGCAGCCCTGCAACGGTGTCTGCGGAAAAGTCGGCACGGTCCCTAGCCTTCTCGGCCATCACCCGGGCCTCTTCGTTCGCGTCTCGAAGCTCCTTGGCCGTCTGCTGGGCTTCTTCGGCGGTGAGCTCGGCGGTCTCTTTAGCCTTCGCGGCAAGTTCCTGTGCGACCTTGTTTGCCTCGCGCAGCTCGTGAGCGATTTGCTCGGCTTCTTCAGCGGTGAGCTCGGCGGTCTGCTTTGCCAGTGCTGCGAGGTCCTGCGACGTCTTGTTGGCTTCGCGAAGTTCTAGCGCAAGCTGCTCAGACCCGTCGGCGGTCATCGTCGCCGTCTGCTGAGCTTGGCTCGCCAGGTCTTGTGCAGCTTCGACGGCGTCTCGGAGTTCTTTGGCGAGCTGATCCGACTCTGACGCGGTCATCGACGCGCTCTCTTGTGCCTGAGCGGCAAGACGCTGCGCAACGGCGTTTGCTTCTCGAAGTTCGCGAGCGAGCTGCTCGGATTCTTCTGCGGTGAGGTTTGCGCTCTCCTGCGCTTCCGACGCGAGGAGCGTGGTCTGGTGTGTGAGCTCGAGTAGTTCGATGGCGAGGAGCTCGGTGCGTTCGTTTGCCACGTTCTGCTTCGCACGAAGGTCGATCAGATCACGGTCCACGGTGCCCGAGTGGCCGAG
>CALLAA010000233.1 GCA_938002955.1 uncultured Acidimicrobiales bacterium
TGTCCGCTCATCCCACGACGGTATCGCAGCGGGCTCTAGAGATCGGTGAGCAACCGGTCGACGTGGGTATCGAGCGCGGCGAAGGCCACCACTGGATCGTCGCTGAAGTTCGGGATCGTCCAGTCCGTGATCGGACGCGACGTTGGGAGGTCCCCATGTTCGCATCCAATGTTGATGATCAGGTCGGCGGCATCGAGTGCCTCTCCCGTGACCATTTTCGGGTCGGCGTTCACCGTGTGACCCAGCGCTTCGAGTCGCTCTCGCACGATCGGCAGCACGATGTCATCGGGGTCTGTGCCGCCGGTGGATACACCCACTTGCATCCCGGCGTCGACTGCCTTCTGGCGCAGGGTCGCCGCGGCATAGACGCTCTTGGCCGCGTTGTGTGGACACAAGATGATGATGTTGGTTGACATTGTTTGGCCTCCTCAGGCGATAACGAATTGGTACGCGATCCCAACGACAGCAGCAGCCGTAACGACCCGGAGCGTGGGCGTCTTGAACCGGAAGATTGCAATGCCGGCTGCGAGGGCGATCAGCAGTGCCATCGGGTTAATCGAGGTCAGGTCGGGCTCATAGAGCAGTGCTCCAAACCGTCGATGTTCGGTGACGGTGTCGAACAGGGTGAAGAGCGCAAACCAGATGGCGAGGTTGAGGACGACACCAACGACCGCTGCGGTGATGGTGGACAGTGCAGCAGTGAGCGAGGGTCGGCCACGCAGGTGTTCGATGAACGGCGCGCCGAGGAAGATCCACAAGAACGACGGGATGAAGGTGACCCAGGTGGCGATCGTCGCGCCGAAGACCCCGGCCTGCATGGCGCCCATCGATCCTGGTTCTCGATATGGGCCCACGAAGCCCACGAACTGCACGACCTGGATGAGTGGTCCGGGAGTGGTCTCGGCCATGCCGAGCCCGCTGATCATCTCACCTGGCTCGAGCCAGCCAAACGTGTTGACGCTCTCCTGGGAGATGTAGGCAAGGACCGAATAGGCCCCGCCGAATGTGAGGACGGCCGCGGTGGAAAAGAACCACGCCACATCGAAGAACACCGAGTCCCGGCCAAAGGCGCCAGCGAGCAGTGCAACGGGGCCGAACCATAACGCCAGGCCGGTTCCGAGGACCCGTAATGCTCGCCCCCACGACGGGCGGCCGAGGCTGATGTCTTGGTCGCCGACCAGAACATCGTCGTCGTCGCTAGCCGCCGACTCATCATGGCCTTGCACCACGTTGAACGTGTCGGGGTGGAAGCGCCCGCCGATCAATCCGATCGCTGCGGCGACGGCAACGATGAGCGGGAACGGTAGCTCAAAGACGAAGATCCCGATGAACGCACTTGCGGCGATGAGAAACATCGAACGGTTCTTGATCACCCGTCCACCGATGCGAAGAACCGCGCTCGCAACAACCGCGATGACGGCGGCCGAAATCCCAAAGAACAGCCCGGTCACCCACGTGAGATCGCCGTAGGCAGTGAACAGAATGCTGAGAACCATGATCGAGAGAAAGCCCGGAAGGATGAACAGTGATCCGGCGAGCAAACCGCCTCGTGGGCCGCGCAGGAGCCAGCCCAGGTAGGTGGCCAGCTGTTGGGCTTCGGGTCCGGGGAGCAGCATGCAGTAGTTCAGTGCGTGAAGGAACCGGCGTTCACCGACCCACCGTCGCTTGGTGACGATCTCGTCATGCATGACGGCGATCTGTCCGGCCGGTCCGCCGAAGCTGTTGGCAGCAACGGTCGCCCAAGCGGCAACCCATTCGCTCTGGGGGATCGTGGCTCCCGGCGAGGCCTGATCGCGACTGCCAGGCGCCTCGTCGTTGTGTAACCGTGGTTGCATGCAAAATGACGATAGTCTTGCAACCATGGTTACGCAACCAGTGGTAGACGAATGGGTGATGTTGAGCTATCGGATTCCCCGGGAACCGTCGACACCTCGCATTGCGGTATGGCGACGTCTGAAAGACCTCGGGGTCGTGCAGCTCGGAGACGGATTGGTAGCGCTCCCCAAAACCCCGCGGACCAAAGAGCGTCTCGAGTGGGTGAGCGCCCAGGTGCTCGAAGCCGACGGCGAGGCCATCGTGTGGGTCGCAACCCCATCGACCCGTCGCGACACCAACCGTCTCGTAGACGAACTCAACGAGGCCCGCAGTGCCGAGTACCGCCTACTCCTCGACGAGATCGAGCAATCCGAATCCGCCGATGCCCGCACCATCGCTCGCTGGCGACGCGAACTACGACGTATCGATCGGCGCGACTACCTCGGCGCCGAGCATGGTGATGCAGTCCGGCTGGCGATCGGCGACCTGGCCAACACCGCCACTGGCCGAGCAACGGCAGCAGACGATGCATCGGCGGCGACGCCATGAAGTGGGCAACCCGCAAACACATCCATATCGATCGGGCGGCGTCGGCGTGGCTTATCAGCGCCTATGTCGACCCCGACGCGACCTTCATCTACGTCGATGACCCCGACGATGTCCCGAACGACGCAACACCATTCGACATCGTTGGGTGCGACCTCAGCCATCACGGACCCGACATCACGTTCGAGACCATCCTGCGTCGCTACGAACTCGCCGACCCCGTGCTTTGGAAGATCGCGGAGATCATTCACGAAGCTGATGTCGAGGACGGACGCTACGACGCCCCCGAAGCCCCAGGATTCGATGTTCTCATTCGCGCGCTCGGACACGACCATGACGACGAAGGTGTTCGTCGGCTCGCAGCCACAATGCTGACGAGCCTCGAACTTTTCTTCCGCGACCAGACGCTCGGTCGGGCGGCCGGTTAGCCGTGCCGGCAACCAGCCACCGACCGGAGTGGGTCGGTCGCATCGAACACCTTGCCAGGACACAGCTTCACGAGTTCTGACGCCGGAGCAAGATATCCCGACGGATAGAAGCCTTGCTTGCGGTCCACCATCGACAGCGCAGGTGACCGATCGAGCAAACCAATCTCGCAATCGGCCTGTGTGTTGTTGCAGTTCTGCACCCACATGTCCATCGCCTCTGGATGCCATGCGCCGAACCAGTCAGCATGTGCTGTGGTGCCCCCGGGAAGGATCTGGTTGTGCTTAACGTCGGAGCTGAGATACAGGTCCGAAAGCGAACCGCCGTATTCATCGGGGCTAAAGAAGATCCGGTACATGATCGACGACACGTCCTGCGGGTGTGAGTCGGGGCAACGCACCCCGTAGTACCCGCCTTCGCTGTAACTCATGTGGCTCTGGTCGCTCAGGTAGGTGCCGCTGTCTGGGTTGAAGCACTGCGGGAAGGCAATCTGCATCTCGAGCGCGTTACCGGCGTATGGGCCCTGTCCGTTGCTCGAGCAGTCCGGAATCAGCGCACTGCGCTGGCTCGCTCCGTACGCCGGACCACACAAGAAGCTCACCGCAGGAATGACCTCCCAATCGCCAGTGAATTCGGTCTGCGGCTGTGTTGCCGATGCGTCGCCGGCGATCATCCGGAGGTTGTCGGGGAATGGCGACACGAGCTCGTTTGCCCCGTCGAAACGGAAGTTGTCGTTCTTGTAGTACACCATGATCTCGAACGGAATCAGGGCGTTGCCATTGCGGTCGAGCACCGCTGGGAACCAGTACGCCGAGCGGTTGAGATCCTCACCGTTACAGGTTCCGGTTCCGGTGTTCAGCAGCGAATCGAAGGTGCTGTACGCATTGGCGTTCGTGTTGCCAAAGAACATGTGCAGATGCGCTCGACCCGGTTGGCCTGGATAGATGATGGGGTCGTCGTAGGCGAAGTGGCTGACCTCGCACTTCACCCGGAAGAACCCGCTCGTCGAGGTATCGAGCAGAACCTCGTTGTAGATGTCCCCGTTCACCGTGAGGTCGCTCACCTCGATCTGGTTGATCGGAACATCCTTGTACGGGTTGTTGTCGAACTGGGTGTTGCGAGTGGCGTTACTACGAAGCAAGGCCAAGTTCGCAGCTTCGCTCGTCGGCGACGGGTCAGCGGGGGCGTCCGCATCGGCTGCATCGGAGTGAATCGTGTCGTTGCCGCCACCGCCGATGAGTGAGTCTGCAGCGAGACCGCCGAACAAGATGTCGTTTCCGGCGCCTCCGTTGACCTGATCGGTTCCCCAGCCACCGAAGAGTCGATCATCTCCGGCGTCGCCCGACAGCGTGTCGGGACCTTTGCCTCCGATGACTCGGTCGTTGCCGTCTCCGCCGAACAAGATGTCGGCGCCAAAGCCGCCCGACAAGATGTCGTTGCCCGGACCCCCATACATCGTGTCCGGTCCGTAGCCGCCGCGGAAGTCGTCGTTGCCGGAGCCTCCGTACAGAACGTCAGCACCGCCGTAGGCGAGGATGTCGTCCGACCCTGCTCCGCCGTGAATCGTGTCATCGCCGGTGCCGCCAATGAGCCGGTCGTTGCCGCCCATACCGTGCAAGATGTCATTGCCGGCGAGGCCGCGAATGATGTTTCGTGAGGCGCCGCCACAAATGAAGTCGTCGCCGATCGTGCCGCGTATGTATCGAGCGTTCGACTCGATCACATTCATGCCCGCCGGTGCGGTACCACAACTGGTCCGAGTGCCCTGGGCGCCGACCTGGCCCGCCGTTGCTGCCAGAGTCGCGCCGATGATGGCGATAGTGAGGAATGTGCCGAGGCCGGCCTTCCGGCGGCGAGTTGGGGACTCGCCTCGGTCGTGGGATGAGGGGGTGGCGACGACGTCGGTTCGACGATGATGCACTGCTTCTCCTTGTCAAGACCGCCCGTCTCGATTGCGACTCGGTTTTGCCCGAGCAGGGAGCACTCGTTGCGTGAGCGTAACGCTACACCTCTCCACGGCATCGGTGCACGCAGCGCGATTCTTTAGCGCGCAATAGTCACGGTCTGGAGCTGCGGTGTGGGATCACTCCTGTTCGGACGCCTCGGCAGGTGTGCCCATTTCGTCGTCGGCGCTCGCCTCGGTGAGCGCATCCTCATCGTTCGGGAGGGTGTCGGTGAGCTGGTCATCGCCGAGCGCGTCATCTTCGACAGCGTCGGTCTCCTCGGCGATTGGTTCCGGAGGCTCTTCTGGCGTCAGATCATCAATCTCGCCCGCCATTGCAAGGGCACCAGCGAGCTGGGTCGCCCGGGTGTACACCAAGGTGAAGTAGTGCGGTGAAGCAGCACCATGCCCAGGCAGCGGGGGTTGTCCGAGCGAATTCACCACGGCGACCGGGTCCGGCGTCGAGGTCTGAAATCCCTCAGGGTTGGGCAGCGCTTCGGGGTCGCCCCAGAACGCAGCCGCATCGAACTTCGACTTCTTGTTGTTCGAATTCTTTTTGCGCTTGTTGGATCCGCCACGGTTGCGTCCGCTCATGACACGACCTCCAGGACTTCATCATCTGCGGTGGCGTCGCCCCCGGAGTCTGGTGCGGCTTCGGCGGTCAGCAACATGTCCGGGTCGATGCCGAGCGCAACTTGCAGCTGCTCGGCGTCGAGGTCGCCGACCGAGCTCGACTTAGGCAAAACCATGTTCGCAATCTGCCGCTTGCCGGCGACGACTTCTTCGACTCGCTCGTCGACGGTGCCCGGACAGACCAAGCGGTGAGCAATAACGGTCTTGGTCTGTCCGATTCGCCACGCACGATCTCGCGCCTGATCCTCGACAGCGGGGTTCCACCAGCGGTCGTACAGGACAACGTGGTTTGCAGCGGTGAGGTTGAGGCCGGTGCCGCCGGCCTTGAGCGACAGGACGAGGGCGCCAGCGCCTTCGCTCTTTTGGAACTCTTCGATCATTCGGTCTCGGGCGCCACGGGCCAAACCACCGTGGTAACACTCGATCTTCTTGCCGGTGCGATCGGTCAGGTAGTCGGCGAGCTTCTCGCCCCACGACGCGAAGTGCGTGAAGATCAGCATCTTCTCGTCGGCAGCAAACACCGATTCCATGATTTCGTTGAGACGCGACAGCTTGCCGGACCGGCCTTCGAGCGGCTTGTCGTCGTCTTGGTAGTTGACCGGGTGGTTGCAGATCTGCTTGAGCGCTGTGATCGCAGCGAGGACCGCACCCTTGCGCTCGGGCGTACCCGCCTCGCGGCCCGAGGTCTCGAGGACCAAGGTGTCGATGACGGCCTGGTAGAGGCCAACCTGCTCGGGAGTCATTGCACAATGGTCCAGCTCGTCGATCCGATCCGGCAGCTCGGCGGCGATTTCGGGTTCGGTCTTTGTGCGTCGGTAGACGAGGATGCCGTTCAGCGCCTTCAGCGCTTCTTCGCCCGCCTTCGTACCAGCGGACTTCTTCGTCGGCGTCAGCTGCGCAATGAACTGCGGGCGGGGGCCAACAAGTCCTGCGTTTGCCCAGTCCATGATCGACCACAGGTCGCCGAGGCCATTCTCGATCGGCGTTCCGGTTAGTGCAACGCGCGTACGAGCGTCGAGACGACGAAGCTGTTGGGAGGTCTCGGCCGTCGGATTCTTGATGGCTTGAGCCTCATCGATGACGACCTTGCCCCAGGTGATCTTCGCGAGCTGATCCATATCTCGGACGGCAGTGCCGTATGTCGTGATCACGAGATCGACCTTTTCGAACTTCTTCGCAAGGTCGCCCTTGGCTCGGCTCGCACCGTGATGGACGTGCACCGACATATCGGGAATGAACTTCTTTGACTCCGCGGCCCAGTTGCCGACAACGGCCGGTGGGGCAATGACGAGCCCCGTGCCGTGCTCGCGGCTTGCGTACAGCGCAGCGAGCGACGTCGGTGTCTTTCCGAGGCCCATGTCGAGCGCCAGGCAGCCGCCAAGACCAGCGTCATCGAGGAAGTTGAGCCAAGACAACGCGTCGGCCTGGTAGCTACGGAGTTCGCCCTCGAACCCCTCGGGTGTGGTGTCGGGGTGTTCGGGGAGCTCGTTCATGCTGCGCAGCAGGTCGGCTGCCCAACCATCGCCGGCGATGCTGATACCGCCACCGAGCGGGTCGCCTTCGAGGCCCATGGCATGGCGCAACATGTCGGCGCCGGTGAGCTTTGTTTGGTCGGCCCGCTCCGCCAGTGCGGCTGCGGCCTCGGCCAAATCGGCCTGGTCGAGCTCGATCCACTGGCCACGGCTCTTTACGAGTGGGCGTGCCTGCTGTGCGAGCTTCGCGATCTCGGCGGCGCTGAGCTCGACGTCGTCGAACATCGCCGACCACCGGACATTGGCGAGTTGCTGTGCGCCGACAACGGTTTCCTCGGCCTCATCTGCGGTGAGCCGAAGCGATGGAGCCGTCTTCTTGCGGGAAAGTGGCGGAACACGAACATCGAAGCCGGCTGCGGTCAGAACCGGCCCGACTTCGGTCATGAGCTGCCACGCTTCGTCTTGGCTCAAGATCACTTCGCCCCGTCGACGACCGCCCGGTCGAAGCAGCGCGGGGAACAAACGCTCGAGGCGCGACGCCTGATGTTCGAAGAGTCGAGAGCGGTCTTTGGACGCTTCGGCAAGGACAATCTCGAACGGCTCGAGGGTCCCGGCCGATGATGTCCCGAGGACTTGGGCGTGCCAGGCGTTGCTTGCGTCCGGCGGGTTCAACAAGACGGTCAGCTTCGGGTTCTTTGTCCCAACGACCGGTGCCGCCCACCGGTCGATGCGCCGGGAGATCTCGGCGCCGGGACCATCGGGTGCCACGAACGTCGACCCATCGAGTCGACCGAGGAAGGCCTCGGAGATGTCGTTGCGATCGCGAACCTCGGGTGGGGGAGCGGGAACATCGACCTGGCCGGCCGCCATCTTCACGATCTGATTGGTGACATCGCCCATGACGGCCGTTGTGAAGGACAGGCCTTCCTGACGTTGCTGGCCGACCATCGCTGCGCCGGGCACCGACGCAACCAGTTCACTGAGGTGGTCGCTATCGATAAGTCCGGGAAGCCAACGCACCGAGAAGTTGCTGCCGTCGGCGCCCTTGCTGCCCCGACGCGATTGACGAAGCTGTGGTGCCATTCGACCCTGCGAGACGGCCGATACGGCGGTTGCGGCGGCGAGTCCCATCCAGCGGACGCTCGGCCCGACGCGTGGGTTATACGTCTCGCGGGCTTGTGCGACGAGCCACCCGAGGGCGGCGGTCACCGGAGCGGTCACGGCCGGGACGCGTTGACCGGTCGGGATTCGTAGGGGGCCGCGCGCTTCCCACTCGATAGACGCCCCGCCGGTTTCTGCGAGCAGTTCTTTGATGACTTCGGCTTGTTCGTATCGAGCGTCGTGGCCAGCCATCCATGCAACGAGCTGACCGTCGTTCCATGAAAGCTGGAGCTGTGCGGTACCCGTCTTCTCCGCTGGCGCCTGCTGCTTTTGCTGCTGCTGCTTCTTCTGGTTCGGGTCGGGTGTGAGTTCTTCTTCGGCGGCGGGGCCAATGAGCTCGGTCAGCGCGTCGTCGATTCGAAAGCACTCTTCGTCGAGATCGTTGAGCACGTTGGCGCGCTCAGGTCCGCGCACGGTCTTCCGGGCGCGTTCAAGCGCTGCGTCGGCGTCGTCGAGAAGGCGCCATAGGGCGGCGGCCCAGGCGTCCTTGTCGGCCGCCAAGATCTTGACCTGCTCAGGGGTTGCACGACCGTCGAGATTCGCCAGCGCGAATTCGTCGAGTTGTGCCGGGGTCACGGTGGTAGCGATAGTTGCTCTCCTCGTAGGGGCACCGAGCAAGCCCGGCGCTGCGAAGAAGGTGGATTCCTTCTCGCCCCTCGTCGGGACGACGTGTCGTCATCCCAGAATGAAAATACGTGCACGTGGCGGCGCTCGAACCACGGCCGTCTATTGGCCGGAGCGTGCGTGCGGCACCGTGTGCAATGCGGCAGCAACCGAGGCTGCGCCTAGGACAATCGAGTTGGCGTACCCGATGTCGTTCCTAAAAGACTATCGGCACGACGGGGCACTTCTACAATTCGGTCGAATCGAGCACGTGAGTGACGGGTCGGCTTACCGTTGTGGCCAAGGCCAGTTGCGTCTGGGTCCGTTCGACCGCGCCGATCGACGAGATGGCCTGGACGATCTCGTGCAGGTGGTCATTCGACATGGCCACAACGCGAAGGAGAAGGTCGCCGTCGCCGGTGATCGTGTGAATCTCGAGAACCTCGGGAAGTTGAGCGAGTTGCTCGGTCGTCGTGCCGTGACTGCCCTGTTCGATCTCGAGCGTGCAGAACGCGAGAACCGAGTATCCGGCAGCGACCGGATCGACCTCGGGTCCGTATCCGGTGATCACACCGGTCTTCTCCATTCGTTCAAGTCGGCTGTAGACGGTGCCACGAGCGACGTTTGCGCGTTTCGCCAAGCTGGTGAGTGAGGCTCGCGGATGCCGGCGTAACGCCAGCAATAGCTGGCGATCTGTTCGGTCGAGCGCGTTGGGCGAAGTGTTCACAAATGACTACCTGTCGATGCTTGGAGTGATCACAACCAGTGTGAACCCAGAGGGTAATGAACGAACTGTTCAATCGTATTGCAGATAGATGAACACTATGCCCTACTGGGGGCATGCTCAAGAAGGTTGATCACATCACATACGCATGCACCGCTGGTTCGATCGAACGGTGGGCCTGGTTCCACATCGAGGTCGAGGGCGGCACGCTCATCAACCGCATCGACGATGTTCGACCGGGCGATCCCGAATCCAGCATGAAGATCTGGTGCATCGACTACGGCGAGTTCGGTGTCGCGCTTATCGAGGGGATCGACCGCGACAAGACCTCGCAGGTGTCGAAGTTCGTCGCCAAACATGGTGACCATTCGGTTCAGCACGTCGCCTTCGACACGTACGACCTCGATGCGTTCGTGGCCCGCATGAAAGAGATGGGCGGGACCCCACGCGGTGAGGTTCTTGTTCGCAACGATGGCTTCGGCACCCTCAAGCAGATGTTTGCTCGGGGTTACGAAGAGGGCGACGCCGGCGAAGCATCATTTCCTGAATACTGCCAGCGACCGAGCGCTGACGATTCCGACGACGTCGCGATCACGTTCGCCGAGGAGACCGGCAAGGGCTTCTACGACCAAGTCGAAGACGCAATCGCGGCAGGTGACGAAGCGCCGTTCTTCGACTTCAGCAAAATGCCCAGCGATTGGACGGTTCCGTCAGCAGTGCCCAAGGCCGGGTTTGTCGGCTAGGCCCCAGCTCTGGTCCTCCGGGTCTGACCTCGGGCGGTGACTATGGAACGATTCATCTAGAGACGACAGATCGGTGAAGCAATGACTATTGGACGAGTGCGTCCCGCAGTGGCGGGCCTGGCGAGCTACACGCCTGGCAAGGCAGCGAGCCAGGTCGAGGCCGAACACAACATCGACGACGCCATCAAACTCGCGTCGAACGAGAACCCGTGGTCGCCCGTGCCAGCGGTGGCCGACGCAATCGCTGCGGCGGTAGCTGGCGTAAACCGCTACGCAGACAACAACGCGACCGACGTCCGCAACGCAATCGGCGGGTGGCTGGGCGTAGACCCCGCTCACGTCACTGTTGGGTGCGGTTCGAGCGGTCTGCTCCAACAGCTCTTCATGACCTATGTGGATCCTGGCGACGAGGTGCTGTTCCCGTATCCGTCCTTTGAGATCTACCCGATCTTTTCGACCCTGTTCGATGCCGTGCAGGTCCGGGTGCCATTGGTTGATCACGCGTTCGATCTCGACGCCGTCGCCGCTGCGGTCACCGACAAAACCAAGCTGATCTTCCTCGCGACGCCGAACAACCCAACCGGCACATCGACCGACGTGCGCGACATCGAGACACTGCTCGAACGAATTCCCAACGACGTGATCGTGGTTGTCGACGAGGCCTACCGAGAGTTCAATGATCCAGCTCTCGGCGATCCGGTCACGCTTCAGGCAACACACAAGAACCTCGTCGTGACCCGCACATTCAGCAAGGCCTTCGGCCTCGCTGGGCTTCGGTCCGGCTATGCGGTCTGTGACCCCGAGATCGTCCGAGAACTAGACAAAGTTCGCCTCGCGTTCTCGGTCAGCAACCTCTCTCAGGCCGGCATGCTCGCCGCGATCGAGCACGAGGACGCCGCGATGGCCAAGGTTGCTGAGCTGCTCGACGAACGAGCGCGCTGCGTCGAAACACTCGCCAACGCCGGCGTCGAGATGCCACCGACGCACGCCAACTTCATCTTCATCCCGACCGGAGACGCAACCACGGACATCGCGATCGCGATGGAGAAGCAAGGCGTCGTGACCCGGCCATTCCCCGGGATCGGGCTGCGTATCACGATCGGCTCCCCCAGCGAAAACGATCGTTGGCTCGCCGCGTTTCTCGCGGCACGGTAGCCCCCGTTTCTCACCCGCAACCTTCGTCGATTGACGCCTCGACGTCGGGACGTCTCTACGAGATGTCGCTTCTCAAGGCGGCCGGCCGAGAATCCGACAATGATGGTCCCCACGACATAGCTAACGAAAGCGGGACTACCTCATGGCGATTCGATCCAACCTCGACCAATACGCAGAGAACGAGACGGGTGAACAATTCACCCGGCAGAACTCCAAGCTGCTCAAGATCGAGCTTGCCGCTGGCGGCGTGCACACAAAGCGTGGCTCGATGGTCGCCTACCAAGGCGATGTGAAGTTCGAGAACAAGGGGTCCGGTGGTCTCGGCAAGATGCTCAAGAAGGCAACGACCGGTGAGGGTGCCGACATGATGCACGCCTCGGGCACCGGCGAACTGTTCGTCGCCGATGACGCAAAGGACGTGCACATTCTCTACTTGGAGAACGACACCATGTCCGTAAACGGCGCCAACATTTTGGCCTTCAACGAATCGATCGCGTGGGACATCAAGCGGCTCAGCAGCGGGGCAGCAGGCATGATGGCCGGCGGCCTCTACAACATGCAGCTTCAGGGAACGGGCTTTGTTGCGCTCACCACCGACGGTCCGCCCGTGATGCTCGACGTCGCGAGTGCTCCCACATTCGGTGATGCTCAAGCGGTCGTGATGTGGTCTGGCGGTGTGCAGATGCAGCTCAAGACCGACACCGCCGGCGGCCTCAAGTCAATGGTGCGCGGCGGAACTGGCGAAACGTTCCAGATGGCATTCGGCGGACAGGGTTTCGTGCTTGTCCAGCCATCGGAGGGTCGCCCGCAGCCCGGCGGCGGTGACGGTGGCGGCGGTTTGCTCGGCGCTCTCGGAGGCTGACTCTCGCCGCACGGCGGGATCCGGGCCTGGCGGCCCTCGACCTACTGGTCGAGAGAGGTGATGAGGTCTGCGACCGTGTGCTGGTCTTCGAGCGGGTGTCGGAGCGGTTGGTTGCCGTTCACCTTGTAGCGGTTCCGACGCCCGATTCGTTCGGTCTCGATGTACCCCGATTCCTCGAGTTCATGGATGATCCGCCGGACCGCGCCTTGGGTGATTCCAACCGCATAGGAGATGTCGCTCTGGCGGAGCTCGGGGTTGCGGCTGATCGCGATCAGCACGTGTGCGTGATTGGTCAGAAATGTCCAGCCAACAACGTGAGGTTCGGGAGGAAGCAGCATCATCGGCATAATAGCCACCTTTCAAAGACGTCTTCTAGTTGTTGCTTTTGAGATCTCACAATCGCTCCCCGGTCGCAGCGATCACTCGTGTCGGGTGGGCGCCACCTGCGTCATCGGAATCGTCCGACGTCGAAGGACTCGTGGTAGCTCGAGATGGTTCCGGCGTAGTTGCGATGATCACCGTTGCCCCAGGGGGATTTAGGTCCATGGGAGCGGCTCCTTCTTGTGCTCCGTCGAGGGATCGTCGTGTGTTGGGTTGTCGTGCCAGTCATTTTCGAGTTGATCGACCCGGCCGCTGACTGCGTCGAGCAGCGAGAGATGTTCGTCGCGAAACGTCTGCGCCTGCAGTTTCAGTTCGAGACGTTGGATCTGGATCTGCACGTCGAAGAGTTCTTCGCACAGGAGCAGGGATCGTCGTCGATCGGCGGGTTCGGAGAGCCACAAACGTTGGGATCGCACGGTCAGCGACTCGAGCGCGATGCCGACGGCTCGCTCGTTTAGGTCGGGGCGTTGCTTGGCCATTCGTTGGGTACTCATAGGTACACCATAATAGCGCACATGAAAAAGCGCAATAGGGGTAGCGTTATAACGTTAGCGGTGTATAATTAGCGCTTATGATCTTCTGGCTTCTTCTCCTCGCGCACGCCGTTGGCGTAGCTGCAGCGAGCGTGGTCGGGCGATCGCAATTGCGTCGAGGTGCCCTCGTTGCGGCAATAGCGCCAGCCATCACCACCGTATACGTGCTGGCGTGGTTGCTTAGCGACAACGGCGACATGACCGCAACGTTCACGTGGGTTGCCGGCCTCGACCTCGCCATAACCATGCGACTTACTGCACTGTCGGCACTCATGACCCTGCTCGTCTCTGGTATCGGCACCTTGGTCTTCATCTACGCCGCCGGATATTTCGGTCCCGAGGCTCGAGGTGGCCGCTTCCCTGCGTCATTGCTCGCATTCTCCACCGCCATGCTCGGGCTCGTTTGGGCCGATTCGGTCTGGACGCTGTTCATCTTTTGGGAGTTCACCTCGATCACATCGTTCCTGCTCGTTGGCTACAAAAACACCGATTCATCGGTCCAGACGGCAGCACGGCGAGCACTGCTCATCACCGGCGGAGGCGGCCTCGTGCTCCTCGCAGGACTCCTCGTCCTCGCCGCTGAAGCCGGAACGACCGTATTGGGAGAGCTCGGTTCGATCGAGTCGACTCCCGCCGCCTCGCTCGCCGCCATCCTGATCATGGTCGGTGCGGCCACCAAGTCAGCACAGGTCCCCTTCCACGTATGGCTTCCCGGTGCAATGGCAGCGCCGACGCCGGTCAGCGCCTACCTGCACTCAGCAACCATGGTGAAGGCCGGTGTTCTTCTCGTCGCGCTCACCGGTACCGCATTTTCTGACGTTGCCGTGTGGACGGTCCTCGGAAGCGTCTTTGGTATTGCGTCGATGATCTGGGGAGCCGTCGGCGCACTCCGTCACCGCGACGCCAAGCTCATCCTCGCTTGGGGCACCGTTTCACAGCTCGGACTGCTCGTCACGCTCTTGGCACAAGGAACGGCGAAGGCGACGTTCGCCGCGGTCTCGCTCCTCTTCGCACACGCCATCTTCAAAGCCGCACTCTTCCTCGTCGTCGGCGAGATCGATATCCGAACCGGAACGCGGCAGATCGGTGCTCTCGGCGGGCTCGCACGTTCCATGCCGATCGCCTTCGGCGTTGCGCTCATTTCAGGATTGTCCATGGCTGGAGCCCCGCCCCTACTGGGCTTCACCGCCAAGGAAGCAGCGATCGAGGCAGCGCTCGGACTCGAAGGTCCGGGCGGCGATGTGGTCGCCGCGGCGATCATCGGCGGCTCCGTGCTGACGGTTGCGTACACCGTCCGTTTCCTCATCACCGTTTTTGGCCCCGGGCCACAAACGGTCGTCGCTCCACGGCGGATGGCCATGACGGTTCCTGCAGCGCTACTCGGCCTCGCTAGCGTCCTCGGCTACATCTTCATCGGTGTCGTCAACGACCTCGTCGTACCCGCAGCCACGCAGTTAAACGCGAAGGCAGACGCCTACCTGCTGATTGCATGGCCGGGCCTCAAGACCGCATTCATTATCTCGGTCGCCGTCCTGATCGTCGGTGGGGTCCTGGGCCGAGTTGCCGCTACCGCCTCCACCCCGGTGCCCGAACCAGTCGGTGCGAACAACGCCGACTCACTCATCGACGGGTTGCTCGATCGAGCTCCACGAATCACCGCGGTTATCCAGCACGGTTCGCTACCGGTGTACCTCGCAACGATGGGACTCGTGGT
>CALLAA010000234.1 GCA_938002955.1 uncultured Acidimicrobiales bacterium
ACTCGCTGAACTGTGGCTCATCGCCGCAGCCTTCGCTGTGGTGTCGGTCGGCCTATGGACGGCCGGGCGCGTGCTGGACGAGCCGGTGTTGTCGTTCTCTGGGCTGATGACGATCGGGTCGACGTTCTTGCCTATGCCCGCGGATGCCTACGTCGTAAACGTGTCGCAGTACATCAGTCCGCCCACCGTTGGGCTGTTGGGTGGTGCGATCAATGCTGGTGCGGTCTTGGGTGAGCGTGCGTTTCTCGCTCGTCTGATCGACTATCCGATATTCGATCGAGTACGCCGGTTCGTGGGCACCAATCGCTTCGTCGATGTATTCGAGCGCTACATGTTCGTCGGCCTCATCGTGGCCGCGGCATCGCCGCTGCCGTTCGAGGTATTTCGGTTCGTTGCGTGTGCTCGCAACTACAGCTGGTGGCGATACGCGTTGGCCACGTTCATTGGGCGTGGTGGTCGCTACTACGCGTTAGCGGCGGCTGGCGGCGCACTGGCATCTCGGGACCTGTTGCCACGGGTCGTTGGTGTGCTCGTGGTGTTATTTGCTATCGGAGTCGTGCAGTCGGTTATCCGATTCCGACGCTCCGATCAGGAACAGGGTGTCGTCGAATCGACCTGAGGAAGTCGGCCAGACCGGAACGACGTGACCACGCTCCCGTCGGTTTCGAATATCACCCGGAACTCGGCATCGGCAGCGTCCGACGGCGTGAACACCACGCGGTTGCCTCCGGTGTCGCTCGACTCGGTCGTGAGGTTGTCGCCAAAGAGCGAATACAGTCCGTCTTCGCTCATCCCGACACCGGCCCCCGATCGTGTCGTGATGTCCGGGTTCGTAATGTCCACCCGTTCCACGGTTCCTGCGGTGACGGTGAGTAGCACGCCATTCGGTCCGCCGGCGGGGCGCACTAGGTAGCACTCCTGATTTGCGACATCGACAGCCACGAACGATCCAGCCACCGCACTTTCGGCTCGTGCGAGCGTCATTCCGAAGGTGACGGCGTCGATACCGACGGTGCTCACCGACGAGTTCGTGTCGAACTCGGGGGTGCCCTCGAAGTCCGGTTCGGTCGTGGTGGTCGTGGCGATTGTCGTCGTGGTCGTTGTTGTCGGGGCGACCGTGGTTGGTGCGATGCTGGCTGGTGGAACGGTGCCTACCGTGGCATCGCTGTCATCGCCGCCACACGCGGCGAGCACGACCAAGGCCGCGCTAAACAGCACGGTGTTGAACCAGCGCGAGGCTCGGACGCGAGACCGGGAGAAATCGACCATCGCAAAAGTGTAGGACAGCACCCTCCTGCAAAAGAAATGCGCATCCCGTGCGGTTACTCGACTCGGCCGCCCGTGCGCCAGTAGAGACCATCGGCGCGGTCAAGAAACGACTCGTCGAAGAGCCATCGGCGGAGCATCGCAACATCGTCGTGGAACGGTCGAAGCATGGCGTTGACCTCTCGTTCACTGTAGCGACGACCAGGTTCGAACGCTTGGGCAAGATACTCGAGCACGATGCGGCGCTTGGCTCGCTTCGTGGGCCAGTGAACAATCTTGCCGTCGACGATCGCGTGATCCAGAACGCCTTGGTGTTCGAGAGGTTGGTCGACGTGTTGTGACGTAGACGGTGTGGATGGCTCTGGGCGCGCGGCGAGAGCGAAGGATTCTTCCAGAACGACCCAGGTGCCATCGCTACCTTGGATCGCGAGTCCGCTGCGCTCGATCCGATCGAGTGCCTCGATGATGTCGCGCGTATCGAGGCCGGTGGACCGAGCGATTCCGTCGATGTCGTCCGAACGGAGAATGAGACTCGCAATGACTCGTCGCCGCGCAGGTTCGGCCAGAAGCCCGGTGAGCTGTTGGCTGTTCAGCATCTGGGCAGTGTACGAGCGCTGACCGGGCCCGACGGGGCGGGAGCGATGGCTCGACCCCATCTGTGTCTCGGGCGACGATGGCGATCTTCTCCGACGCGATAGCTTCATAGGCGCGATGCGACGTCAATCGATCCTCACTGCGGCGGTTCTCGGCGTCCTCGGCCTTTTTCTCGTGGCGTGTGGTGCAACGGCTGAGACGTCAGCGTCGGTGCAGACCGAATCGACGGCACCGCAGCCAACGATGGTGGCGCCCGCTGAGCCGGCTGACACGGCAGCCGCGCAGATCACGACGACGTCTACGACGACTCCACCGACGACCACGTCGTTGCCGACGGCGGCTGAGTGCGCCGCTGCTATTCCGCTCGATGTGCGTATCGGACAGCTGATGTTCCCGCTCGCCATTCAGTCCGACCTCGCCGCCGCTGGCGAACTGGCAGCGGCCGGCCACCTCGGCGGCATCGTGCTCATCGGTAACCCAACCGCCGCGATCACCGCTGACATCGCAGCATTGCAGGCGCTCTCATTGCTTGGCCCACTGATCGTTGCCGTCGATGAGGAAGGCGGCCGGGTGCAGCGTCTTGATGCGCTGACATCGGTCGTGCCAAGTGCGCGCACCGTTGCCGCCGACCTGACCCTGAACGAAGCCCGAGCGTTAGCTCGCGACCACGCAGCGGCTATTGGCCAGCTTGGGTTCACGATGAATCTGGCTCCTGTCGCCGACCTCGACAACGGGGTCTTTATTGGTAATCGTTCGTTTGGGGCTGACGCCGACACCGTCACGGATTTTGCGTTCGCGACCGCTGACGGAATCACCGACGCAGGTCTGGTCCCGGTGATTAAGCATTTCCCCGGACATGGTCGCGGCTCGGACAGCCACACGGGACTGCCGACCCTGCCCGGCCTCGACGTGCTTCGCGGCGACGATCTCGTTCCGTTCGTGCGCGCCGCGGAACGTGGAGATATCCCGATCATGATCGGTCACCTCGTCGTTCCGGGATTGACCGACGGCAAACCAGCGACGCTTTCACCCGCCGCGATCAACGGCCTGCTGCGCGGCGAGCTCGGTTTCGACGGACTCGTCATGACCGACGCGTTCAATATGGACGCCATATCCGCGACGACGTCGAATCCCGATGCCGCTGAGCAGTCGCTCGCTGCCGGTGTCGACCTCGTCATGTTGGGCGGCATCGGGGAAGTCGACGCGACCGTTGCGCAGATCGTGGAAGCGGTCGAGACCGGATCCCTCGACGAAGCGACGATCACCGAGTCCTTCCTCCGAGTCCTGGACACGCGAGGCCTCACAATGTGTGCATTTGCCGAGGATTTGCGACCCAAAATCGGATGCGAAAGCGGTGTCGGTGGCTGCTGATAGCCCACGAATTTATTGAGTGTTGCACGGCCCACTAGGCCACTCGACCTACCAAATCTGATGAGGTCGGCTCACTTGACGAGACCCGTGATCTGCCGACAAACCCTGTAACGAGTGGATCCGGCCGAAACGGGTCCTCAACTTCAGGAGCGTCACGTGCGCACATCATTACGTTTTTCTCTACTCACCATCTTCGCTGGATTCGCCTTGCTTGTTGGAGCATGTTCGAACGACAGCACCCCACCGCCAGAGGGCCTCGCGTTCGCCGACGAGTCTTCTGGCGACTCGTCAACGACCGAGGCTCCAGCCGAGGGACAAGGCGATAGCTCCGGCGACACGACCGTTGCTCCAGAAACCACAGCAGCGCCAGAAACCACAGCAGCGCCAGAAACGACAGCAGCGCCAGAGACAACCGTGCCTGGCGTGAACCGTCCGACCAACCGCACCTGTTCCACCTCTGACTACTCGGTTGCCTTCGATGAGAGCGTTGTTCTCATCGACGCCACAAACCTCGTAGCTGGGCCGTACTCGATCGACCTGCCTGCCGGTACCTACGAAGTAACGATGTCGAGCTGGCTCGGCTTCCGTGACGAGCCGCAGCAGACCATGGAGCAGTGGTACTTCACCACCGACTCGGGCTACACCTCGCCGCTGACAACAGACTCGAGCCCAACGCTGATCTACACCGACGAGTTCGGTGGCCAGACCATTGGCGCAACGTCAACCGTGACGCTCCGCCACAAGGGCGGCACCGGCGTAACCAACTCGGTGCACCCTCTCTGCATTGGTTTCCGTTCGGTCGCTGCCCCAACAACGACCGCTGCTCCAACAACGACCGCAGCACCAACAACCACGGCAGCGCCGACCACGACGCAAGCCGCTGACGTTGAGTCCGGCGAGGTCGCTGCTCCAGCAACGACGACCACCACGACCGCAGCTGCAGCGCCAGTTACCGATGCTGCTCCAGCAGAGTTGGCGCTCACCGGTCCCGGCGATCTGTCGATGTCACTCGGTCTCACCGGCGCAGCACTCATGCTCGCTGGTGTCGCGACCCTCACTGCAGCTCGTCGCTCCGAAGAGGACTAAACTGCAACGCAAGTGTTGAGACCCTGATCAACTCGTAACTACCCCGTTTGGATTGCTCCAGGCGGGGTAGTTCGCTTTTTAGGCCCCGTGGACCCTTGCGGTACTTATCGCCTGACTGCTACCACTGGTGATTGTTCAACACGACCTCTCAGGAGAACACCGCAATGTCTTTCACAAAGCTTCGTACTGCCGCCGTAGCTGGCGTCCTTTTGGCGGGAGCGTCGACCGTCGCTTCGGCCGGGCCCGTAGGTGCCCAAGGTGAAGTCTGTAACGGCAAGGCGGTCACCATCGTCGCCGTGGCAGGTGTTCCCACGGACGGAACCGATGGCGACGACGTGATTCTTGGAACGGCCGGTGACGACATCATCAATGGCCGTTTGGGTAACGACACCATTTGCGGACTCGGTGGCAAGGACGAGATCCGTGGTGCAGCGGGCATCGATTGGATCAACGGTGGTGGTGGCGGCGACAAGATCTGGGGCGGCGACGGACACGATGTCCTCTTCGGTGGCGATGGCTGGGATCGCATGTTCGGTGGATCCGGCAAGGACGAAATGGACGGCGGCGCCGGCAACGACTTCATGCGTGGCAACGGATGGGCTGACGCCATGAGTGGCGGTAACGGAAACGACGACGTCCACGGTGGGTTGGCCGACGACACGCTCTCCGGCGGCCCCGGCGACGACTTCCTTCGTGGCTCGAACGGTACGAACACCTGCTTCGATCCTGATGGCGACACCGAGTACGGCGGCTGCCAGATTCGCAACTTCGACGAGTAGTAGGCCGCCCGGGGCTCGAACCCGGCACCTTGGGATTAAAAGTCCCCTGCTCTAGCCAGATGAGCTAGCGGCCCGTACGGCCTCTAAATGTACAGGTACTCCGGCCCGTCCACCCTCAGGTGGGCGGGCCGAACGACTTTTGTTGCCTCAGGCCGTTGGCGAGTCCGGACGTGCGGGGTTCTACGATGGCGCGATGCCCGCCGAGTCCCGCCACGATTCCGTGCCGGCGCCGACGCGGCTAAGCCTCGCCGACTTCGCCACGATGGCGATCACCTTCTTCTCGTTGGGGGTCACGCTTCAGGTGTTGCTCATCGACAACGGAACGTCTGCGACACGGGCGTTTGTGGCGTCTGCGGTGATCTTCTCCGCGACCAGTCAGTTTGCGTACCTCGCCGTGCGCGATGCCGGCGGTAGCGAATGGGCGGCGATCCTCGCCGGGGTGATCGTCGCCACACGCTTTGGGATCCTCGCCGTCAGTCTCAGCAGGCGACTGCCCGAGGGCACACTCCGGCGTATCCCCGCGTTTCTCAATGCGTTCGACCCAAACGTCGCCATAGCGGTGCAACAGCCGACACCCGAATCGGTCGAACGCGAATTCTGGCGAACGACAGCAGGAATGATGATCGGCTGGTTTCTGGGCATCACCGTCGGAACGTTTCTCGGCGACGTCCTCGGGGACACCCAACGCCTTGGACTCGACGCGGTATTTCCCGCGGCGCTTCTCGCCATGATCGGCAACCTACTTCGTACACGCGACGGATGGATCGCCGGTGTGGCCGGTGGACTGCTGTGCCTGGCTCTGTTGCCGTTGGTGCCGGCGGGTCTACCGATCATCTTGAGCCTCGCCGGCGTCGGCATCGCAGTATTTCTTGTGAAGGAGCCGGGTTCATGACGGTGCTCGCAATCGTGGCGCTCACGGTTGGGGTGTGGGGCCAACGTCTCGTCGGCGGCTTTGTTGTTGGCTCTCTGCTCGAACGGCAACCAACGTTCACCCGCGCCGCCAACCTCATACCGGCCGCCGTCGTCATGGCCGTCGTGGTTCAGTTGACGGTTGCGAATGGCCGCAGCCTCGAACTCGACCCGCGCCTCGCAGGGGTTGTCGTTGCCGGGGTGCTCGTGTGGAAACGTGCACCGTTCCTCATCGTGGTCCTGAGTGCGGCCGCCGTGACCGCGTTCCTACGCCAGTTCTAGCCGGCTACCACCACGCCGAACCCGGCGAGCCCTTGAACGGGCCGACGACCGTTGACGTGATCCAGCCACCGTAGAAGCTGCCCTCGTTCGGATCGACCGCTTCGCCGTCGACACTGCACTGAAGCTTCTGGGCATAGAAGGCGAGGTATTGGGTGATACTCGCAAAGTCTTCGTTGGGCGATTCGTAGGTCCACGCCACCTGCTCGGTGCCGGATCCGGCGAGATCGAAATAGGTTGCCTCACCCTTCCATTCGCAGAAGCTTCGTCCAAGTGATGGCGTGAGAATCGCCATGTTGACGTCGCTACGGGGAATGTAGAACGCCGGAGGTTGCGAGGTTTCCAGCACGCGCACAGCGCGCGTCGAGTCAGCGATGACCACATCGCCGTCGAGCACGAGAACGTGGGCATCGGTCGGATCTAGTCGAGGGGGTCGTGGGTAGTCCCAGACAGACTCTTGGCCTGGTCCGGGCTCGATTCGCTGCGGCCGCATCCCGCTAGCTTGGACCACCTAACCGGCCCAGGACGGATCGATTCGTGACAAATAGTCAAAATGAAGATGACGCAAAGATGGCCGCCTACGGTGAAGATTTGGTAGCCGCGGTCGACGCCGCAATTCGACCCTGGCTCACCGACCGAAGCAGCCAATTGCTGAACGGGACTCCTTCTCGTGAGGTTGGCGCAGCGATCGACGACGTTGCCAGCGAAGCAAAGCGGCTACTTATCGAACTCACGACCACCGACATTGATCAACCGCTGAGTGGGCCGCTCGAGCGCATCCGACAAGCGGTTGCTCGGTTGACGCCCACGCTCGACGCAGCTGGCGCGACTCGACCCGGCCGCGACCCCTTCGACGCCGAAATGCGACCGGACGATGTCTACGCTCTCGGCCCAATGGCGTTCACCGACCTCGGAGAGGACGTTCATGTCGCAGGGATTACGTGGGGGGCAGCGAAGGCATACCTGCACCAACAGCGACGGCGAGCCACGGAGTCACCTCGCGACGATTCATCGGCTTGAATGGGATGGTGCTCCTCCAACGCGACGACCTCCTCGCCGACCGCGATCTGCAAGGATCAGCATTCACCGAGGCCTACACCAAACGTCTCGATGAGTGGATCCGTTCAATCGCCGTCGACCTTGGCATCCCCGACGGGGTCGCCGTCGTTGCGGTGGGCGGCTACGGCCGTCGGGACGTTTCGCCCCAGAGCGACCTCGACATCGTTCTCGTGCACACAGCGTCGGCGGAATATGCGGAATTTGCAGAACGGATCTGGTATCCCATCTGGGACTCCGGCATCAAGCTCGGACACCGGGTCGACACCATCGACGGGATCCTGAAGATCGCTCGGACCGACCTCGACACGGCCACTGCGCTGTTGTCGGTTCGCCATCTCGCCGGTGACGAGGCGTTGGCCCTCGAACTCGCAGTGAACGGCGCTGAGCAATGGCGGCAAGACGCCGCTCTCAATGCGAGTCGTCTCGCGGAGCGTGTCGACCAACTCCACGACCAATTCGGCGAGGTTGCCTTCGGACTCGGACCCGACCTGAAGAACGGTCGTGGCGGACTTCGCGACGTTCAGGCGCTCAACTGGGCGCGAGCGACCGGAGTCCTGGCCGAGCCCAGCACCGAGCTGTCACTCGACGGAGCGCACGAAGTGCTGTTGCGCGCTCGGGTCGCGCTCCACCGTCTCACCGGTCGAGCTGGTGATCGTCTCGTCCTCGACTATCAGGACGATGTGGCCGAGGCGCTCGGCTATGCGAACGCCGATGTCATGATGGCCGACGTTGCCAGCGCAGCACGGAGCATCGCGTGGACGAGCGACGCGGCATGGTTCTGGGTCGAACGCTCCCTCGAACCACACCGGCGTGCCAGTGACACGGAGCGGCGATCCGATGGGATCGTCATCGACGGTGGGCTTCTGACGCTGACCGACGACGCCGACACAACCAACCCAATGCTGTGTCTCAATGTTGCGCACGTTGCCGCGTCGCGGCATTGCTTTATCGACCACGAGGTTCTCGAGCGTCTGAAGCAGAACATCACCGACTTCCCGTCGCCGTGGCCCCGAGAGCTCCGAGATCGGTTCACCGACATCTTGCGCCTCGGTCGTCCAGCGATCGGTGTCATCGAGGCATTCGATCAGGTCGGCTTGATGTCGAAGATCATCCCCGAGTGGGAGCCGTGTCGCAGCAAACCCCAGCGCAACGCCTATCACCGATTCACCGTCGACCGGCACCTCCTCGAAGCTGCTGCCGAAGCGGCCTCGCTCACCGATCGAGTGGGACGTCCCGACCTTTTGGTTCTCGGCGCACTGCTTCACGACATTGGAAAGGGGTATCCGGGAGATCACACCGACGTCGGCGTTGAGCTCATTGCGGTGATCGCGACGCGGATGGGGTACCAGGCCCAAGAGATCAACGACCTTGTCGATATGTGTCGCTTTCACCTGCTGATACCCGATGTCGCCACCCGTCGAGATCTCGACGACGACGGAACGATTCGTCTCGTGGCGGAGCAGATTGCGTCGATCAACCTGCTGCATCTGCTCGGCGCACTCACCGAAGCTGACTCGATTGCGACCGGCCCGTCGGCGTGGAACCAGAGCAAGGCCGAACTCGTCCGGGTGCTCGTCGACCGTGTCCGCAACGTCCTGAAGGGCGCGGCTCCTGCCGAAGTCGTCGGCGAAGGGTTCCCTGGTGCAATCGAACGTGCGCTCATCGAGCGGGCCGTGAACGACCAGAACGGGTTCCTCGTCGATATCGCCGGCTCGACCATCACGGTCGTTCAGACGGATCGCCCCGGCGCGTTCAGCCGAGTCGCCGGGGTCCTTACCCTCAACGGGCTAGACATCGTCTCGGCTGCTGCCCACACCGAGGATGGAGTCGCGCTGTCCCAATTCGTCGTGCACCACGATCAATTCGACGTCGCCCGGCTCGAGCAGCAGCTCCTCCTCGGAACTTCGGGACGCCTGGCGCTCGAAGCTCGAGTTGCGGAGCGGCGGCGGACCTACGCCCGCTCGTTCAAGCGAACGTCGGCCCATTCGGTCGCCCCGACCGTCACGTTCGATAACCGGTCGTCCGAGCACGCCACGGTGGTCGAGGTGAATTGTCGGGATCAGATTGGGTTGTTGTACCGCATCAGCCGGAGCCTTTCGGAAATGGGCATTGGCATCTCAACCGCTCGCATCCAGACCATCGGCGACGCCGTGATCGATGCGTTCTACGTCACCTCCGACGGGGGAAAGATCCTGGACACCAAATATCTCGTCGAGACCGAGCGAGCGGTCCTCCACGCAATCGCCAAAAAGTGACGCTCTCCGAGAGCTACAGTTGAGAGACATGGTTGAACCAACGGACGCGATCACCGAACAAGACCTGCTTCGTTGGTCCGAGATGCTCTCGGCCCTCGCCCGGACGGGCCTTGCGTTCACCGAATCGCTGTACGAACAAGAACGATTCGAAGAGATCCTGATCGTCGCCGCCGAGATCCAGGCCGGAGCGTCCCTTCCCGTTGACCCACACACGCTTGTCGAAGAGTGGACCAAGACCATTGGTCACGGGGTGCCGGGGTACGTCACCCCGAAGAACACGGTCGGAGCGATCGTCGGAAACGACGATGGCGAACTGTTGCTCATGCAGCGCGCCGACTCGGGTGTGTGGCTCTACCCAACAGGATGGGCCGACGTTGGCTATTCCGCAGCCGAGGTTGCCGTGAAAGAAGTGTGGGAGGAGACCGGTATCAAAACCGAGGTGGTGAAACTGCTCGGCGTGCACGACGGGATGCGACTCGGATTCACCCGCATCCCTCTGTACAGCACGGTGTTCCATTTGCGGATGATCGGCGGCGAACTCAACCCACACCCGCTCGAGTGCCGCGACGTTGGATTCTTTGGTCGAGATTCCCTACCGGAACCAATGGTGGGATCCGCGAGGTGGGTCGACCGTGCGTTCGCCGCGATCAATGGCGAAGAGGTGGCCGTAGAGTTCGATGACGTGCGCACGCCACCATGGGAGGAATCGCACAATGCCTGATCCGAGTTCGCTCTACGAAGGGGCGTCGACGACATCTGAAGCCACGACCCGCGCCGGCCTCACCCAATTTCGTCGCACGTGGACTGCCGGCACTCCACACGCCAATGTGCTTCTCCTCCATGGCATTGCCGAGCACAGCGGCCGGTACGAACACGTCGGTGCAACGCTGTCGGCCGCCGGCTTTAGCACCCGAGCGTTCGACCATCACGGTCACGGCCGTAGCGGCGGCCGACGAGCTCACGTACCGTCCTTCGATACGTTTCTCGATGATGTTGAAGACAATCTGACCGAGCTGCGCGAACAGGGCCTGCCCGTGGTTCTCATGGCGCACTCGATGGGCGGTCTGATCGCTTTTGCCTACTGCGTGAGTGGGCGTCCGCTACCCGACGTTCTCCTGTTGAGCGGCCCTGCCCTCGGTGCCGAAGTGCCAGCGTGGCAGCGCATAGCGGCCCCGATCCTCGGGCGAATTACGCCGCGTTTGTTCATCAAGAGCGAATTCGACGGATCACTCTTGTCGGTCGATCCCGACGTTGGCACGGCCTATGTCGACGATCCGCTGCGGGTCCCTGGTGCTACCGCTGGGTTGGGTTTTGCGCTATTCGGCGCCATGAAGATGGCGAACGAACGTCTGTCGACGCTCTCGATCCCGACGATGGTGTTCCACGGTGGCAACGATCGCATCGTCCCGCCACAGTTCACCGAGCCGATCGGAGAACTGTCGGTCGCGACACGTCATGTGCTTCCCGGGCTCGAGCACGAAGTGCTCAATGAGGCCTCGTGGGAGAGCACGATGCAGTCCTACATCAACTTCACGAACGGCGCGCTGGGCACCAGCTCGAACTAGCGAGCGTGCGACCTACTCTTCGGTCGCTGGGAGATCGCGCAAGAACTGCTCGACCTCGTCCATGAGGTCTTCGGTGTCGAGAAACTCCGACTCTTCGTCGTAGCGGGTCTCGAGCTCCTCGACGAACTCCATTGTTTCTTCGTCCTCGCTGACGAGTTCGCTGATCTGACGCTCATAGGCGACGGTCGCGATCTCCAGGTCGGTGGTGTACACGCCAACATCGAGCATCTGGGTCAGTCGCTCGACCAGCGCAAGGGAGGCCTTCGGAGAGGTAGCTCCCGGAATGTACGCGGGAACCGCTGCCCACAATGAGGCCACGGTGAAGCCGGCGTCGCGTGCTTCGGCGTGGAGGACGCCGACGATACCGGTGGGGCCTTCGTAGTTCGATGGTTCGAGGCCAAGCTTCAATGCGGTGGCTTCGTCGTAGGCCGTACCCAATACCTGCACTGGGCGGGTGTGGGGAACGTCGGCGAGTAGCGCGCCAAGGGTGACGATCATCTCGGCGCCCATCGAGCGAGCCGTCTGCAAAATCTGATCGCAGAACGTTCGCCAACGCATCTGCGGCTCGACGCCCAACATGACGATTGCATCGAATGGTGCATCGGCCAAGGTGGCTGCGTAGAAGCTGGTGTCGGGCCAATGCAGTTCCCGTTCGAAACCATCGACGATCTCGACGGTTGGCCGCATGGCGGTGAAATCGAAGAACTCTTCTGGGTCGATGTCAGCAAAGAGCTGCGCGTTCCAGCGGTCGATCAGGTGATGCGCGGTCGTCGACGCGGCATCTCCAGCATCGTTCCAACCCTCGAATGCGACGATGAGAACGGGCGATCGTAGTTGCGGTACCTGTGAGCAACGCACGTGGGGTGCGCCGCTAATCGGGCTAGTCACGATGAAAACGGTATCGGTACGGCCAAAAGAAGCCACGCGAACGCGCAAGCTGCTTACGATACGTAGGTCAACTGCCGAAGGAATGTTGTGATCACGATTGCTGAAGTCCACACCGTCGACGACGAAATTGTCGCCGCATTCGAGACCCTCATCCCGCAACTGTCCCGGTCGAACCCGGCGCCGGACAAAGAGACGCTGCAAGCAATTGCGAGCAGCGAGGCATCGACGTTGTTGATCGCACGCGATAGCGAGCAAGACGATCTGATCGTTGGGTCGATGACACTGGCGATGTTCCGGATCCCTACCGGACTGCGAGCCTGGATCGAGGACGTGGTCGTCGATGAGCGCGCTCGCGGCAAGGGCGTTGGTCGAATCCTAAATGAACGAGCGATCGAGATCGCCAAGGACGCGGGAGCCAAGACGGTCGATCTCACGAGTCGACCGAGCCGCGAGGCTGCGAATCGCTTGTACCAGCGCATTGGCTTTGTTGCGCGCGATACCAACGTGTACCGCTACACCCACGACAGCTGACACGCTGGTTCGCCTGTGGGCCGAGCGGCCTACTCAAGGCCCTATCAATTTTCGGTCGATACCTCTGTTCAGGAAAACGGCGAGGCGAAAGACCTGAACATGACCTTTGATACGAGCAACACCGGCGACAACTGGGACAGCTACGTTCCCCAACCGGCAGAGCCCACCCCGGCGCCTCTCGGAGGTCCTGCACAGATGGCTCCGCAAACAGCGCCGAGTCCACTCGCCTCGAGTCAGATGCAGGACACCGGCCCGAGCAACGGAGGAGGCACGGGGGCAGCCATTGGCTTGGGCGTGCTCCGTCGATTTATCTTTCTGCCAATCATGGGTGTCCTCGCCCTGTTCGGGTGGGTCACTACACAAGGCACGACAGAAGCGACCGACCTACAAGCGGGGGACTGCTTTGTCATGCCCGACCCCGGAGCGGAATTCGAACGCCTCGACACCGAGGATTGCACCTTGCCACACGACGGTCAGATCGTGGAGTCGATCACCGTACCGAGCAACGCCAGCTACCCGAGCGACTTCGATGCGTACTGGGACACGGTGTACGCGCGATGCGAAACTGCGGCGACGAACAACGTCACCCGGTTTGAGAGCTTGCCGGACAACACCCAGCTGCTCTTCTTCTCGCCGACCGAAGAATCATGGGACGCAGGCGACCGCGGATCGCTCTGCTACATCTCGTCGCCCGACGGGCTCGATGGTTCGTTCGTCGTGCCGAGCGCGAGCTAACTCAGCTCACCCGAGATACGGACAGGGCGTAGTCGCCCCGTTCGTCGGTCCACCAGCCAACCAGCTCGAGGCCCACTGTTGCGAGCTCCTGCTCGACGCCAGCCTTTCGAAACTTTGCCGAGATCTCGGTACGCATCTCCTCGCCGGCGTCGAAATGCACATCGAGATCGAGGTCTTCGATACGGACGTCTTGGTCGACGAGTGAACGAAGCCGAAGGTCCATCCATTCTCGGTCGGCATCGAAGCGGGCAACATGTTCGAACTGGTCCACATCGAAGTTGGCGTTGAGGCGAGTGTTCAGGACCGTTAACACGTTCTTGTTAAAGGCTGCGGTGACTCCGTATGGGTCGTCGTATGCCAAGACCAGTCGGTCGTGATCTTTCACGAGGTCCGTGCCGAGCAAGAACGTGTCACCAGGGTTCTTCCCTGCGACGATCTCGGTGAGAAATCCCTTCCGTTCATGTGGATTGAAGTTGCCGATGGTCCCTCCGAGCAACGCCGTCATGCGACGTCCGGTGGTCGGGATCTTGTCGAGGTGCCGTTCGAAGTCACCAACCACTCCGTGAACCTCGATGCCCGGGTACTCGGCCAGGATTGATTCGGAGCTCGATCGCAAAATGCCTTCACTCACATCGAACGGGACGAACCGTTCGAGCTGGCCGGCGTCGCGGAGCGCATCGAGCAGCACACGTGTCTTGTCTGCGGCCCCAGATCCCAGCTCGACCAACGTATCGGCACCCGACAGAGCGACGATCTCGGCCGCGTGCGTTCGCAGGATCGATCGTTCGGCCTCGGTGGGGTAGTACTCCTCGAGGCGGGTGATCTCCTCGAACAGCTGGCTTCCGTGGTCGTCGTAGAACCATTTCGGCGGCAGTTCCTTGAAATCGCTGTCGAACCCGTTGAGGACATCGCTGCGAAGGCTTCGGTCGAAATAGTCAGCGTCGAGGTAGTTGTCGATGCGCAGTTCGCTCATGACGTGGCTTCTTTCGGGAGATCTGCCGCTAACCGCAGGCCGGAGAACATCCATCTCGTGTGGGTCGGGAAGAAGTTGCGGTAGGTGGTGCGGGTATGGGCGACCGGCGTTGCGCAGCAGCCGCCGCGCAACACGTACTGGTTCACCATGAACTTGCCGTTGTACTCGCCGACGGCCCCAGGAGCCGGGGCAAATCCGGGGTAGGCCGAGTACGCGCTCGACGTCCACTGCCACACATCGCCGAACATCTGACGGATCGCTGAGCTCGCCGGACCAGCGGGGGAAGGATGGAACCGGCCCGTGTGTGCAAAGTTGCCGGTCACGTCCGAACTCGACGCTCCTTGGAGCTGGGACGCAACGTGCTCCCATTCGGCCTCGGTTGGGAGTCGAGCACCCGCCCAGCGGGCGTACGCGTCGGCCTCGAAGTAGCTCACGTGGCAGACCGGTTCGTTCCGATCGACAGGAACAAAGCCGTGAAGGGTGTGGGTATACCAACCGCGCTCGGTCGGTTCCCAGTACATCGGACTTTCCCATCCGTGCTCATTCACTGTTGCCCAGCCAGCCGAGAGCCAGTGCTCGGCGCAGTGATACCCATCGTCGGCCATGAAGTCGAGCCAGTCACCGTTGGTGACGAGGCGATCGGCAATTCGGAACGGGGCGACGTACGTGCGATGGCGCGGTCCTTCATTGTCGAAGGCAAAGCTGTCGTCGTCATGGCCGATCTCGATAAGGCCGGCTTCATACTCGTGCCACGCAACCGGTTCGACCGCATCGGCCGTTGACTCTTCGATCTCGTGGTACGCGGGTCGTGTCGGATTCATCGACAGTACGTGCTTGATGTCCATCAAAAGCAGCTCTTGGTGTTGCTGCTCATGGTGAAGGCCGAGCAGTACAAGTTCCTCTACCGCCGGGTCTTCCGACGCCACCTCATCGATCAACCGCGCCATAGCGCGGTCGACGTGTCGCCGATACTCGCCGATTTCCGACGCTGAAGGGCGAGAGATCAGGCCGCGCTCATGACGAGCGTGACGGTCGCCGACGGCCTCGTAGTAGCTGTTGTAGAGAAACTGAAAGTTCTCGTTGAAGGCAACGTATCCAGGCAGCGATGGACGTAACAGAAACGTTTCGAAGAACCACGTGATATGGGCTCGATGCCACTTTGTTGGACTGACATCGGGCATCGATTGGACCTGTTGGTCCTCGGGAGACAACGGCGCCGCCAGCCGTTCGGTTTCATCGCGTACTGCTTGATAATCGGTGAGCAGAACCGTCGAACGCGTGAGGGGAGCCGACACGGGGGCCTTTCGGGTGGGGGGAACTCGGACGGAGACCGCACACGCAGCCGCCATGAGCTGTAACACCGATACTGGCAGACTTTGTTCCGTTCTGGCGTCGCCCATTCGGGGTTTCGCCCGATCCGCCAGTTCGGCACCGGTACGATTGGCCAATGGAGATAACCGGCGCACCCCGGCCTTTGCTTTCGAGAACTGCCGAAGGGCGCCTCGGCCCGCGGCATCGCGAAGTGCTCGACCAGCTCGAGGATCTGTTCATGGAGAGCGGATTCTCCGCGTTCACGATCGCTGACTTGGCCCGCGAGGTCGGATGCTCGCGCCGAACGCTCTATGAACTCGCGCCGTCGAAAAGCCAGCTGGTACTCATCGTGCTCGATCGGCGACTTCACGAGATGGGCCGCGCAGCGCTCGATTCCATCGATCCAGCCGCACCCCTGATCGATCAGCTCCGCCAATACATCGAAGGGGGAGTCGAGTACCAGATGTTCGCGCCGATGCTCGACGACCTCGCGGACGACGCTCCTGCTCGTCGTCTGATCGATCGGCACTATCGCTTCGTGATGACCGTCGTGAGGCAACTGGTTGCTGAAGGAGTGGATCGCGGCGAATTCGTGAACGT
>CALLAA010000235.1 GCA_938002955.1 uncultured Acidimicrobiales bacterium
GCTTCGGCTGCATCGCCTGCTGCGTCAGCAGCATCGCTTGCAACGTCTGCTACGTCACTGCCGCACGCTGCAGCCAAAAGGCTGAGCACTGCGAGCAGCGCGAGGATGAGTGTGGATTTCTTGCGCATTTGCCCCTCCGGCTTGGTATCGCGCGGGCAGCAGGAATCTGCTACCGCTTGTCAGCCAGTCAAGTTAGCGAATGGATTGGGTCGCGCGCCTTCGCGAAACGAAATTCACATCTCCGAAACCCTGGGCAGAAGGGATTATGCGCGCGAGAAACTTTCAGGAACCGTCTCGTTCCCGACGTTTCTCAAGAAAACGTGCGATCGGAATGATCGCAACAACGACAAGTGATCCAGCAGCAATGACCAGAACCACCACCATGAGTCCGATGGCAAAGATGCCAATAATCGAACTCATGAGCTACAGCTGAAATCAGCTGTTGCGGCCCATGTTGGGCTTGCGGCCGTGGTTCGCCTTGGAGCGACGTGCCTTCAACTTCTTCTTCTGGGTGCGCTTCGACATGGAGATTGAGGTTAACGGTGTCGCTGGCAGTACCCACCCGGCGCGGCTGGGTTTCACGCTCGAAGCCGTGTGACTTCAGCCGAAAAATACGCAAGCGCCGTACAGGAGGCGGGATTCCCGTACGGCGCTTACAGATACAGGGACGACCGGGAGTGGGAAAAGGTCGCGAGAAATCGAAGAAACGTTCCGGCGAGTCGGGAAACCTGTTGATCCGAGGAGCTACGAGGTCTTCGCCGATGCCCACTCGATGAGCTCCTCGGCGTCCCATGTGTTGATGATGTTGTCGGGGTTCACGCCGCATTGAACGGCCTTATCGCAGCCGTACGCCTGCCACTCGATCTGTCCGGGCGCATGGGCATCGGTGTCGATCGCAATGAGGCAATCCCATTCGACGGCGAGCTCCAATAGCTCTTCGGGAGGGTCTTGGCGTTCTGGTCGACAGTTGATTTCGACGGCGGTGTCGAACTGCGCACACGCCGCAAAGACGACTTCGGCGTCGAACTCCGAAGGAGCTCGGCCGGTGCCGGACACTTTCCGGTTCGTCATGTGCCCGAGAATGTCAACGTGGGGGTTCGCAATTGCGGTCACCATTCGTCTCGTCATGTCAGCCGCAGGCATCGACAACTTGCTATGCACCGACGCCACCACAACGTCGAGCTGCTCGAGCATGTGGTCGGCGAGGTCGAGAGAACCGTCTTCGAAGATGTCGACCTCCATGCCGGACAGGATGCGGAACGGCGCAAATTCTGCGTTGAGCTGCTCCAGCTCCTCGAGCTGCTCGACCAGCCGTTCTTCGCTCAGGCCATGTGCAATGGTGAGCCGCGCCGAATGGTCCGTGGCCACGACGTAGTCATGGCCGATCGAGCGAGCCGCTGCCGCCATGGTGCTCAATGACGCACCGCCGTCGGACCACGTGCTGTGCATGTGGCAGTCGCCCTTGATCGCGGCCCGAAGCTCAGCGCCGGCCCCGAGTGGAATCTGGCTCCGTTCGTCGAGTGCCGCCAGGTAGCCATCGTCGATACCGAGCACGGCTTCACGGATAACCGTCCCGGTGCTCTTTCCGACGCCAACGAGTTCGGTCAGTGTTCCGGCATGAGCACGTCGTTCGATTTCGTCACCGTCAAGCGATTCGACGATCTCGATCGCGTTCTTGAACGCACGGACCTTGTTGCTCGGCGCAAGCTCGCGATCGAGCAAGTAGATCGCCCGCTCAAGCGCCACAACCGGTTCCATACGCTGAGTGTATTCGATCGATTTCCGGGGATGTCGGGCGGAACTCACCGATAGCCTTGCACCCCTATGGAACGCTTTGGGTTTGTTGGTCTGCCGAACGCAGGCAAGTCGTCGTTGTTTAACGCACTCGCAGGAGGTGGCGCCTTGGCTGCTCCGTATGCGTTTGCAACGACCGACCCAAACGTTGGTGTTGCCAAGGTCTTTGATTCACGCCTCGATGCACTGAGCGAGATGTCCGGGTCGAAGAAGGTGATCCACGCGAGCGTTCAGTTCAACGACATTGGTGGTCTGGTCGAAGGTGCAAGTCAAGGCGAGGGGCTCGGCAACAAGTTCCTCGCTGGTATCCGCGAAGTCGATGCGATCGTCTTCGTGCTTCGAGCCTTCCCCGACGACGATGTGCCCGGCCCGACCGATCCACTCGAACACCTCGGTGTCGTCGAGACCGAGCTCGCACTCGCCGACCTTGACATGGCCGAAAAGCAGCTCGAGAAGATCGGCCGCGCGGCCCGAGTCGACAAGTCCAAAGAGGGCGACACTGCGCTATTGGCGAAGGTGGTCGAACTCCTCAGCGAGGGGACACCGCTCTACAAGAGCGAACTCACCCAAGACGAGCGCGACGAGCTCAAGCCGTTCTTCTTCCTCACGAACAAGCCCGTGCTCGCCATGGTGAACATCGGTGAAGACCAACTCGAAGACGGCGACGCGCTCGCCGCCCCCGTGAGTGAAGCGCTCGGTGGTGCAGAGGTCATTGCGACCTGTGTGCAGCTCGAAGCCGAAGCAGCGCAACTCGAGGACGATGAACGCGCCGAGATGCTCGAAGGCCTCGGGCTTGGCGAAGGGGCAATGCCTCGGTTCATCCGCGCTGCGTACGAACTCATGGGACTCCGCACGTACCTCACCACTGGTGAGAAGGAGACCCGTGCGTGGACATTCCGTGCAGGTTCGACCGCTCCGCAAGCTGCAGGTGTTATCCACACCGACTTCGAGCGCGGCTTCATTCGTGCCGAGACCATCAATTGGGAACAACTGGTCGACGCCGGATCGTGGGCAGCGGCGCGAGACAAGGGCCTCGTGCGCTCCGAGGGTAAGGACTACATCGTCCAAGACGGCGACGTCATGGAGTTCCGCTTCAACGTGTAGTCGCCGCAGGCGAAATCCGGCCGTAGGCGTCCCGACGGCTTCGTGGTGTCAGACATCATCTTTGGGCCGTCGCGCCGGTGCCATCTTCGTCTGGTCGATGCTTTACGCGTCAGCGGCAAACCCGGTTTGCGAGCGGAGCGAACGGCGGGGTCGCGTCTCGCCTTCATCCGGTCAGAGCATCAACTCGAAGTGGGTGTTCGTTTCGTCGGCGCAAACCTCGGTGAAGCCGGTCGATCGGTAGAGCGCTACGGCGGATCGCCATGGGGTGTCGGTCGCTACACGGACCCGTTCCAGGCTGTGGGCTCGGGCGCTCTCGATCAGCGCGTCGACCATCATGCGAGCGAGTCCCCGACGTCGATGCGTAGACGCAACCGACACGCGGACGATCTCACCGTTTGGCCCGTCGATACTCAAGGTGCCGGTGGCGACGATCCGGCCGTCGAGCTCAGCGACCAGCACAACAGCCCCGGCATCCACGTAGTGTCCTTGGATATCCAGAACATCCTGGTTGAACGCAGGATCGAAGTCGTCGCCCCAACGGTCTCGAAGCCCATCTTGGATGAGCTGCTCCACCACTGGTTGGTGCTCGTGGCGGAAGCGACCGATGATCACGTCCATTGCTCGAATCTACATATTCGATTGCATCGCAGGGGCGGCCTAGGATTAGTCAATGGCTTGGCTGGTTCACGGGGAGACGGTTTTGGCGTCGCTAGAGCGCGCTGACTCTCTCCGTTCCCGAACCGTTGGTTTGCTCGGTAAGCGCGAATACGAGGGAGCCCTGCTCATCGACAAGACGAAGAGCGTGCACACCATCGGTATGAAGTTTCCAATCGATGTTGCGTTCTGCGACGAGGAGATGCGCGTGATCCGAATCGTGACGATGCGACAGCACCGGGTCTCCAAGATCGAGTTCGGAGCGGCGTGTGCCATCGAGACCGAGGCTGGACGGTTCCGGCACTGGCAAGTCGAGGTAGGCGACCAGCTCGAGATTCGTGGCGAGCTGTCGGACTCATCTGGTGGATAGCGGCGACCACTCCAAACGAGCATCGTTGGTTCTGGTCGCCACGCCGATCGGCAACCTCGGCGATCTTTCACCGAGGGCGATCGACGCGTTGACGAACGCAGATTCGATCGCATGCGAAGACACTCGACGAACCGGGTCGCTGTTCTCACACTTTGGGATTCCCCACGACCCGTTCATCGTCTGCAACGAGCACACCGAGCGCAACGCAGGTGAGGAGATCGTTAACCGGATCGCGTCGGGCCAGATGGTCGTCTTGGTATCGGACGCTGGCACACCGGCTGTCTCGGATCCAGGGCAACGAGTAGTCGAGGTCGTCATCGCCGCCGGGCACGACGTTGTCAGCATCCCCGGTGCCAGTGCGGTGCTCGTCGGACTCACGGTCAGCGGTCTCGTCACCGATCGCTTTTGCTTCGACGGCTTCCTTCCTCGGAAAGGTGCAGAGCGGAGTCAACGCATCTCCGCGCTGGTCACAGAACCGCGCACGACGGTGTTGTTCGAAGCTCCGCACCGTCTTGTTCGTACCGTCGCTGACCTCGCCGCTGCGATGGGGCCAGAGCGAAAGATCTCGCTCGCCCGAGAGCTCACAAAACGATACGAGGAAGTGTGGCGCGGAACGCTTGCTGAGGCGGTTGCCCATACCGAGGCCGTGGAGCCACGAGGCGAGTACGTACTGATCCTCGAAGGTGCCGTTGAACAGGACGTGACCGAGGCGTCCTTACTCGACGCGCTGCGGCGAGAACTCGCCTCAGGACAGTCTCGTCGCGACGCGGTGGCGACCGTGGTTGCGATGACGGGCGCGAAAAAGCGCCAGGTCTATGACCTGGCGCTTCAACTTGACGATATGTCATAGCCGCGGCGTAACGCCGGGCGATGTGCTGCTTACTTGGCGGCAGCTGCAGCCTGAGCTGCGCGGTTGGCCTTGCGGCGCTCACGACGGATCTTGCGACGATCGTCCTCGGTGAGGCCACCCCAGATGCCCGCGTCCTGGTTCGTCATAAGTGCGTATTCAAGGCACTCGATTTGTACGGCGCAGGTGTTACACACAGCCTTTGCATTGGCGATGTGTGCAATTGCTGGTCCCGTTTGGCCGACCGGGAAAAACAGGTCCGGATCGGTATCTCGGCATGCGGCGCCTGTGCGCCACACGCGGGGTTCAGCAGATTCCTTGGTCGGGAAAATTACTGCACTGTCTGAAAGTTGTACTGACACTGATGCCTCCACGCATCCATGCTTGATTCCATGCCCATGCCGCCCCGCATGCCCAGAATCAAGTTGGCTCACTGAATGTACTGCCGGCCCGATCGCACCGCAAGCATTTTCTCGCTCTTTGTGGCGCGCACGCCACAAAGAGTGTTACATCGATGTAGTTTGGCTGTCGATATTCGTTGAAAGTAGGAGGGTGTGGATCTCAAGGGGTCAGCTACCATCGATGAATGACTCTTGTTATCGCACACCGTGGTGCCTCAAAAGCGTTCCCCGAAAACACGATCGACGCGTTCGCTGCGGCCGCCGAGATGGGTGCTGACTGGGTGGAGCTCGATGTTCGCCATACCGCCTGCGGCAACATTGTTGTGCATCACGATCCAGTCACCGCCGATGGCTCCTTGATCCGTGAGCAAAAGCTCGCTGACCTCCCCGGCCACATCTCCACACTCGAAGACGTGATTGATGCGTGCGGCGACATGGGCGTCAACATCGAGATCAAGAACGAGCCAGACGAGGACGACTACGACCCGGAACACCAGATGGTGCCAGCGATCGTCAAGATCGCACGGGCCAAGCTTTCGCGCGACAAGACGCTCATCACCTCATTCGACATGGGGGCAGTGAACGCCGTTCACGACGTCGACCCCAACATGCCAACGGGATTTCTCACGATGGACGACCTTGGCCCCGAGGTCTCGATCGGGCGAGCGAGCGCACACGACCACGTGGCGATCAACCCATGGGACGACATCGTGACGCCTCGGTGGGTCTCGGTGGCGCAAGAGGCAGAGCTGGCTATCTACGTCTGGACGGTCGACGACCCCAAGCGCATGAAGGAACTCGCCAAGATGGGCGTTGACGGCATCATCACGAACGTCCCCGACGTTGCGGTGAAGGCGCTCCGGTAGATAGCGGTTCTGCGGCGACGAGTATTTCCCAAAACCTGTTTCTATAAGATGTCGGTCGGTCGGGGGACGTGGCGGCCGTCGGGAACCACCAGGCGAAGGGCGTCGGGTTCCCAGCTGAGCTGCATCGATGTGACGTCGCCGAGATAGTCGCCATCGAGCTGGTACGGGAAGGGAGTGTCGCTGCGGACCGTGACGTCACGCACGTCTGAGCGAACATCCACACCCCGGCCGGTGGTTACCCCATCGTCTGAGCGCAGCGCCGACAATGCGAGCGACCCGAGCCGAAAGGCGCTGAGGGAACGGACGGTAACGACGCTCATCGGGCGTTCGAGGGTTGCCTCCGGGGCGACGCTGAACGGTTGGTTGCCCAGGTATGTGTAGGGATCAGTGTTCAGCGCGATCGTGAAGTACCCATCGGTGATCGGAGAGCCGTCTCCGTAGTCCACGGTGAAGTGGGGCTGCTTTCGGTCGTAGTGGCGCATCCAGGTGTCTATTGCCGCGAAGGCGAACAGTGAGTGGCCGGCCCACCGTTTGAGTTGGCCTCGCTTTTCGACCTCGGCCACTACCGCTGCGTCGTAGCCGACGCCGCAGTGGAAGAGGAAGTAGCGCTCGTTCGCTGAGCCGAGGCCGATCGACCGTATCGACTGCGACTCGAGCGCTTCGAGGGTCACCGCAGTTGCATGGATTGGATCATCGGGTAGTCCCAACGTTCGGGCGAACACGTTTGTCGACCCGCCTGGCAATGGGGCGAGCGCCGTCTGCGTCCCGACGACTCCGTTTGCCGCCTCGTTGAGGGTGCCGTCGCCACCGAGCACCGCTACCAGGTCGGCGCCTTCGGCCGCTGCGCCCTTTGCAATGCGGGTGGCGTGGCCGCGGCGTGCCGTTTCTTTGAGCTCAACATCGTGATCTGCCGACAACGCCTTTTGAATGACGACTCGAGTCCGCGCGGTAACTGAGGATGCCGAGGCGTTCGCAATTAGAACGATTTTCATAGGGCTCTATTCGTCGAGTTCGGACATGGCTACCGGTCGGTAAGCTGTTGGACAGCCCGCACGGTCGGGCTGCGACAAAAATCTTGCTGATGTTTCTATCGGCATCGTCGCACTAGCCGCATGAGTAAGGGGCACACTAGGCCAATGAATGTCGTTGTATGCGTGAAACAGATTCCCGATCCGGCAGAGACCGGTTCGCTGAATCCAGAGACCAAGACCCTCGATCGCAGCTCAAAGCTGATTCTCGATGAGTCCGATTCCTACGGTGTCGAAATGGCACTCCAACTCGCAGAAGCTGCGGGCGGCGGAACGGTATCTCTCGTCTCGATGGCCCCGAACAACGAGGTGTCCGGTCTTCGCACCGCCCTCGCCATGGGTGCGGAAAGCGCCGTGCTCGTCTCCGACGACGCACTCGCCGGTTCCGATGCACTCTCGACCGCGAAGGTCTTGGCGGCAGCCATAGGCCGTACCGAACCAGACCTGATTCTCGCAGCGACCGAGTCGAGCGATGGCTACACCGGCACCGTTCCCGAGCAGATCGCCGCAGTGATGGGCCTTCCGTCGGTCACCTTCGCAAAGGAGATCGAGGTCGGCGACGGCACGGTTTCCGTCAAGCGTCAGACCGAGACCGGCTATGAGTCAGTGAGCTGCCCAACGCCGTGTGTTGTGTCGGTTACCGCAGGCGTTGTTGAGCCTCGCTACCCATCGTTCAAGGGCATCATGGCCGCAAAGTCAAAGCCTGTCGACGAGGTTGGCTTGGCCGACCTCGGTATCGATGCAGCGTCCGTTGGTTGGGCTGGCGGTGGCCAGGAAATCGTAGACATCCAGCAGGCCGAAGCTCGCGAAGCTGGCGAGAAGATTGTGGACGAGGGCGATGCCCACGAGCGCATCATTGCGTTCCTTGAAGACTTGAAGGTGCTCTAATCATGGGAATTTCATCTATCTGGGTATACGGAGAGGTCGTCGACGGATCGCTGTCGACGATGACGACCGAAATGTTGGCCAAGGCCCGCACGCTCGCTGACGACGTGTCCGTTGTTCTCGGCGGAGAAGCGTCCGACGCGCTCGCAGCTGAAGCGGGCGCCCATGGCGCAAGCACCATTCAGGCAACCGGTGACCTCGGACAAGGCCTTCAGGGCGTCCACGTCGCTGCTGCTATCGCTGGCGCTGTCGATGCTGGCTCCGGCCCTGCTGCGGTACTTGCTGGTACGACGTACGACGGCCGCGACGTGGCAGCCCGCTTGTCGGTAGCACTCGACGCACCGGTAATCACCAACGTCGTCGATCTCGAGGTTGACGGCGATGCACTCGTCGGTACCGAGCCAGTCTTTGGTGGTACGACGAACGTCAAGACGCGTTTCACCGGTGGCAAGGCGCAGATTGCACTCGTTCGTCCGAAGTCTTTTGTCGCCGAAGAGACCGGTGGCGGCGCAGCTGCTGTCACCGCCCTCGCTACTCAAGACGTGGGTGCTGCGGGTGCTGCGCAGATCGTCGATCGGTTCGTCGAAGAGTCCGATGGTCCAAAGCTCGACGAAGCAGGTTTCGTTGTTTCCGGTGGCCGTGGCCTCGGCGATGCGGAGAAGTTCGCAATGGTCGAAGAGATGGCATCGCTCGTCGGTGGCGCTGCTGGTGCCTCCCGTGCGATCGTCGATGCTGGCTGGGTGCCATACAGCTCCCAGGTTGGTCAGACCGGCAAGGTTGTAAAGCCTGACGTCTACCTCGCACTCGGCATTTCGGGCGCTACACAGCACCTCGTTGGCATGAAGGGCTCCAAGCACATCATTGCCATCAACAAGGACGAAGAGGCACCAATCTTTGGCGTCGCCGATCTCGGCATTGTCGGCGACGTGCACAACGTCGTTCCAAAGCTGATCGAGGCCCTGAAGGCCCGCGCCTAGCAAACTCACAACTTTGAACCGCTAGGTACGCCAGACGTACCTAGCGGTTCAAAATTGGCAAAGACACTTCCCCTGACCGACAACTGGCAGGGGAAGTTTTGTGTTTTCATCCGAACAATTTTTGGCATTCGCCGAACATCACGGCGTGCTCTCGCTCGACGAACTACACGGCATTGGCTTATCTGACGCTCAGGTGAAGCGACGATACGCCGCTGGGCTCTTGGCGCGTCCGTACCCGAGGGTCTATCGACTGACCGCCGGGCCTCCGTTGTGGATCGGCGATGCCCGAGCGCTGGCGCTGTCGGTGAGCGGCGTCATTAGCCATCGGTCCGCTGCGTATCTTTGGGGGTTCGACGAGCGACAACCGTCGCCGATCGAGGCAACGATCGCATATCGGCGACGCACAAGGGTGTCGTCGGCGGTCGTCCATCGGTCGAAACAGTTCGATCTGATCGACGACGTCGAGATCGAGGGCGTCCCAGTTACTGGGCCCGCACGGACGGTTCTGGACTGTGCTGCCGTCTACTCACCCAAAGAGCTCGGTTTCCTCGTCGATACGGTGATTCGCTCGAAGCTCCTCGACTGGCCCGATCTCTACGATGTCTACATTCGTCACGCTGCGAAGGGTCGGAACGGGACGGGCAAGCTTCGCCAGTTTCTTGACGATCGTTACGGTGATCGACGTGTGCCGGATAGCCGGTGGAATCGGATGGTGGGGACGCTGCTCGAGGATTCCGACGTTGGTCAGCCGGTCTATGAACACGAGATTTATCGATCTGATGGTCGCTTTATCGGGCGTGTCGACCTGGCGTTCCCCGATGCTCGTTTGGCCATCGAGCTCGACAGCGTGAAACACCACCTCAACCACGAGTCCTTCGTTGCTGATGCACGACGAAAGAATGCGCTTCAGCTCGCGGGCTGGACCGTGCTCACCTTCACGTGGTCCGACTACGTCGATCAGCCGCACCAACTCGTCAGCAGCGTGCGGACAATGCTCACAAATTTGAACCGGTAGAGGCGCAGGGCGTACCTAGCGGTTCAAATTTGTTGTTAGACCATGGGCCAGGGGTAACGGCGGCCTGTGGGGTCGGAGGGAAACTCGTCGTTTTGGAAGAGTGCTCTCGCCCGCGTCAGCGTTGCATCCCGCTCAAAGGGCGTGAGGAGCTCGCTGAGGGCTGGGTCGAGGCCAGTGTCGAGGAAGGTTTCGAGACTCTCGGAAACGTGCGTGGGGAGCTGTTCGCCGGCGAAATCCCACACCACCGTGCGCAGCTTGAATTCCTGATGGAAACACAGCGAATTGTCGATGCACCACAGCTCGTCGTCGTCTTCGGCGAGCAGGATATGGCCCGCCTTGCGATCGGTGTTATTCGCCACGAAGTCAAAGGCACAGATCTCGCGAAACGCTGGATGGAACCGTTCATCGTCGACGAGCGTGAAATAGTGCTCCTCAAAGTTGGCCGGGATAAACAGCTGCAGAGAGCCAATGCCGGCGGGCCCGTCGACCTCGATCGTCGGAGGTACGTGTCCCCAGCCAAGCTGCTCCGACAACACAAAGGCGCCGACCTCACGCATGTACAACGAACCGGGAAAATCCCAAAGCGGCTGTTCGCCGCGTTCAGGCTTGTAGATCGCCTGAGCGGGAACCTCCCCATCGACCACAAGGTCGACGAGGAAGGTCGCATTCGAGCTGTACGGCATCCGGCCGAGCACGTCGATCTCGGCCCGTGCCAGGAGATCGAGCGCTGCAGGGGTTGGTAGGGGAGGCCGGGAGCGAAACGGGCTCTCGTCGTCCTCACGATCGTTCGACTGGTCCGGATCCTCGGTGTTCGACATCGACGATCAGTTCCAACAGGGGCAGAACCCGTCTTCGCCATGGTTGAGGGGACGCGAACACCACGGGCACGGCGGTCGACCGGCCTCAATGATCTCGTGAGCCCGCTCGATAAAGGCCAGTGTCTGGCCTCGGTTGATGCGAAAGGTTGCTGTCGCAGCATTGTCGAGCTCGGGGTCCTCGACGATCTCTTCGGCCATGACAACAACGTTGTCCGACGTTGGGTCGTACATGGCGCCCATCGCTCCAATCACCCAAACGGGCTCGACGGGAACGAAGAGTTCGGGGGCCGACGTCCACTCCTGAGCACTAATCTCGGGGAGGTCTTCGAGAAGGCCTGCAAGGTGCTCGGCCATGGCGAGCACCTGCTGCTTCTCGAGCTTTAGCGAGACGGTCGTATCTCCAGAGATCGCCTGCAGAAAGAAGGTTCGCTGCCCTTTAGGGCCGACCGTTCCCGTTGTGAACACGTCGACGTGTTCGATATCGAAATCCATGGGCTAGCTCGGTACGAGGGTTGACAGGTCGTCTCCGGTCGAGTTCACACTCAACACGATTGGACCACTGGCTGTGTACATCACCGCACTTATTGAACACGGTGAAACAACGATTCGTTGAAAGAGATCGAGGGGCGTGCCCGCAGCGTCGGCGACCGCAGCCTTGATCGTGTCGGCGTGCGACACGGCAACGATCGTTTCACCCGGGTGTTTCGCAACGAGCTCAGCCACCGCTCCCGTCATACGCGTTTGCATTTCTGGGAACGACTCGCCACCGGGAAAGCGGAACCCACTCGGGTAGCGCTGCACTGTGGTCCACTCCGGGAGCTTTCGCAGCGAGGACAGGTTCTTGCCCGTCCAGTCGCCGAAATCCGCCTCGATCAGACCCTTGTGAGTGCGAACTCTGAGCTTGCACGCTCGAGCGATCGGCGCGGCGGTTTCCTGCGTGCGCTCCATCGGGGAGGCGTACACGGCTGCGACCTTGTTGAGCGCGGCGATCCGTTCGCCTGCAACCTCGGCCTGTTTGAGTCCGGTGTCGGCGAGGTGCAGGCCAGGTGCACGCCCAGGCAGCTTCTTGCCGGTCGTTGGTGTTTGTCCGTGGCGGACGAACAGGACGACGGTGGGCGAGGGGGGATTCTTCTTGGCCATTGGATTTCACGCTACCGCCACTACCTTTTGAATCAATGAACCTGGACTCGTTGAACCGTGAGATCGAATCGTGTCGAAAATGTCCGCGGCTCGTCGAGTGGCGTGAGCAGGTGGCTGTCGACAAGCGGGCGTCCTACAAGGACGAGACCTATTGGGGAAAACCCGTTCCAGGCTTTGGCGATCCGGGCGCGCAGATTGCCGTCGTCGGACTCGCTCCGGCCGCTCACGGAGCGAATCGAACCGGCCGTATGTTCACCGGTGATCGATCCGGCGACTGGTTGTACCGGGGACTCCACAACGCTGGTCTGGCTAACCAAGCCGAATCCGTATCGGCCGACGACGGCCTCAAGCTGTCGAACGTGTGGGTGACCTCTGCGGTGAAATGTGCTCCACCCGATAACAAACCGACCGCAGAAGAACAGAACATCTGCCGCGACTACCTACGAACCGAGCTGAATGCGCTCCCGAACCTACGGGTCCTCATTGCGCTCGGTGGTATCGGCGCGAGTGCCGTAGCGCGCCACTTCGATATTTCGCCGCGACCGAAGTTCGGACATGGGGTCGAAGTGCCGATCGATGACCGGCTCACGTTGCTGTGCAGCTACCACGTGTCTCAACAGAACACGTTTACGGGCCGACTGACCGAGGAAATGCTCGATGAGATTTTCGAGCGTGCGCAACGTATTGCTGCCTCGCCGCTAGCGTAGAACCGTTATGTTTCGACGCCTTCTCTTTTTGATCATCGGTCTCGGCCTGCTCACGGCTGCGTGCACCAGCGCTGGCCTGCCCTCAAGCTACTCGGACCAGGACAACCGTGCCGAGAAGCAGTTCGTCGCAGCGTGCGAGGGCGCGCTCGATGATGATGAGGCGCCGGACTACTGCCAATGCGCGTTCTATACGATTGCCTCCGAGCTCAGCTTCGATGAATTCCTCGAGCTGGACGAGCAGCTCAAAGACGACCCCGAGTCGCTCTCCAAAGAGCAGCGAGACCTCTTCGCTGGCGTTAGTAGCCCGTGCGAATTCTCCGCTGACGACGTAAACGGCTAGCGCCGACCGTTACTGGGCCGGACCGGCCCTTCAGCGATCTGTCCTGAATGAGCGCCTGTCCTGAATGCGCGCCCTGACGAGCGGCTGTCCTGAATGCGCGCCCTGACGAGCGGCTAGGAGCCTTCGACAGCGCCGAGGTTGGGTGCTTCGATAACCGTCTCGGGTCCGAGCGCCGAGATGATCTGGCGTGCCTGCTCGCGATGGCGGCCAACGAGCGCCCACATCTCGGCAATACGTGCCCGCTCATCATCGAGCGAGCGCTCTTCAGCGGCGAGGCGCTTACGAACTTCATCGAGATGGATGCGCTCGGCCTCAATGCGCTTCTTCTCCTCAGCGTTGTCCGCTCGAAGGGAATCCAACCGGCCGGTTTCAGCGGCGATTTCGGTTTGCTTGCGATCGAACTCGAGCTGGTGTCCGTTGAGGGTTTCGCGACGTTCGTTAACGATGGCGGCGAGCTTGCGAAGCTCAGCTTCCTCGCCCTTCAACGCTTCGCGCCGCATGTTTATCTCGGCGCGGAACTCGTTGAGCTGAGCAGCTTCGGCCTCCGCCCGGCTCTCTGCGCCTTCGAAGTCTGTTTGCTGCTGCGCAAAGGACTCGAGCTTGTCGTCGAGCACCGTGCGATCACGCTCATATTGCTTGGCTCGCTCATCGAGGATGTCGTCCTCTTCGTCGAGCTGGCGGCGACGTTCGATTAGCTGGTTTTGCTGTCGGCTAATGAACTCGTTCTGCTCGTTGAGTTGACGTCGCTGTTCGGCGAGCGCCTCACGCTGCTGGTCGAGCAGGATCTTCTCCGCATCGAGGTGTTCTCGCTGTTCGGCGACCATGGTGCGCTGGTCATCGAGCTCAGCGGACGTGCCGGCGAGCTGGGACCGCTCATGTTCGATCTGTGCTCGCTGGCGAGACAGCAGGGCTGCGTCCATGTCGAGCTGCTCGCGCTCGGCGGTGAGCGAGACGAGGCGCTGTTGCACGGCGTCGACTTCGGCCTTGCCCTCTTCGACGAGCGATTGCTGCGACTGCAACTCTGAGCGCTGGCTGTCGAGTTCGGCGCTGCGGGCTTCGAGCGTGGATGCCTCGGTCTCGAGCTGAGCGCGTCGTACATCGACATCACGCTCAAGTTGGACAACCTCGGCCTCTCGGCTTTCGATATCTTGCGCGCGTGCCTCGAGTGCTTGTGCAGCCTCGGCGAGGGTCTGGTCGACCGTGTCGAGTGTCGACTGTTGGGTTTCGAGCTCGACCCGGCGGGCATCGAGGTCAGCGTTTTGCGCCTCGAGAACACCAAGCTCATCGAGCCGGTCCTTGTTCTCCGCGGTAAGACGATCGCGTTCGGCTTCGAAATCGGTTTCGAGGGCCGCGATCGCCTGACGATGTGCGGCGGCGATTTCGGCCTCTTGTGCGTCGAGGGTCGACTTGCGCTCCGCAAAGTCGGCTTCGGCGTCGGCGAGATCCTTCTGCCGACGCTCGATCTCACGCTCGCGATCCTCGAGGTCTACCTCGGCAAGAACGGTCTTGCTGTACTTCTTTGCCTCGTCAGAATCGTCGTCGCCACGAACGAGGGCGGCTGCCTCATCGTTCATCTTGGTGCGAGTGGCTGCGAGTTCTTCAGCGGCCTTCTCGACGGCTGCTCGGGTCGCAGCGAGTTCTTCTTGTTCGGCCTCGAGCGCTGCTCGTTCGGTATCGGCCTCTGCCCGCAACGACCGAAGCTCAGCGAGACCCTCGTTCTCCGAGCTCAACGCCTGGTCGAGGTCAGCGAGCTTCTCTTGCTCTGCGTCGAGCTCGGCACGGCGCTTTGCGAGATCGTCCTTTTGCGCCTGTATCTCGGCCTCGAGAGCAACTCGTTGCTCTTCGATGTCGGCGAGGAGACGCTCGTGATCCGCTTCGATCGCGGTACGGCGATCGCTCACTTCTTTTTCGAGGGCCTCGATTTCGACCGAGTCACCGGCGATTTGTTCCGCACGCTTCTCGAGCGTGGTCCGGTCGACCTCGAGCGCTTGGCGCATCTCGGACAGTTCGGCGGCCTCGGAATCGATCTCGGCACGTTGTGCATCGAGCTTGGCTCGAGCTGCGTCGATCTCGGCCTGCTCGACCTTGACCGCTTCTTGGATAGCGCTTCGGCGCGCTTCGGCTTCAGCGTCGACGGTCTCGCGGCCGATCGATGCGCTCTCTCGTTCGATCGTGCGGCGACGCTCGTTGACTTCGTTCTCGGCCTCAGCGAGCTTCGATCGGTAGTCGTCTACCTCGGTGCGTCGTTTCTCAATGTCGCCCGCGAGCGAGTTGAGCTGCGTACGCGCTTCCTCGATGCGGGCGAGCTCAGCGCGCTGGTCGGCTTGTGTTCGCTCGATCTGGTCCCGCAACTTTGCCAGCTGCTGTTGGCGGGTGAATAGAAGCTCTTCTTCGGCATCGAGTGATGCCGCCGAACGCTCGATGCGGAGACGCCGAAGGTCAGAAGCTGGGTCTGTTGATCCAGCGCCTTCGTTGTCATCGAATGTGTCGTCAGCCATGAACGCTCTCTTATACCGGTTTCGCCGTTGAGCTTAGGTGAATCACCAGCATAGAAACGTATCTGGGCGAGCAGGATTTCCAATCGGTCGAATTCATCCTGCTCCGGCACCGCCGGAAACGCTTACAGCGCGTGGTCGTCGCTGGATTGACGCTCAGCGCTAGTGAGGTCGATAACGGGTTCGGCATCGACTACCTGTTCGCTTTCGTCGCCGAGGGTCGTTGCGAGTTGTGCTGCCGTTGAACGGTGTTCTTCTACCAGCGACCACAGCTTCTCGAGACGCTGACGTTCGGATGCGACGGCGTTACGGCGCTCCAACAGCTCTTGACGTTCTGCGTTCATTTGCTCGTGGTCGGCAACCAGTTCGCGTGCGGCCTTTTCCTGTTCGACCCGGTGCTTTGCGAGCTCAGCCTTGGCGTCGCGCACGGCGCGCTGGGCTTGTTCGAGCTTTTGCTCTTCCTCATCGAGGGTGCGTACCTTGCCGCGCATTGCCTCCGCCCTCGTCTGAACATCTTTGATGGTCTTGGCCACGGCTTCTCGTTGATGTCGAACGTCGACGCGATCGGTGACCACATCACCAGCTTCAGCTTCGACGTTGGATCGATCGGCGTCGACGAGCGTGCGACGTTCTTCGAGCTGTTGGGCGGCACCGTCGATGCTGTCTCGCTCTGCGGCCAACAGGCGCCGACGCTCGTGAAGGCGCATGGTGTCCGCTTCGAGAGTTTCGATTTCGAGCTCGAGCTGGATCTGGCGCTTACGAATGTTTGATTCAGCTTCGCTGAGTCGCCCGCGTTGGACGGCAACCGATGAACGTTGCGTCGCAACTTCGCTGCGCTCTTGAGCGAGCTGTTCGTGTTCGTGATCGAGGTCGGCCGCGGTATGGAGCAGTTCTTCGCTGATGCCGGCGAGCCGGGCTCGCTCCAAGCCGATTTCTTCGCGTCGGGTCTGCAGGAGAAGCAGCTCGCTGTCCACGTTCTCGCGTTCGTCCTCGAGACGCTGGAGCAGACGTTCGCCTTCTTCGAGCTTGTCACGGTCGGCCTCGAGGCGTTCCATCCGTTCGGCGACCTGGCGTCGATCTGCCTGGTATCCAGCCTCGCGGGTAGCCAGTAGTTCCTCGCGGCGCGTCAGCTCATCAACTTGTGCGTTCAGAGACTCGGCGGTCGACAGAATCTCGGCGTCGAGTTCTTCAAGCTCGCGTTCGGCGTTCTCCTGTTGCAGGCGACGAGCGCGCAAGGCCGAATCGCGGGCATCGAGCCGGGCAGACTCGGCGTCGAGGGCACCGGCACGCGCTTCGAGTTCGAGATGGAAGGCCTCGAGTTCGGTCACCCGTTCGCTAAGCACGAGCTGTTGTTCGTCGAGCGACGCGCTCAGGCGGTGCAACTCTTCTTGGCGTCGATCGAGCGCTGCTGCCTGGCCGTCATGACCCGCCTCGCGCTCGTTGAGCTGCTCGCTGTGCTCGTCGAGCATCGTGGCACGAGCCTCGATGTCGAGTTGCTCCTGTTCGAGTCGAGCCCGTTCGGCATCGATCTTGCTTTGCCATTCGCTGTGTGATGCCACAGCCAGGTGAAGTTCGGCTTCTCGTTCGTCGAGCTCGGCTGCGGCCCGGATCAGCTCTGCTTCTCGGACTTCAAGCGCGGCGACCTCGGCCTCTTTGTCGCCCAACGCTCGTTGGGCGTCCTCGGCGGAGGCCATACGGTCAAAGATCTGTTGTTCGAGTTCGTCGAGCTCGGCCGACCGTGCGGCGAGGTCGGCTTGACGTTCGTTGAGCTCATCGACCGTTCGCTGCCGCTCATGGACCTCTTCTTCGAGTCGATCGATCGCCTCGGACTGCTCGGCCAGAACCGCTCGTTCCGCCTCGATATCGTCGCGCTCCAACAGCAGGTCAGCGCGGGCGCCTTCGAGTTGATCGGCTTCGGCGGCGAGGCCGAGTCGACGCTTCTCGAGCTCGTCGGCTTGAGCGTCGAGTTCTGCTTGTTGGCTCGCGATTTCTCGTGACCGCAACGATGCGGCATCGGCTGCCGCAGCGAGTTCGGTGGCTTGTGCCGATTGTGCTGCGGCGAGTTCGGCTTCGTGCTTTTCTTGCTCTACGAGCAGAGCGGCCCGCTGATCGTCGATCGACTGCTGGATCGATGCAATCTCGGCAGCATCATCGGCAATGCGCTGACGCTGCTCGGCCAGCTGCTCTTCTTCGGTGGCCAGGCTCTCGCGCTGTTCGGCGAGTTGCTCTTCCTGTGTGCGAATTTCCGACGAGCTCAGATCGAGTTCAACCGCACGCTGGGCTTGAGCAGCGCTCGTCGTCGCGAGTTCGGTTTCGGTGAGATCGATACTCTGCTGCGCTTGGGCGAGCTGTGAGGATCGAGCGTTGAGTTCTTCGGTCCGGCCAGCGAGCGACGCTTCTTGTTGTGCGAGCTCAGCGTTAACGTCCTCGAGCTCCTGGGACCGGCGCTGGATTTCGTCGAGCCGCTGCTCGAGCTGCTCTTCCTCATCGCTGAGGGTCGCATGGCGGAACTCGATGTCGTCGCGTTCCTTCTCGAGGAGCTCGCGCGCCTCGACCAGGGATTCTTCGGTCTCGTGGAGCTCAGCGCGTAGCGCTTCGACGCGAACACGCTCCTGCTCGAGCGTTTCGAGTTCTGCGACAGTGCCGGCGCGGGCCGATGCCAGCGATTGGGTCAGTTCGGCGAGTTTGGCTTCGCCTTCGGAGTGGGCGCGCTCGCGCTGGGCGAGTTCTTGCTCACCAACGGCGAGCTCGTCGATCTGCAGACTGAGCTCGGTGCGCTTGATGTTGTGAGAACGGGCGGCCTGGTCGAGCTCGCTGCGTTGACGTTCAAGTTCGGAACGGAAGGCTCGAAGCTCGCCATCGAACTCGGCCAACGTCTCGCGTTCGGCGACTAGCTGGGCGCGCCGTTCTTCCACCGAGACCATCTTCCAACGGTCCGATCCATGCGCCGACGACGATGTCGAGGTATCGGGACTGGACGCCCCGCTCGTGTTGTCATGCGACGTATCGCCTGTGGTCATCCTTGCTCCGAGTTCATCATGGGAAACGCCCCATCGACTCCGAGAGTACGCATTCGTTGGTGCGAACTCCAAAACGTCGCTCGACTGAGCGTCGCATTTCTGCGGACAGCTGCGGAACAGATGGTGGGGGCGCGGCGACCAGCGCCCGAATTTCAACAAAAATTGCGCCCTCGGCAGGATTCGAACCTGCGCTCACGGCTCCGGAGGCCGATGCTCTATCCCCTGAGCTACGAGGGCTTGCCCGCAGACTCTATCTTGCCCATGGCCAGATGGCCCCGAGCGGTCCGGTCTGCTCGTAGGATTACGTCCCATGATCCAGCAACTTTTACGCGATGCGCTCGCTGAAGCGGCCGAAGCGGAGGGCTTGACCGCGCCGTCCGAGATCGGCCTCGAGCAGCCAGCGAACCGCGACCACGGCGATTGGTCCTCGAACCTGGCGCTCGCCACATCGAAACAAGCCGGCACGAATCCCCGAGAACTCGCTGGACGTCTCATTGCCCGACTCGAGTCGCAGAATGTGGCTCACGTCGATTCGATCGAGGTCGCGGGACCTGGATTCATTAACTTCCGGCTCCACAATACGTGGTTGGTCGAGGTGCTCCGGAGTGTCGTGGCTGCTGGTGTCGAGAACTTTGGTTCCAGTGCGGCCAACGCGGGCAAGTCGATCAACGTCGAGTTTGTGTCGGCGAACCCGACCGGTCCGTTGCATGCCGGCCATGGCCGCGGCGCCGTCTATGGCGATGCGCTCGCCGCGCTCTTGGAGTGGACGGGCTATGACGTAACACGCGAGTGCTATCTCAACGATCGCGGCGTGCAGATGCAGGTGTTCGGGCAATCGCTCGCAGCCCGAAAGGCCGATGAACAGCCCGAAGAAGCTGGCTACATGGGCCAGTACATCATCGATTGGGCCGAAGAAATGCCCGACGATGCCGATCCCATCGAGTGGGGCTACGCCCGCGCGCTGCAAGATCAAAAGGATGTGCTCGCGTCACTCGGCATCGAGTTCGACGTGTGGTTCAGCGAGCGCAGCTTGGTGAGCGACGGAAAGCTCGAGGCCTCCCTCGGTGTCCTAAAGGAACGCGGCATGGTGTTCGACGACGGTGGAGCGACATGGCTGCGCAGCACTGATTTCGGCGACGACAAGGACCGTGTGCTGGTCAAGTCCGATGGCTCCTACACCTACTTGACTCCCGATATTGCATATCACCACGACAAGTTCAGCCGTGCAGATGAACTCGTCAACGTGTGGGGGGCGGACCATCACGGTTACATCCCACGGATGAAAGCCGCAATGGAAATGCTCGGCAACGATCGCGACAAGCTCGACGTGCAGATCACCCAGATGGTCAAGCTCATGCGCGATGGTCAGGAGGTGAAGCTGTCCAAACGGACGGGCGAGATCGAGCTGCTGAGCGACCTCGTCGAAGAGGTCGGTGCCGATGCAACCCGGTTCACGTACCTCCTGCAGTCGATCGACTCGCAACAGACCTTCGACCTTGCGCTTGCAGTTTCGCAGGCGAAGGACAACCCGGTCTTTGCCACCCAGTACGCACATGCTCGTATCCGGCGGGTGCAGGTGAAGGCAGAGGAGGCTGGTGTCGAGCGCAAGCCACTCGACGAGGTCGACCTGACAGTGCTCGTTCACGAGCGCGAGATCGAGCTGCTTCGCGTGCTCTTTCGTGGACCCGAAGTGGTTGAGATCGCGGCTCGGGAACGAGCACCGCATCGCGTGGTTGGTTGGGTGCGCGACCTGGCGTCGGCGGTTCATAGCTTCTACCAAAACAAAGAGTGCTACGTAGTGGGTGACGGGGTTTCACCCGAGCTCACCCAGGCTCGCCTGTGGCTGATCGAGGCCGCGCGCATTGGATTGGCGGCGACGCTGGGGCGTCTCGGCGTTTCGGCGCCCGAATCCATGTGGAGCGACGAGGCCGAAGCTGCCATGGGTTCTGACGATGACTGACGAATCGATCGAACCATCCAGCCTTCCCATACCGTTCGGACTTCTTCCCGACAGCGCGGCTGTTGGTGAGGACGGGGGACTGACCATAGGTGGCTGTTCGGTCGCCGAGGTCGCCGCGGAGTTCGGCACGCCCGTCTTCATCTACGACGAAGACCATCTTCGGGCTCGGGCCCGCGAAGCAGTCGAGGCGTTCGGGCCCGGCGTCGCATACGCCAGCAAAGCCTTTCTTTGCACGGCGATGGCGAAGCTTGTGCACGACGAAGGAATGGACATCGACGTCTCGACAGCCGGCGAGTTCCACATTGCGATTCGGGCGGGTGTGCCCGCCAAGAATCTGATCTTTCACGGAAACAACAAGTCGACCGAGGAGCTCCGGCTCGTCATCGAGGCCGGCGTCAACCGCATCATCGTCGACAGCTTCGACGAACTCGACCGCCTCGATGCGTTGCACGAGGAAGGCTTGCCCGTTCCGAACGTGCTGTTGCGGATCACCCCTGGCGTCGAGGCCCACACCCATGAGTTCATCGCTACCGGCCGGGACGATTCCAAGTTCGGATTCACCGTGTCGACCGGTCTTGCAAAGCAGGCCATCGAGCGCGCGATCGAGTCGCCGTCGGTGAACCTCAAAGGGATCCACGCCCACATTGGATCACAAGTGTTTCGTGTCGACTCGTTTGCGAAGTCGGCGGAGGTCATTGCGTCGGTTGGCCAACCGTACGGACTCGACGAGGTGTCCGTTGGCGGTGGCTTGGGCGTTCCTTACGTCATTGGCGAAGAAGGTTCGACGATTACGGCATGGGCCAGCGTGGTCCATGATGCACTCGACGCTGCGGGCGTGACGGCGGCCGTGACTGCCGAACCCGGGCGGTCGATCGCTGCATCGGCGGCCATCACGGTGTACACCGTCGGGACGGTCAAGCCGCTCACCGGTATCCGGACGTACGTCGCCGTGGACGGTGGCATGTCGGACAATCCACGACCCGTGCTCTACGGCAGTGGTTATGAATCGTTTCTGCCGCAACGCCCTGAGGCCGAGCGCGATCTTCGGGTACGCGTTGTTGGTAAGCACTGTGAGTCGGGAGACGTACTGGTACGCGAGGGGCAGGTGCCTTCAGATATTGCGGTCGGTGATCTCTTGGCAACGCCGGTTACCGGTGCCTACGGTCATGCCATGGGCTCCAACTACAACGCCGTAACCCGACCCCCGGTCGTGTTTTGTTCCAATGGAAATGCTCGGCTCGTCGTTCGTCGCGAGACGCTCGATGACCTCGTATCCCGCGACGTCTGAGCGACACATCATGTCCGAACACGACAGCACGCAAACCTCGACTAGCCCGGCATCGACCAGTGAGGCCTCGACTCGGTATCGACGGCTCCCACATGTAGAGCGTCAGCTGGCTCGCGGTCGCCGATTCGTTCAACCGCTCGACGCCGAGACTCCAACGCAACTGTCGGGGTCGGCGCCAATGATCTGGGATCTTCTTGCCGACCATGGGTCCATCGACGAGATCGTGGCCATGCTGCAACAGCAATTCAGCGATCCGCCAGACGTGATCGCGGGCGGAGTGCAGGTTGCGCTGCAGTCGTTTCTCGATACGTCGCTCGCTGAGGTCGCCTCATGAGCCCGGCGCGAACCGCCGAACGGATTGCCTCGCTCGGGCTGCCCGGGGCGTCCACCGAATCGATCGACACCGACCCGTCGACCGGAACCGCCCTCGTCGCCGAGCTCGTCAAGCATCGCGTTCTGGGGCTCTTCATCTCCGGACACGAGCGTGGTGAAATTGAGGCGGACGAAGAACTTGTCGATCAGGTCGTCGCAGCCCACGACGAAGTGATGAGCCAGACCATGCGCATCGAGATCATGGCAATCCAGACTTCCCAGGTACTGGCCGACGCCGGAATCGAACATCGACTGCTCAAGGGCGCAGCGCTCGCCCACACGATCGCAACGAACCCATCGGAACGATCGTTCCGCGACGTCGACGTCCTCGTTTCGGGCAAGAACATCTCGAAGGCGGTTCAGGTGCTCACCGGCGCTGGAGCGCAACGTCTCCAGCCAGAGCTGCGGTTGGGATACGACCAACGTTTTGCCAAGTCGGTGACGATGCGTCTCGACGATGTCGAGATCGACCTGCATCGCACGCTCTGTCCTGGACCGTTCGGCGTGTGGATGTGGCCCGACGATCTATTCCTGCTGAAGCAACACGTACCGTTGGGGGATTGGCGGATTCCGACCCTTGACCGCACCGATCACCTCGTGCACGCGTGCTATCACGCCGCGCTCGGGCAGGTCGATCCGGTGCTGGCGAACCTGAGGGACATCGCGCTGCTCGCTAGCGACGGCGCCGACGTTGGTTACGACGTCGAACGATTCGACGGCACCGTTTCACGGTGGAAGGGACGGGCGGTGATTCGCCGCGCCGTTGGGCTCGTCAACGGTCGGCTCGATGGCGACCTGCCGGAGCCACTCGCACGGTACGTGCACGAACCGGTCGAGGCCGCAGAGCTCGCCGCCATCGACCCGTACCTCACCGATGATGCCAACGGTCGGTTCGCTGCGCTCGCTCCGTCCACGCTGCGGGCACTTCCGATGTCGGACCGCGCCGCGTATGCGCTCGCGGTCGGGCTGCCCGATGGTACGCGTCCCCGCGATCGGATGTCGTCGCTCATCAAGCGCCGTCACTAGCGGCGAGGGGTCGGCGAACTCAAGGTTTTCGCCAACGCGTCGACAACCTGGAGATGCAACGGTTCCTCGTTCTTCTGTGCGCACTGCTCGCCGCCACCGTGGCACTAGCCGCACCGAGTGACAGCGCCGATGCGTCAGTTTCGGTACCGACCACACTCCAGGCGATCTACGCCGTACCGTCCGATGTCGCTCCTGTAGCGGGTCGGACCGCAGCGTCGAGCGCGAGTATCTCCGTTGTCCAAGACTGGTTCTCGGGACAGACGGGCGGGCAATACCCGGTGTTTACCGAAGTGAACTCGGACATTGATGTCCAACAGGTTGTGCTCAGCAAGACCGAAGCCGAAGTACGAGTGCTCTCGTATGCGGAGATGACATCGTTTCTCACCGCCGAAATCGAAGCGCTCGTTCCACGGGCCGCGGACTCGAAGCTCTTCGTGTATCTCGAAAGCCCACAAGACGTCCCGGCCTGCGGCTACGCGGGTGGCATGATCGTCATCCCGATGGCCAACTGTGGCGGCATCTATCCATCCACGAACGCCCGCTTCCCATACGGTGACACCTACCTCGTCGCCCATGAGCTGACCCATCTGCTCGGCGCCGTACCGTCTTGCGCCCCGAACGCGTTGCCGGGTGGTCACCTCGATGGCGACAACCGAGACATCTTGTATCAGGGATCGGATGGTCGCGATTGGGACAACTTGATGCTCGACCCAGGGAACGACGACTACTACAACCACGGTCGCTCGGACTGTTACGACATTGCCAACAGTCCTCTGCTCGGTACCTGGCAAACAAACGGCCTCTCGACGCCGTCAACACCGACCACCCCGGTGATCTGCGACGGACTGGAAGCCACCGTGGTCGGTACGACCGGCGACGACGTGCTGACGGGAACCGCCGGCGCCGATGTCATCGCCGGGCTTCAGGGCAACGACCTCATTCGCGGCCTGGCCGGTGATGACGTCATCTGTGGCGGAATCGGTGACGACGTGATCTACGGCGGTGCCGACTTCGACATCATCTTCGGTGCACAAGGCAACGATCGGATCTATGCCGCCGACGGCAATTCCACAACGACGCGAGTCGATGTTCGCGGTGCTCGAATGTTCGGGGGTGCGGGAAACGACATTATTTACGGAACGAACCGGTGGGATCGGATGCAGGGCGGCTCAGGAGCGGACACCATGTACGGCTACGAAGGCCGAGATTGGATGCGCGGAGGAGGAGACAACGATGTCATCGACGGCGGGAGCAACATCGATGATCTCCACGGTGGCAACGGCAACGATCGGATCGCTGTCGACAACGCCGACATCGTACGAGGGGGCGCCGGAGCGCTCGACCGGTGCGTGCTGACGGCTACGGCCGACCCGTCGTTGCTCATCTCGTGTGAGTTGCGTTAGCGGATAATCGGGGTTGCGCAGCCGAGGTTGTCGTGCACGTAGAGCTGGGCCTCGACTCGCTCCGTTGATACATCGAGGGCCGTGACCGACGACGTGGTGTCTGGGGCCCATGACGCAAAGACGAACCAGTTGTTCGTCGTCGGCCGATAGATGCCGAGGGTTTCGGAGCCGTCACAGTTCCAGTCGGCGATCGCCGCCAGATCGCCCGGCTCTCCAGCGAGGAACCGCCGTGTCGCGTCACCAGTCGTAATCTCGATCATGCCCGTCGCACTGTCCCATCGAGCGTTCGCGTCGAGCAGGGTCTGTTCGGCGGCGACATTTTGGCGAAGCGACTCCGGCAAGAACGGGGCATCATCGGTCGGTCCCGAGCGGCCGAATTCTGCAGCGATGAGCAGCGCCGCCAACACAAGCGCTCCGACGACCCACCACGCAGAGGTGGACGGCGGGTCGGGGTTTGTCGTAGCCGGCTCGACCTCGTTACTCGGGCCGGGACCGTATGCCCGAGTTCGGGGTCCGGTTGGGGGAGTGCCCGACCCAGCCGTTGCGATGTTCAGCGCAACCGGGTCTCCCGAGAGCCGTGGCACCAACTCATCGAGCGACACGCGCCGTCCGGCATCGCATTGCTCGATGAGATGTTCGAAGTGTGTCGTGTATTCCACCAGGGTGTTGTCAATGCTGGCGAGCATGGTCGCTGCCAGCGAGCGAACGTCGAGTTGCGGATCCGCCTGGCGGAACGGACCCGCGAACTCGGCCGTACCTTCATCGACGGACGAACCGTCGGCGAGGTGAGCAGTTGCAAAGTCTAGAAGTGCTGCGCCGCCCTCGGTGCGCAGCCCGACATTTCCTGGACTGATGTCACCGTGGATCCAGCCATCAGCGTGCATTGGTCGTAGCGCCATCGTGATCTGTTCGACGATCGCGATGGCCTCTTCACCGCTCAATGGGCGGCGAAGTACGCGGTGCGCGAGCGTGCCTTCGTCGCACAATTCGAGGATGAGCGATCCGTTCTCCATGGGGCCATCGACCACGGCGACCACGTGTGGGTGGGCGAATCGCTTGAGGGCGTTGGCTTCGTGTTCGAGCGACTGCGACCCACTCGGGATCTTGACGGCAACATCGACCGAATCGCCCGAACGGGTGAGGCTTGCTCGAATGACAAGGCCGTGGCGTCCAGACCCGAGAAGTTCAGCCATCCGCAGTGTGGGTTGCGGTGGGGCTGGAGCGTCGAAGTCGGCCGTGGTAGCAGGCGAGAGATCTGCGGTTCGCGTCGATGGGCGCTGTGGTCGAGTCCGTGAATCGGCATCATCGTCAAAGTGCTTGGAAGCAATCTGCATATATTGAAACATACTGAAATGTAGTGAAAGGGTCAAGTCGCATCTGTTGCCCCTCGGTGGCGATAGCGTGCTACCCCATGAATGCAGAGCGAATTGTCCGGTTGGGTGTCCTCGGTTGTGGCACCGTGGGTTCGTCATTTTGTGAACTGATCACCGAACAGGCCGACGAGATTGCTCGACGGACCGGTATGCGTATCGAGATCGCCGCAGTGTCCGTGCGAGATACCGCCAAGCCGCGCCGAGGTGTTGATGCCGGCCTCCTGACCACCGACTCGGCCAGCATCGTGGCCGACCCCACCATCGACGTGATCATCGAGACCATGGGCGGTGTCGACCACACGAAGGAACTTGTCCTCACAGCCTTCGCGAGCGGCAAGCCTGTAGTCACGGCCAACAAGGAACTTCTCGCTCTGCACGGTCCGGAACTGTTTGAGGCTGCAGCGAGCGCGGGGGTCGACCTCGCACTCGAGGCATCTGTCGCAGCGGGCCTTCCCTTCATCCGGGCGCTGCGCGAATCGCTCACCGGCGAGGACGTCAGCCGCGCCATGGGCATTGTGAACGGCACCACGAACTACATCCTTTCGCAGATGACGGAGAACGGCGCGAGCTACGACGACGCGCTCGCCGAGGCGCAACGTCTTGGGTTTGCCGAAGCCGACCCAACCGCTGACGTTGGAGGGTTCGACGCCGGCTCGAAAGCAGCGATCATCGCCACGCTCGCATTCCGACGGGCCGTTCGTGCCGGTGATGTGTTTATCGAAGGCATCGAGTCGATCACCGCCGAGGACATCTCTAATGCCAAGCGTCTTGGATACGTCATCAAGTTGCTCGCCGTCGTCGAGCGCGACGATGCGGGCTCGATCGCAGCCCGCGTCCACCCAACGATGGTTCCCACCGAGCATCCGCTCGCATCCGTACGAGACAGCTTCAACGCCGTGTACGTCGAAGGAACCGGAATCGACCAGATCATGTTCTACGGACGTGGCGCTGGTGGTCACCCAACGGCGGCCATGATGGTCGGCGATGCCATCGACGTTGCTGCGAACGTAGGCCTGGGCTGCCATCGTGGCGTTGGTCCGCTTCCCGATGCAACGATCATCCCGATCGACGACATCACGTCAGCGTTCTACATCAGCGTCGATGCGCTCGATCAGCCAGGTGTCCTCGCCGACATCGCTGGTGCCTTTGGCTCCCGGGGTGTATCGATCCGCTCGATGGAGCAAGAAGGCATTACCGACGATGCTGCGCGACTGGTGTTCATCACCCACGAAGCCGTCGAGAGCGATCTACGAGCCACGCTCATCGAGCTCGCCGACCTTGCCTCGGTCAAGAACATCGGGCAAGTCCTCCGAGTCGTCTGCGACTAGCCGATGCTCCACTACACGAGTACCCGTGGCAACGCGCCAGAGCTGAGCTTCGCAGACGTCCTGCTCACCGGGTTGGCCCCCGACGGCGGTCTATACGTGCCAACCCGCTGGCCCGTCGGCCACACCGCAGACCCAAGCCTCGAGTACGCCGCATTTGCTGCGGAGGTGATGTGGCCGTTCGTCGACGGCACTATCGAGCGTGACGACTTCGACGCGATCTGCCGCGATGCATACGG
>CALLAA010000236.1 GCA_938002955.1 uncultured Acidimicrobiales bacterium
TGCCGATCTTGCTGGAACACCAAGATCGATCACTCTGGGACCGCGACAAGATACGGCTAGGTCTCGTGTCGCTTGGAACGTCGAGAGAGAACGGGCCGCTCGGCCGATTCGGCGTGCAAGCGCTGTTGGCTTCGTTCCATACGGTGGCGCCGTCGTTTGAGGCGACCGACTGGACCAACATTGTGCGCGCCTACGACCTGCTCGTGCATCTCGAGGACAGCCCGATCGTGCGCCTCAACCGAGCAATCGCCCTGAGTTTCTCCGACGGACCCGATGTTGGCCTGGCAGCGATCGAACCGCTGCGGACCGTGCTCGATGGGTACGTCTACCTCCATTCAGCTCGAGGCGAGCTGTTTGCACGGATCGACAACATTCCCGAGGCGATCGCCAACCTTGAGCGTGCATTGAGGTGTGAGCCGTCGCCCGCCGAGCGGTCGTTTCTTGAACGTCGCCTGACGGAACTTGGTGCGGTGGACTCAGGGTAACGACTCGCCCCTAGGGGGTATTTGGGGGCAAACCCCTACAGACGAGGAGTCGGTTGGTGTCGAGACTAAAGACATGCCAACCACCGAGAACATCACTACCGCTATCGGCTCGCTGTTCAACTGGTACGCCTCGAATGCCACGTCGATCTTTGCCGCCCTCATCCTCACCGCAATTTTCGGCGAGCTCGTGCTCCGCCGCTTGCGACGACGAGAGATCTACGTCCGCAGCACACTCACGTCATGGATCTCCGGCGCCGGCTTTCTCGTGGCGAAGACCCTGCTCGAAAAGCTGATCTTTGTCGGCTTGGCTTTCTACATCTACGACAACTTCCGCTTATTCGATCTGCCCATGGGAAACCCGCTCATCTGGCTCGGCGTTCTGTTCGCTCGCGATTTCATTTACTACTGGGTTCACCGGACCGAACACACCGTGCGATTCTTCTGGGCCTCGCACCTCGTTCATCATTCGCCGAGAAATATCGACATGAGCTCGGCGGTTCGAATCCCATGGATGGAGGCAATGTACAAGCCGTGGTTCAGCCTGTGGATGCCACTACTCGGCGTGCATCCGTTGGTGAAGATCGCGTTGGACGTGTTCGTCTCGACGATTCAGCAGTTGCATCACACGACGGCGTTTCCCGGTCGAGGCGATGGCACGTACCCGTTGGTCGGCCGCATCTTCGTGACACCATCGACACACCGGGTACATCACGGCTACAACCCCGAGTACCTCGACAAGAACTTCGGTGCGGTCTTCATCTTCTGGGACAAGATGTTCGGTACCTATGCACCCGAGATAGAGCCGGTTCGCTTCGGCGTCGGGGAGGTCGATGCCGTCGATTCGCCGGCCGATGCGTTCGTCGGCGGGTACAAGCGGCTGTGGGACAACATGCGAGCAGCCGGCTCTCCCAGGGCAGCACTCGAGATTGCGGCGGGCCGCCCGTAGGGCGCAAGATGTCGGTATGGCACAAACGGTCTGGTCCCAGCTCATGCTCGTCGTCTCCGATGTTCCAGCATCGAGCACGTTCTACTGCGAGCTGTTGGGATTCGACAGTGGGCATGGGGGAGACGAGTACGAACAGCTCACACACGACGGTGAGATCATCATGCAGCTGCACCACGACAGACCTGACGACGACCACACCGCACTGCTATCCGACGATGGTGCTCGTGGAAACGGCGTCATCGCGTGGTTTGAAGTCGCCGATTTCGACGCAGCGGTGCAACGTGCACGAGCGCTCGGGGCAAGGATTGAGGGTGAGCCGCAGATCAATCCCAATGCGAAGCAGTCGGAGCTGTGGTTGCGAGATCCCGATGGCTATCTCGTCGTGATCGCTGGTCCATCGGAGTATCGGCCTCGCTCCTAAGCCCTGCCCCTCCTCTCGGTGGATGCCGCCTCGGCGACGTAGCCGTCACGGCCGCCTCGGGGGAAGTAGCTTCGTAGCATGGCCTTGCACTTTCTTGCTGAGTCTGCGTTCGACGATCTGCTCGTCGCGTGGCGTGAGCATTGGCGAGTGCGCAACTTGCCTGCGCCCACGATCTCACAGCTCGGCCGCGCACGAATCGAGCTCGAACAAGCCCGGCAACGGATGAACAAGATTCGCATTGCCATGTACCCCGACGACGTCGAGAAGGAGGGCACGCTCGTCGGAGCGCTCTGTCCGACCCTTGACCAGTTCGTGTACCTCACGTGGACCCATCAGTTCGGTCCAGGCTCACGGCAATTGCACTGCCCATGCGGAGAGCTCGTCCCAATCCCACAAAACCACGCGGTGAGCGAGACGGCGTAAGTCCGAAGCCGGCGAAGAGGCCAAAAGCGCAGGTGCCCCGCCAGCGGGTTGCTGACGGGGCCCTGAGACTTCCCAGGCGTGTCTATGCGCCCTTGTAGTTGAGGATGGTCTCCAGACGGTGCTCGATCTTCACGAGATCCTTCTGGTTGTCCATGACCTCACCGAGGTCCTTATAGGCCTCGGGGTGCTCGTCGAGCAGCGCACGGGTGTCCTCGTTCCAGGCAATACCGTCCATCCGTTCAGCCAGCGATTCCTCGCTTAGCTGCTTTCGGGCTGCAGTTCGCGAGAGTCGTCGGCCTGCACCATGTGATGCCGACCGGTATGACTCAGGGTTGCCGAGACCGGAGACGATGAACGAACCCGTCGCCATCGAACCTGGGATGATGCCCCACTTGCCCGCCGATGCGTCGATGGCTCCCTTTCGGGTTACCCACATCTCGACACCATGGTGGTGCTCGCAGTTGGCGTAGTTGTGGTGGCACTGAATCTGCTTGCCATCGGCAACGTTCTGGCCGTTTCGGCCACCGGACGACATGCCCTTGGCTTGCCCAGCGGTACTCGACGCCATTCGGTCGCCGATCACCTTCAGGATCGCCTTGAGCATTTCAGCTCGGTTCTCGAGCGCGTAGTCCTGCGCCCACAGCATGCCCTGGATGTAGGCCTCGAACTCTTCGGTCCCTTGGACGAAGTGTGCGAGGTCAGGATCCTCGAGCGGGTGCTCGAGCGCCCGCTTGAGCGCGTTGCGTGCCTTGCCGATGTGCTCTTGGGCAAACAGGTTTCCCGGTCCTCGCGAGCCTGAGTGCAGCACAACCCACACCCGATCGTCGTCGTCGACGGTGAGCTCGACGAAGTGGTTTCCTCCGCCGAGCGTGCCGAATTGGGACGCGATCTTCTTCGGGTTGAACTTGTCGGACTTCACATCAGGCGCGTCTCGGACCAGACGGTCGAGCACCTTGGAGTTCGCGGCTCGACGTCGTGAGCCAGCGTTGCGATCGCCCCGCTTTGGCTGTCCCGAAGGAACAACCTTGGTGATGCGATCGTGGATGTCCGAGAGGTACTCGTCGACTTCGTCGCGGGTAAAGACGGTCTTTTGCGCGACCATGCCGCAGCCGATGTCGACTCCTACCGCGGCAGGAATAATCGAACCTTCGGTTGCCACAACCGAGCCAACGGTTGCACCCATTCCGAGGTGCGCGTCGGGCATGAGCGCGAGGGGCTTGTGGACGAACGAGAGGTTCGCCGTCCGATGTGCCTGCGCCATTGTCTTTTCGTCGAGGTCGGTCGCCCATGAGAGGACGTCGCCCGTTCGAGTTGCCTGAGATTCCGGTGTTGCAGAACCCTGTTCTGGTGTAATCGTCATGTCTGCACCTCCATGGTGCGGTGTTCATATTCTTGTCGGTTGTTGTTTACGTTGCATCGAGCAGGATGTTCGCTATGTCAGAACGCCCTGCTGTCTTGTTCATGTGTGTCCACAACGCTGGTCGTTCGCAGATGGGAGCTGGCTGGTTGCGCCACCTTGCAGGCGACTCGGTTGTGGTGTATTCGGGTGGTTCGAATCCGGCATCGGAGACGAATCCCGCGGCCGTGGAAGCAATGGCTGAGGTCGGGATCGATATCTCAACGTTCCAGCCACAGTTGTGGACCGATGACATCGTTCGTGAGTGCGATGTCGTGATCTCGATGGGATGCGGCGATGTATGCCCGCACTATCCGGGTACCAGACACGAAGACTGGGCACTGACCGATCCCGCCGGCCAAGGCCTTGACCTCGTTCGCGGTGTGCGAGACGAGATCAAGACCCGAGTCGAGGAACTCCTTACGTCC
>CALLAA010000237.1 GCA_938002955.1 uncultured Acidimicrobiales bacterium
GTCGTGCCATCGGGCAAGAGCGAGGCGGTCAGATCGCCGAGCGGCGTCAGATCCTCGGTGAGCGCTCGTCTGACCGCATCGATGACGTCGTGGCGTGGGGGATGGAGATATCTGGACACGTTGCGAGAGTAGCCGCCCCAACGCCGCCACCCCCATAACTCAGGGTCTGACCCTCGGTTATGGGGGTTGGCCGGTTAACCACGCCGATGACCAACAACGAGATCACCAGCGTGAGGCCCAGATGAAAGATCGGGAACTGCTCGTTCGACAGCCCCCACACAAGACCGCCGACCATACCGGCGACGACAAGGGCGCCAGCGCGAATACGAGCATGGTCACGCACAGGTGCCCGCCTGGCATCAGCAATCGCATCGTCGCCGTACCACTCCCCCATGTGCCTGCGGGAGACGACGAGGACGAACAACATGACGCCGAGCAGCGACCCAAGGCTGTGTCCCAGGTATTGCAGAAACTTGGCTCCGGTCACCGGCCCGAAGGGACCATCGAACAACACCCGATGCAGACCAAAGAGGTTCGAGCCAATTCGATAGGGATGGGTAAAGCTGTCGACGGCGATGTGGCTCGCCACCCCGATAAGTGCCGATAGCACCGTCACCAGAACGCGAGGTCGCCCGTTGGACAGCACCCGATAGCTACGAGCTCGAAGCGGTCCAAAGTCGGGCATCGATCCAAACAACCCATCTACCGCAAAGCGCCGCAACAGGACCGAGTAGATGACGGTGAACGGAACAGCGAACGCGAAGCCATCCCAGTGGTGCGAATCGAAGGTGTCGACGAAGGCAAACGCATTGAAGAGGTCCGGAGCACCGGAACCAACGACAAGCGCGGTCCCGTCGAACCAGCGGGGTCGCCAGAGTTTGAGCGGTAGAACTGCAGCCTGATGGGCAGGGAACGTAAGTGGCACGTCGTTGACGGTCGCACCACGCACCGAAAGCGAAGCGAAAACCAGCGTGATCTGTTCGCTACGATCGTCCGGTGACCGAGCATCTGCATTTCACCAGCCCGAACCGTTCGATTTCGATGGTCGTCGATCATGTTTATGGTGGCCGGATTTCGTCGCTAAGCATCCACGGTCACGAACTCGTGGTTGGCAAGACGGAAGATCCACTCAACTGGGGTTTGTACCCAATGGTCCCGTTTGCGGGCCGAGTGCGAAACGGCGTGGTGAACTTCGCTGGTACGACCACTCAGCTCCCGACCACGGCCGGAGATCATGCCATCCACGGCTATGGCTTTACCTCGTCGTGGGACATCGTGGCCGAAGACGAAATTCGCTTCGAGTTCGCATCTCCATGGTCCTGGAGCGGGAGCGTGACGCAACGGTTTGCAGTCACCGACGACGCCATCATCCTCACCATGCAGATCGACGCCGTCGATCGTCAACCAGTGCAGATGGGTTGGCACCCATGGTTTTTGCGCGACATCGGAAACGGTCACACCGCCGAACTCGACTTCACCCCTGCGGTGATGTTCGAACGAGACCCAGCAGGTCTCCCGTCGGGTAATCAGATCGCTCCCACTCCGGGGCCATGGGACGACTGCTTTGGCGAGCTCGCATCGAACCCGACTCTGCGCTGGGGCGACCTCACCCTCGAGCTGTCGTCAACAGCGGCCGAGTGGACCGTGTACGACGAACCCGCACACGCAATCTGTGTCGAACCCCAAACCGGCCCACCCAACCAGATCAACGATGACCCACAGATCCTCGAACCCGGCGAGTCAACGATCGAAACCTTCACGCTGACGGTGCAGTAGCGCCGCCTGCGAAGCGAACCCCCATAACGCGGGGTCTGACCCTTTGTTATGGGGGGTTAGGCCGTAATGACGACGAGATCGGTGGGCTCGGTGGTTTCGGCCATCGGGAGGGGTTCGACAGATCGGCGGTTTCCGACGATCTGCACGAGCAGCAGCTCGCCCGTCTCGACCTGAACAATGCCCTTCGCCCGCACCGTGTTCTTCGGCAAGTCGTCGAGCAGCGCGTCGAGATCGTCACGCCGGATCGCACCGTCGATGGGAACGATGCTCGTCTGAAACTGGTCGAACAGACTCGCACCCTGCCCCACCTGCAGAACCGGCCGTCGGACACCGAGCCCGACAAGTCCAGCAATCGAATGTGCCGAGTCAGCCAACAACACGGGAACACCGGGAGCGAGTTCTTCGAGCCGTGAGCGAACCGCGTCGACCCGGTCTTCGTCGACCAAGTCGCGCTTGGTCAGCAACAAGACATGCGCTGCGGCTACCTGCGCCCGAACGGCGTCGGCAACAACCGACGACTCGTCCTCAGACTCAAGAAACTGATCGAGATCGACCAGGACGACAACGCTGTCGAGGCTGAAGCCAGGCGTCGAGGACAGCCCAGCCGCCGACGACGGATTAGCGATTCCACTCAGTTCGACAACGACCAGCTCAGGCGGCACCGGCCGCTCCCGAAGTTGCTCGAACGCCTCAAGAAAGCCGTTCTTGAGGCTGCAGCACACGCAGCCACCAGAAAGATCGAGGGTGTCGCCGTCTTGACGGGCGATCAACTTCGCGTCGATGTTGATGTCGCCCACATCGTTCACCATCACCGCGATCGGTCGATCAGCACGGGCCAACATCTCGTTGATCACCGTGGTCTTGCCAGCACCGAGGTATCCGCCAAGCAACGTCACCGGAACACGGCGACCATCCCACGGCGCAAAGACCGGGTCGACGACGGTGATCTCTTCCTCATCCTCATTCACGGCGCCACTACTCCCACATTGTCGATCAACCGGACATCGCCGAAATACACCGCAGTGAGGAGGCGAATCTCGCCCGACAAGATCTCCGGCGTGCGCAACGAGGCAGCATCGACCACCGCGATGTAGTCAGGCTCG
>CALLAA010000238.1 GCA_938002955.1 uncultured Acidimicrobiales bacterium
ATCAGCATGCCAATGGCGAGCAGCCCAAACAGCAGCCAGGTGACCCATGGAGGGCTTGGCTCCGTGCTGATTTCGCGAACGGTCTCAACCGACGGCTTCGTGTTGTGTGGCTGTGTGCCCTTGGGGGTTACACGCCCGCCTTGCACTCGACGCTTCTTGGGACTCGACATGGCCGTAAGTGTAGGCCAGCGCAGTCAAAACTACGGAATGCGGGCGGCGACTATCGATCCGCCCGACGTCGGAGGATCGGAATCTCCGCTGCAATAGCTAGCGTTGTGGGTCCATGACCGACATCTTGGTGATCGATAACTACGACTCGTTCGTTTACAACATTGTTCAGTACATCGGGCAGCTCGGTGCCAACCCGATTGTGATGCGTAACGACGAGATCGATCTCGACGGCATCAACGCCATGAACCCCGACGGCATTCTCATCAGTCCGGGTCCCGGTACTCCTGCCGATGCGGGCGTTTCAAACGATGCCATCCGCGATTCGGCCGGGAAGCGGCCGCTCTTCGGTGTCTGTCTTGGACACCAGTGCATCGGCGAGGTCTATGGCGGCACGGTAAGCCGGGCGCCAGACGTTATGCACGGCAAAACCTCGATGATCACCCACACCGATAGCGGCGTCTTCCATTCGCTGCCCAACCCGCTCGAAGCAACCCGCTATCACTCACTCATCGTCGAGCGCGACACCGTGCCCGACGAACTCGAAATCACCGCTGAATCCAGCGATGGTCTCGTCATGGGGTTGCGTCACCGCGAGTACGACATCGAAGGTGTGCAGTTTCACCCCGAGTCAATCCTGACCGAATCCGGCCACGACCTGCTCGGCAACTTTCTCAAGCGCTGCTAATCCTGCTGCAGCAATCCGTTGGCCTCGGGGCCGACGGAGTACTAGCCGTCGTCGGCTGCTGCCTCGGTTGTCGTTGTCGTCTCTGGAGCGGCGGTCGTGGTCGTCGTTTCCGGAGCTGCCGTCGTGGTCGTGGTCGTTTCTTCCGGAGGAGGCTCAAGGCCAACAACGATCGTTACTGGCTCGCCTTCGCGCAGTTCGATGTTCGGTGGCGGCGTCTGATCGATCACACGGTTGATCTGAGTTGGATCCTCGACCTCGATGAAGTCGATCAGGACTTCGAAGCCGCTCGCCGTCAGCTGCTGACGAGCCGAATCGGCAAGCAGCGTGCGGACGTCGGGCACAGCCACTCGTGCAACACCACTCGACACATAGATCGTGACGATCTCATCACCGCGCAATAGCGAACCGGCTTCTGGTTCGGTGCGCAGCACCAATCCTTCTTCGACCTCAGGGTCGGCTTCGTCAACACGAATCGTGCGGAACTCGAGCGCGAACAGCTCGTTGAGCGCCTCGTTGAACTCGCGACCCTCGAGTGCGGGAACGGTACGTTCGGACTTACCGAGCGAGACCTCGATGAAGACGACGGATCCTGGTTCGGCGTCAGCACCTGCTGGTGGGTCTTGGGAGATGACCAGCCCGGCGCTCGCGACGTTGCTGTCGACCTCTTGAACACTCGGCGAGAAGCCGAGGCGGGTGAGCGCCTGCAATGCCTCTTCCTCGGTGAGTTCGATAAGCGGTGGTACAGCGACCTGACCTTCGGCCTCGCTGATCGTGATGCGCACGGTCGAGCCGAGCGGCACGATGGCACCAGGAACCGGAGTCTGGCGGAAGACCCGACCGTCAGCGAAGTCGCTGTTTGGTTCGAAGTCGATCTCGGGGACCAAACCGGCACGCTCGATCAGCGAAATTGCCTGATCGCGTTCGAAGTTCGAGAAGTTCTGAAGCTCGACCGTTTCTTGATCGGCTGGGATGCTCGTTGCGGGGTTGTCGCCGTCTGCCTCATCGCCGCTCAAGACGTTGAGGAACGCTTGGGCCAGGAATGCGAGCAGCAAGAGCAGCACGCATAGCGCGACGAAGAACAAGATGTTTCGCTTCCAGGTGTCGTCGTTTCGCACGACCACGGGCTGGGATTCGACCACGGGAGCTGGAGTCGGCGCAGCTGCGGGAGCCGCGACCGTTGCGGCCGGCGCAGCGACCTGTGCTGGACGTGCTGTTGGGACCTGCTCCTGCGGAATGGCGGCTGGGCGCGGCCCTGGCGTAGCGGGAATCACAACCGTTGGGTCTTCGACCTCGGGCGGGGTTGACCGACCCGTCACTGGCCGAACGATCGGCGGCTTGGCAGCAGCTTCTTCCTTTGCCTTAGCAGCACCGATCGAGTGTGCACCGCCGACGTAGCGCTTGAGGTCGGCGGCGAAATCGCGAACCGATGGGTACCGGTTGACCGGGCTCTTCGACAGTCCCTTGAGCGTGATTGCTTCGAGCGACTGGGCAATGTCGGCACCGAGCGCACGCGGCGACTGCGGAGCGTCTTCGACATGCTTGCGCGCAATTTCGACCGGAGAGTCACCAATGAACGGTGGGCGCCCGGTGATCATCTCGTACAAGACGACAGCGAGTGAGTAGACGTCGCTGCGGGGACCGACCTTGTCGCCTTGTGCCTGTTCGGGCGACAGGTAGGTGGCGGTGCCCATAACGGTTCCGTCTTCGACCGTGAGGTCGGTTTCGGAGCCGTCCTTGAGTGCCTTTGCGATACCGAAGTCTGCGAGCTTCACCTGGCCTTCGCTCGTGATGAGTACGTTGCCGGGCTTGACGTCCATGTGGACCATGCCCTGCCGATGAGCGGCATCGAGAGCCGCGGCAACATCGACGGCGATGGTCGCTGCACGGTCGGGGTGTAAGCGTCCCTCGTTGCGCAGGATCTCGGCGAGGCTGCGCCCGTCAACATACTCCATGACGATGAACGGGGCGCCGTCCTGCTCGCCTTGGTCGAACACACCAACGATGTTTTGGTGGTTCAAGCTCGCAACGACCTGTGCCTCTTTGCGAAGACGCTCGACGAACGCTTCGTCCTCGGAGAGGGTGGCGTTCAGGATCTTCACGGCGACCGGTCGGTTCAACAATTGGTCTCGTGCGAGGAAGACGTCGGCGGAACCGCCGGTGGCGAGTTGGCGGTGCAACTCGTACCGACCCGCTAGTACTTCGTAAGGGGCGTCAGACATAACCGGTAAATGTTATCTACCCGACGGTCATAACGCAGATCGAGGGCCCTACTGATCGCGTTGCCAGGCGCGAAGCACCTCGAGTGCGACCGGCCCAGCGACTCTGCCACCGGTCTGTTCGCCGACCTCAGAGTCGGCTTCGACGAGTACTGCAATGGCCACATCGGGTCGGTTGAGGTCGGTCCCGGCGAAGGCGATGACCCATGCGTGTGTCGACTCGATCTCGGCGCCGATCTGCGCGGTGCCGGTCTTTGCGCCGACGACGAGGCCGGGCATCTGTAGGCCCGTTGCGGTTCCGTCGAGCACCACGCCGACCATGGCTTCACGCAGTTCGGCTGCGGTTTCTCGACTCATCGCCCGTCGCCATGAATCGAGATCGGCCTCGTGCAGCACTGCTCCTTCGGAGTCGACAACACGCGACACAACCGATGGTCGAGGTACGTCGCCGTCGTTCGCCACCGCTGCGGCTACGAGTGCCATTTGTAATGGCGTGGCCTTCACTTCGAACTGACCAATGGCCGTCTGGGCGAGCGATGGCATGTCGTCGGTCAACGGAACCTCGCCCGGCCGGTCGAGCTGGGCGGCGAGATCTGGGGCCACCTCCACAACCGTGCCCAGGTCGGCGCCGAAGTCGCTCGGCATCACCGACGGTGCAATGTTCGGCAGTCCCACGGGCGGTACGTCACCGAACCCGAAGCCCCATGCGGTGTCCACCAGATCTTCAGCGCCGAGGAGTTCGACCGCGAGCTGAGCGATGCCCGCATTGCACGAGCGTCGGATCAGGTCGGTGAGCGGCCCGCCGCATTGGCCGCCGCCGAAGTTTGAAAGCGGGTTTGTGGTGAGTGGCGGAACGTAGTTCGACGTTGTTTCGAACACCGGGCTATCGAGCTCGACGACGCCAGCGTCGAGGGCAGCTGCTGCGGTCACGATCTTGAAGGTCGAACCAGGGAAGAAGAGTTCGCGGGTCGTTCGGGGAAGAAGCGGGTTGTTCGGATCGGCGAGCAACTGTTGACGAGCAGCGCGTGCCACCGACGTGTCGACCGACGCCAACGGATTTGGGTCATAGGACGGCCATGACCACATGGTGAGGATCGCCCCGGACTGTGGGTCGAGAGCAACGACCGACCCGCGTCGATCTCCGAGAGCATCGCGTGCGGCTTGTTGCATGGCAACGGACAGCGACGTCTCGAGATCGGCTGTCGTCGACTCACCGCCGAGCAGCTCGCGCAGTCCATCGGAGAGTGCGTTCTGCTCGCCGCGCAACTCGTCGTCCCACGTCTCCTCCAGGCCATCGGAGCCTGCATCAAAGCTAAAGAACCCGGTCACCTCGGCGAAGAGATCGCCGGTCGGATATTCGCGCTGGCGAGCGAACGCTCCCTCTTCGAGGTCGACCGACCGAGCCAGGACTGTGCCGTCGCTCGCTCGAATTTCGCCTCGTGGAGCGCCGAAGTCGGCGACCAAGGGACGGCTGTTCGACGGATGCGTGTCAAGTTCCTCGGCGCCGAACACTTGAATGTTGTTGAGCTGCAGGAACAGCACCAGGTAGGCCGCCATGAGGCCGACGCCGAGTCGAGTGATCTGCTTATTCATCAGCCGCTCCTGCAACGAGGTCGGCTTCGGGGATCGTCTGCATGTCGTCGACCGCTACTGCGAGGTCGGGGCGGGCTGCACCGTCGTGGGAGATTCGAAGGAGCAGCGCGACGAGCACATAGTTGGCCACGAGCGACGAGCCGCCGTAGCTAACGAACGGCAGCGTGATTCCGGTGAGGGGCACGATCCGGATGATGCCGCCAATGATGATGAACGCTTGGATACCGATGAGGGCGCTCAGCGCTGCGGCGAGCAGCTTGCCGAAGTCGTCGCGGGTGCCGATGGCGATGCGCAGCCCCGACGTCACCATGACGACAAAGGCGATGAGGATTCCGGCCGATCCAACGAGACCGAGCTCCTCCCCTATTGCAGCGAAGATGAAGTCCGTTTCGACTTCCGGTATTCGGTACGGCTCACCCCGGCCAGGTCCCGTACCGGTGAGGCCGCCGTTGGCGAGCGCAAAGCTTGCCTCTACTGGCTGGAAGCCCTTGCCGTCGGGATCGGCGAACGGGTCGAGCCAAATGTCGAGGCGGTCCTGCACATGACTGAACTGCTTGGAGGCAGCCCACCCACCGGCAACGAAAAGGAGCATCCCGGTGATGAGGTAACTGGCCCGAGCCGTTGCCACCCACAACATGACGACGACGACGAGGAAGATGAGCAACGATGAGCCGAGGTCCTTCTCGGCGACCATGACGATGAGCGACGCCCCCCATGCAGCCATAACGGGTGCGAGGTGTTTGGGTTCGGGCAGGCTCAGCGGACCGAGCGACAGCCGGGCGACCTGCAAGATCTCGCGC
>CALLAA010000239.1 GCA_938002955.1 uncultured Acidimicrobiales bacterium
GTTGCTTGCATCGTTGTTTCCACGCCCTCCGCGGTGACCTGCACCCCGAGGAGATGGCCGGTGTCGATGATGAGGCGGATCAACGGATGGTCATCACCAGCGATCATCTCGGACACGAACGACCGATCGATCTTGAGCACGTCGACGGGCAACCCTCGCAGATGAGACAACGACATGTAGCCGGTTCCGAAGTCATCGAGCGCAACCCGAATGCCGGTCTCACGCAAGATCGCGAGTTCCCGGGCCGCGGTCACGAGGTCCGCAAGCAAGGCAGTTTCAGTGACTTCGAGCAAGATCAGGCTCGGGTCCACTTCATGGGTCGTCAACGCATCGATGACGTCATCGGTGAGGTTTCCGCTTCCGAGATGGCGGCCCGAAATGTTGATCGCGATCGGCAGCTGTCGGAACGTCGGATGGTCAGACCATACGGCGAGCTGTCGAGCAGCTGAGTCGAGTACCCAACGGTCGATCTGGGCAATCAAAGTCGAACGTTCGGCCACCGGAATGAACTCGTTCGGCGGAATCAGTCCGACACCAGGGCGCTGCCACCGAACGAGCGCTTCGAACGAGGTAACCCGATGCTCGAGTGCATCGACCGAGGGTTGGAAGTGCAGCACGAACTCATCATTTTCGATGGCGTGTTCGATCGCTCGTTCGAGGGCTTCTCGGTCACGGACCTCATCGCGAAGGTTCTCGTCGCAGACGTCGATTCGTCCCTTGCCTTCCGCCTTGGCCCTATACACGGCAAGATCTGCGTCGCGCAGGAGCTCATCTGCGGACAAGTCTCCATCGGCGAGGGCAATGCCAATGCTCAGACTTGGGAGGAAGGTGCCGCCGTCGAAATGCACCGGCTGGCAGACTCCCGACACGATGCGCCTACTGAGATCGAGGGCTTCCTCGATGTCCGCGATCGATTCGGCGACAACGACGAACTCATCGCCGCCCATTCGGCCAGCGAGGTCCCCTTCCCGTACCGACCGTTCGAGACGTTCGGCGACACGGCGAAGCACCTCATCGCCGGCGTGGTGGCCATGGGCATCGTTGATGGCCTTGAAATCGTCGACGTCGAGGAATAGCAGCGCAAGTGAGTTAGAGGATCGGTGGGTCCGGGCAATAGCGGCGTTGAGATGCCGCATGATGGCGTTGCGGTTCGAGAGCTTCGTGAGTCCGTCGTGGGCAGCTTCGTGTGCAAGCTGCTGCTGGAATCCCTCTCGCTCGGTGAGCGATGTTGCCAGACGAGCCACAGCGGTCTGTAGGGAGTCGCCAATTTCTCCAGCAGCGCGCTTCTCGAGGATCGGGTCTTCCAAGCGCTCCTCGGCGAGGGCCACTGCTTGCGCTTCGGTAGTTCGCAACGAATCGAGGGCTTGGTTGAGCGCTCGGGCGCTGTTTCGGATCTCCGTTGGGCCGCGCTCGTCGAGGTGGACATCGAGCTTGCCGACGCTGAGCTGCTCTGCGGCATCGGCCATCTTCCGAACGGGACGGCCGATCAGGACGACCAGTGCGAGCACACCGCTCACCATCATGAACAACGCCCCGGCGAGCCACTTGATGGTCCTATTGCGGTCGTTCTGCGTATCGGCGATGGCAGCTGTCGACGCATCGCGCAGCTCGTCGAGTGAAGAGTCGATAACGGCCGCCAGCTCGGCGTTCACTTGCTCGGCCAGAGTCAAGGTGGTGTTCAACGATGCAGCGACCGTAAGCAGATCGGCAATGCCAGCGTCGGTCAGATCGAGCGAGGTTGAACCATTTTCGCCTTCGGGGAGGCCGTACTTCGTGAAATCGCCAATGATCCGTTCGTACTCGGTGAACAGGCCAACGGTCTGCGGAGAGTCGCGGTACGCAACCCACAGTCGCCCCGTCTCGGAGTTCGTATCGATGACACGATCGAGTTCGGTTGCTCGTTCGTGATAGAGGGTCACGGTCGCCTCGAATTCAAGGACGTCCTCGGTTGTTGGGAGGAGGTAGGGCGACGCACGTAGCTGCGCCCACTTGTCCTTCTGGCCCGCCGTCGCAACCTGAAGATCGGCAATGGCCTCTGCGACACGTGCCGCTCGCGCAATCGAATCATCTCCGGCGGTAAACGCAGCCTCGTTGAGCAGCCCGAGCTCGTCGGTGATCTGCTGCTCTACACGGTCGACAAGTCGGTCGAAGCGCTCTGCGCCATCGAAGAGCCCGAACTCGCCGCTGTCGGCCCGAGAACGTAGCTCGATGAGGTCGGTGCGTAGTTCGACCGCTCCGAGGTCGTCGAGAATCTGATCGACGATTGCTCGATCCTGCGACCCACTGTCGCCAAAGTCAGCGCCGAGGAAGTCGGAGATGTTCGGCGGAAGGTCGCCAAGGAGCGTGTCTCCGCCCTGATTCCACGTCGTCGAACGAATCTCATCGTTGAGCGCCGGCGCGAGACGGATGAGCAGATCGAGACGCGCCGCACTGCGCCCCACATTCACCGATGCATCGAAACGAGTCTCGGCACTTTGCCACTGGGTGACCGAAATTGACGCCAATGGCAGGAGCAGGGCAAGGCCGATAATGCTCATGAGTATCGTGATACTCGGGAGGCGGCCCGCACGTTTCATGCCCTAAATGTCGGCATGCGGAAGACAAAGGTGTAGCTGAAGTTCGCTCCGTGACCGGTGCTACGAAAGCCCTGCAAAAGCGGCTTTTGGGGCCCTCGCACGGCCCGGTGGCACCGAGATCGATGGCTTCGCAGGTGCATCTGTCGAGGTCGGCGCATCCGGGGTGTCATCGGACCCGGCGTAGGTATTTACGTACTTCTGTCCGGAGAGCTGCGCAATCTCGAACATGACCTCATCCGCGAACTTTCGCACGGTTCGGGGGTCCTTCGGGTCGCCGTGGTCTTCGATGTACATCGGCGCACCGAAACGAACCGATACCGGCAATCCTGGCTTCATGACGAACTGGTCCGGAGGCTGAACCGCCAACGTGCCCGTGTGGCCGACCGGAATGATCGGCGCCGAGCAGCGAAGGCTCAAGCGGGCTGCGCCCGTGCGTGCCTTGTGAAGGTTGCCGCTGCGTGAGCGCGTGCCCTCGGGGTAGATCATGAAGAGATGGCCGCCATCGAGCACCTTGGCGGCGGTGTCGAGCGCGACCTGAGCGGCGTCACCGCCGGAGCGGTCGACCGGTATCATTCCGAAGGCGGGGAATAGATGCTTGGTCTTCCAGTCGTCCATATATTCACCCTTGCCGATGGCCCACACACGCCGGGGCAGGGAGAGCGGCACAAACACCGAATCGCAGAACGACAAGTGATTCGGACACAGGATTGCGGGCCCGGTCGCCGGGATGTGATGTAGGCCTTCGATGTCGAGGTCCCACAAGCGATGAACGAGCCGCCGAAGACCGCTGACACCGTACTTCGATAGCCGTTCATTACCCGGTAGTTCCGGAGCCTCTTCGAACGTGAACGCAGTGGCAGCCATTAGCGCAGCTCCCGTCGGATCAACTTGCCGGTCGGTGCGACCGGTATCTCGTCGACAAAGTGATATTCGGTTGGGCATTTGTACCGGGTCAGATGCTCCCGGGCGAACGCATCGAGTTCGTCGGCTGTCGCTGTGCCTTGGATGTGCGCAATGACCGTTTCGCCGGTCTCGAGGCTCTCGCCACCGACAACGACGGCACCGGCGACACCTTCGTGTTCGAGGAGAATGTTCTCGACTTCGGCCGGGTAGACGTTGAACCCCGAAACGATGATCAGATCTTTGACCCGATCGACGAGGTAGAGGTAGCCGTCCTCGTCGAAGACCCCAACGTCGCCGGTCCAGAACCAACCGTCTTCGGTCAGCACTTGGCCGGTCGTGTCCGGATCGTTGAAGTAGCCGTGAAAGATTCCTGGTCCGCGAACGACGATCTCGCCCGAGTCCCCAGGGTCAACGGGAGAACCGTCTTCTTCGACGAGGACCATTTCGATGCCGGGAACGGCGCGGCCAACCGATCCGGGGCGGACCTCGCCGCCGCGACACGTGGTCAGGACGGAAGACGTTTCGGTAAGGCCGTAGCCCTCTTCGACGACCACACCATGGCGGTCACGCATGTCGTTGAATACATCGCTTGGCAGCGCTGCGGCTCCCGAGAGTGCAACTCGCACGGAGTCGAACGTTCCCTCGGCGGCATCGGTCATGCTCCACAGGCGCCACATGGGCGGAGCACCCGCCAGCACGGTGATCTGGTGCTCGCGCACGAGTTCGAGGCTTCCGAGCAGATCGAATCGCCGTTCGAGGATGATCTTCGCCCCGACCCGCAGTGACGTGAGAAGCACGGCGTTGAGGCCGAAAATGTGTGCGACTGGGAGCGACCCGAGCGTGATGTCGTCGGGGGACAACCCGCCCTCGACTTCGGTCGAGATGGCCCGCTGGGCTGCGTCGAGGTTGCCGTGGGAGAGCATTGCGACCTTGGGTTCGCCCGAAACGCCGCTCGTCAGCATCATGAACGCGATGTCGTTGGCGTCTCGTTCGACGATCGGTGGAGGTGGCGTTGTCGACGCCGCCCTCGCCGCGTCGATGAGCAGAACGCCCAGCGTGCCGCCGTGAGTGTGAATCCAGCCGCCGTCCTCGCCAATGAGCACCGCAGCGGGTTCGATTGCTGCGAGCTTGCGCTTCAGTTCGGAAAGCGGATTGGTGGGCTTCATCGGAATGACTCTGGCACCCACGCCGAGAGCGGCCATTGAGGCCGCGACGAAGAGCGGTTCGTTGCCGGCAAGAACGCCGACTCGATCGTCGGGGCCCACACCGTTGTCGATCAGAACAGCTCGCAGTAGCGCTGCTCGTTCGGTGAGCTCGCCGTAGGTGTGCG
>CALLAA010000240.1 GCA_938002955.1 uncultured Acidimicrobiales bacterium
AACGGTTGGAACAAGTTCAAGCCCGCTGCGCCTCTCGGCGCTCCCGGCATCGAACGCTGGAACGATCTCGAGTGGCCCAAGGAGTTCCCGCTCGCTTACCACGAGATGTCGATCCTGCTTCCGCACTTCCTCAACGAAGGCCGCGGCAAGCTCGACACCTACTTCTCTCGTGTCTACAACCCGATCTGGACCAACCCCGACGGGTTCTCCTGGATGGAAGCACTCACCGATCCCGAGAAGGTCGAGTGCCACGTCGCGCTCACGCCAACGTGGAACGAGACCGCGTGGTTTGCCGACTACGTACTGCCGATGGGCGTCGGCGCCGAGCGCCACGACGTCGTCAGCTATGAGACTCACCAGGGCCGCTGGATTGCCTTCCGACAGAGTGTGTTCCGTCGCTTCGCCGAGATTCAAGGTGAGGACGTTACCGACGACTCGCGTACCCACGAGTTCAACCCCGGCGAGGTCTGGGAAGAGAACGAGTTCTGGATCGACCTCAGCTGGGCCATCGATCCCGACGGTGAAATGGGCATCCGTCAGTACTTCGAGAGCGAAGAGAACCCGGGCAAGCCGATCGGCGTGGACGAGTACTACGGCAAAATGTTCGCCGAGAACGTGCCCGGCCTCAAGGAGGAAGCCGAGGCCGCGGGAGAAACCCCACTCGAGTACATGCGTAACCGTGGGTCGTACTCGATCCCCGGTGACCAAGAGACTCCATATGAGCGCTCCGTCGACCCGTCCGTCATCGAAGGTTGTGAGAAGGACGAAGCCGGTGTCTACCGCAAGCCCGGAACTGCTGCGATGTGGGATGGCACTCCCGAAGGCCTCAACGACATCAAGCTCGCGCCACTCGGCGATGGTTCGCCCGCCATCGAGATCGACGGTGAGCTGAAGGAAGGCTTCGTCACGCCGTCGAAGAAGCTCGAGCTGTTCTCGACGACGCTGAAGGACTGGGGCTGGCCCGAATACGCGACGCCGAAGTGGATCCCGAGCCACGTGCACTGGGAAGACCTCGACATGGCAGGCACCGAGCGCATCTTGTTGCCCACATTCCGAATCCCAACGCTCATCCACACTCGCTCAGCCAACAGCAAGTGGCTCAGCGAGATCAGTCATCGCCATCCGCTGTGGCTGCACCCTGAGGATGCCGAGAAGTTGGGCATTGCCGAGAACGGTCTTGTTCGCATTACGACTCGCATTGGCCACTTTGTGATCAGTGCGTGGCAGACCGAGGGCATCCGTCCCGGCGTTGTTGCGGCTTCGCATCACATGGGTCGCTGGCGCCTCGAAGAAGACAAGGCTCGGAGCTGGGGCGCTGGCAAGGCCGACATTAAGGCGCCATCAGCTTCGCCGCTGGTAGCGAATGGGTTTGGGGCAAGCGACGCTGGCTCCACGACGGTCGGAACCAGCTTCGAAGAAGCTGGCGGTGTATGGCAGTTGAAGCGCACCGATGGCATCCGGACCTGGGATTCCGACGATGGCGATACGAACCGTATTTGGTGGACGGACACCGGTGTTCACCAGAATCTGACGTTCGCTGTTCAGCCCGATCCGATCTCGGGAATGCAGTGCTGGCATCAGCGAGTGCACGTCACCCCCGCCGAACCAGGCGATCAATACGGAGATGTTGTCGTTGATACCAACAAGTCTCGTGACGCATATGTAGAGTGGCTAGGGAAGACCCGTCCGGCCCCTGGCCCAGGCGGGTTGCGGCGGCCGCTTTGGTACGCACGACCACTAAAGCCAACCGCCCCCACATATCTGAGCCCAGACGCCTAGAGCGTCGGACTCAACACAATGTAGGCCCGAGAGCATCCCGCCGCTCTCGGGTCTACGTCGTTTTCGGGCCGGTCGGAACGACAGCGCCGACACGAGCTGACCCGCATCCTTCACCGTGGCTCGAAATGGGCGTAGAACGTCAGTGTGGCTGGTGAGATCCGAAAGTTGAATTCTCTTCGAGGTCTCGCCGCGCTTATCGTCGTAGTCGCGCACTTCTCTGGAGCGACGGGATGGCTCGGCGGCTATCCAGGCATCGGCGCAGGTCAACTTGGGGTGATGCTGTTCTTCGTCTTGAGCGGCTTCCTTATGGCGTACCTCTACCTGGAGCAGCCGTTTGGGCAGCGGAGGCTGTGGCGCTACGCCGTGGCCCGAGTCGCTCGAGTCGTTCCGCTCTTTGCGGCGGTTGTCGGGCTCTCGGCGCTGCTCCCTCGCGTCGGAGTCTCGGGTGTGGTCTACGACCTGCCGACTCGGCCACTCGTGCTCTCTCACGTGCTGTTGCTGTCCGGGAAGAGCATCCTGTGGACAATCCCGACCGAGCTCCAGTTCTATTTCGTGTTCGTCGTCTTCTGGTGGGTGGCCAGTCGATCTCCGGCCGCGAGCGCCCTTGCGGTACTTGGGGCGATCGCGCTGTCGCTCGGGTTCGGGACGCCACGGTTTCGCGGCGAGTTTGCTTCGATCCCATACGACCTGCGTCTCGCCCAAGTCGTTCCATACTTTCTTGTCGGCATGCTCTTCGGCATCGTCTACCGACGTTGGTCGTTTCCTGAACACCGACAACGGTCCATGTACGCGTTGGTCCTTCTCGTGATCCCCGTCATGTATCCGCAGATCTTCGAGGTCATCTTCGGCTTCCGGCACGGCCTCTGGAACGACCCGCTCGTGCTCGGTGTTGTTTCTGTTGTCTTTGGGGTGGT
>CALLAA010000241.1 GCA_938002955.1 uncultured Acidimicrobiales bacterium
CGCGCGTTTCTCAGCTCCAGGCGCTGGCGCGTTCGCGGTTCTTTTCGTTCACGAGTGGCAGCTCGTTGCGCCACTCACCATCGTGGGCGTGCATGGCGGCGGCGACCGCACCAGCGGTTGGGACGAGTCCGATCTCGCCGACACCCTTGATGCCGTAGGGACTGTTTGGCTCGGCGGACTCGACGAGGATCACGTCGACCGGCGGCATGTCCTTGGGACGGATGATCGCCAACGACCGAAGCGTCTCGTTGAGCGGCTTGCCGTTCTCATCGCAGGGGAAGCCCTCGCTCATCGCATAACCAAGGCCCATGTGAACAGCACCTTCGACCTGACCCTCACACAACAGCGGGTTCACGGCCTTGCCAACATCGTGTGCGGCGACGACCTTTTCGATGTCGCCAGAGTCCGGGTCGAGCACGATCATCTGTGCGGCATATCCGAACGTCGAGTGGATGACGGGGTTCTCGAGTCCTTCGTTGAGTGAGTTCGTCCAGTCGACCCGGTACTCGCCTTCGTAGTCGACACCGGGCGTACAGCCGTCGGCCATGGCCTTTTCGCAGGCGTCCTTGACCGAGCCTGCGCCCATGAGGGTTCCGCGGCTGCCGGTCGTTTGGCCGGCACCAAGTTCGCGGGTGGAGTCGACGATCACCCGGATTCGCTCAGCGGGAATACCCAGTTCCTCGACGGCGACCTGCAAGGCAACGGTGTGCACACCCTGGCCCATCTCGGTCCAGCAGTGACGGACTTCGACGATGTCGGAGTCGTCGCGGAAGTGCACGACGGCCTTCGCGATCTCCTTGAAGCCGTTACCCAGGCCGGAGTTCTTGAGACCTAGCCCAAGCCCCACCGGCTTCCCCGCTGCGACCGCTTCGTCGTAGGCGGGCTTGACCGCATCGAGGCACTCGCGGGCTCCGAGACAACCGTCGTCCATCTTTTGGCCGGGACCCCAGACAACACCGGGAGTGATCACGTTGCGGCTGCGGATTTCCCAGCCGCTGATGCCGGCTTTTTCGGCGAGGCGATCAAGCACGCCTTCCATAGCGAACTGTGCTTGGTTGGCACCGAATCCACGGAACGCTCCGCACACCGAGTTGTTGGTGCGGGCGGCGACTGCTTCGACGTCGATGTTCTCGCAGACATACGGGCCAGATGCGTGGCCGGCAGCTCGTTCAAGCACCTTCATACCGACCGACGCGTACGGTCCCGAATCGCCGAGCATGCGAACCCGCAGACCGACGAGCTTGCCGTCGGCGTCGCAGCCCGCTTCGTACTCCATCCGAATCGCATGGCGCTTGGTGTGTACAAGGAACGACTCTTCGCGCGAGAACGTGGTCTTTACCGGCCGGTCGAGCAACCACGCGGCGAGCGCGGTCTGACCCTGGTTGGACATGTCTTCTTTGCCGCCGAACGCACCGCCGTTGCTCACGAGCTCGGTGAAGATCAGCGAGGTGTCCACATCGAGCATGCGTGCAATGTCGTTGCGGTCGTCCCAGATTCCCTGACCGCCGGAGTAGACGTACAGCCTTCGTTCGTTCGACGTTTCGGCCGAGTCGCCCATTGTTCCCGTAGCCGGCAATGGCTCGCCGGGGGCGATGGGTACGGCGAGTGTGCTTTCGGGTTCGACGAAGGCGTGATCAATACGTTGGGTTTGGAAGGTCTCTCGAACCACGTGTGCAGCACCAGCGAGCCCCGTGTCGACATCACCACGCGCATAGGTCGACGTCGAGAGCACATTGCCATCGAGGGTCCACACCGCATCCTCATTGGACGCAACAGCCTCGGCGGGGTTCGTCATTGGCGTCAAGACGTCGTAGCTGACGTCGATGAGCGTTGCGGCCTGACGAGCGATCGCTCGGGTCTCGGCGACGACGAGCGCGAGCACGTCGCCCATGTAGCTCGTGCGACCGCCGACGGGAATGAACGTTGGCCAGTCCTTGTGGATGAGTCCGCTTCGCAGCTCGCCGGGAACGTCGGCACCGGTAAGTACTCGAACAACGCCGTCGACGGCTTCGGCGGCGGCGGTGTCGATCGCTACGATGTCGGCCCGAGCGTGTTCGGTCAGATGGACTGCGCCGTGCAGAAGCCCGTCGGGCACCATGTCATCGATGAAGGGCCGTTCGCCCATCGCAAACTCGTGCGCCTCGTACTTGATGCCTCGGCTTCCAACGCCGCCCGGCTGGATAGCGACGGGAACTTCGCCAGCCGCAATGTCCTCGATCGCATCGAGGATCTTGATGTATCCGGTGCACCGGCACAGGTGAGCGCCGAGCAACGCTGCGGCGTTGTCCCTCGTGAGATCGGCCCCCTTCTTGTCGACCATTGCCTTGGTTCGCATGACGATGCCGGGGGTACAAAAGCCACACTGCAACGCGCCGTGAGCCGCAAAAGCCGCAGACATGGCGTCGCGTTCGCCAGCGTCGACACCCTCGAGCGTGAGGACCTCGGTGCCCGCCGTCTTGTCGAGCGAGGTCTGACATGCGACGCGGGCCTTGCCGTCGACCATGACGGTGCAGCAGCCACATTGACCGCTCGGTGCGCAGCCGTCCTTGGGGGACATAACGCCAAGTTCGTCGCGCAGCGCGGTGAGCAGGTGCTCGTGATGATCGCCAACGGTGACGGGCGTGCCATTCAAAATGAACTCGGTCATGGGTTCACTTTACATTTTGTAAAGCACTTGGCGAAGCGAAGCGCAAGGAAGCCGGGGTTTCGACCAAGATCACGGGTGCGTTGCGTCCGGCAGCGTCGCTACTCGGGCTCGATGACACCCTTTTGCGACCCGATGCGCTGATACAACTCAGGGCGACGGTAGGTCGCAAAGTTGAACAGCGTCTCCTTGTAGTTCGCACACCAGTCGAGGTTGGCGTCGGCCACGATGACTTCGTCTCCTGTCGTCATGGCTTGGGCAACGATCTGTCCAGATGGAGCAATGATCGCAGACTGCGCGAGGGACTCGACCCCTTCTTCGTTGCCGCCCTTGGCAACGCCCACAACCCAGGTGCCGTTCTGGTAGGCGCCGGCCTGCATGCACAGGTGGTTGTGGAAGCCTTGGAGAGCGTTCTGCCCGGGGTCTGGAGCGTAGTGAATGGGCGTGTTGTAGCCAATCATGATCAGCTCGACGCCTTGGAGTCCCATCTCGCGGTAGGTCTCTGGCCAACGGCGGTCGTTGCACGTGGCCATACCCACGATCCCGCCGAAGGCTCGATGCACCGGGAAGCCTTCGTTCGACTCTTGGAAGTACCGGCGTTCGAGGTGCTGAAATGGGCGCCATGGCTCGTCGCCGTCATGTCCGGGGATATGCACCTTTCGGTACTTGCCAACGATGCTGCCATCACGTTCGACGAGAATGGTGGTGTTGAAGCGTTCGCCCTCTGGTGTGAGTTCGGCATATCCCAGAGCGAACCCGATGCCAAGGTTCTTGGCGTCGTCGAACAGAGGCTGGGTTTCTGGGCTAGGCATCTGCTGCTCGTAGTAGTGGTCGTGCCCGGAAACATCTTCGGTGAACCAGCGCGGGAAGAACGTCGTGAGCGCGAGTTCGGGAAAGACCAC
>CALLAA010000242.1 GCA_938002955.1 uncultured Acidimicrobiales bacterium
GCGGCATGGACATCGGTATCTTCGCAAACGATGACCGGGGCGTGGCCGCCAAGCTCCATAAGGACCGGTGTCATGTTGTCCGAGGCGATTCCGGTGAGGTGTTTGCCGACAGCTGTGGATCCGGTGAAGGCGACGAGGTTGATGCGGTCGTCGGGGATCAGGTACGAGGAGATGTCGGCCGGCTTGCCCCAAACGAGGTTGAGGACGCCGGGAGGCAAACCGACATCGGCGAATGCCCGCGCGATGTGCATGGCACCAGCGGGGGTTTCTTCGGCCGCTTTCAAGATGATCGAACAACCCGATGCGACCGCCCCGGCGATCTTGCGTGCGGGCTGGCTCATGGGGAAGTTCCACGGGGAGAATGCAGCGACTGGTCCGATCGGCTGGTGATGCACGATGTATTTGATGCCCGGCCCCGAAGGGATCACGCGACCGTAGGTGCGCATGGCCTCCCCGGCATCCCACTCGAAGAACTCACAGCCACGAATCACTTCGAGCTGCGCTTGGCGGAACGGCTTTCCATGCTCCGCCGTGATGGCGTGCGCGATCTCGTCCTGGCGTTCTCGCATCAGGGCAGCAGCGGCCCGGACGACGTCGCTGCGGTGCTTTGGTGATTGCTGGCTCCATAGCTCGAATCCGGCCTGAGCTGCAGCGAGCGCATCGTCGAGATCGGATTGGGTCGCCACGGGGACGCGGCCGATCTCGGCTTCGGTCGCCGGGTTGACGACGGCCAAGTCGTGCGACGTTTGCCGCCATTCGCCGTTGATAAAGAGTTGCAGTTCTGGATATTCGAAGTCGCTTGTCATGTGGTGTCGTGAGTTCCTTAGAACGCGGTACGGATGGCCCAAAGGTCGGGAAAGGCCGGTTTGAAAAGGGTTGTTGCGAGGTACGAGGCGCCGTCGGATCCGCCGGTCCCGGGCTTGGTGCCGATGGTTCGTCGCACCATCATCACGTGGCGGTATCGCCACTCCTGGATGCCTTCGTCGAGGTCGGTCATCATCTCGCACAGGCCAGCGAAGCGTTCGTCGCTGTACTGGCCGATGATCGCTTGTTGGACCGCGGCGTTCTCGATGATTGGTTGGCTGACGTCGCGGTCGAGTATCGAGTTGGGAATGTCTGACCCCGACCGTGAGAGCAGCCGCACAAAGGCGTCCCAGAGCGTCGGCGCTGCGTGTCGCGCCTCGAGGCGCTCGGCCTCGGCTCCAGCAAACCAGTCGATCTGGACTCGATCTTTGACGCCGAGCATGAACTCGAGCTCCCGGAACTGCGCGGACTGGAAGCCACTGGCATTGGCAAGAAACGACCGGAAGCTCGCAAACTCCGCAGGGGTCATCGTTTCGAGGATGTCGATCTGGCCGACCATCGTCTTGACGATGGTGAGCACGCGTCGAAGGTGGTGTCGGGCTGCACCGACCCGGTCGTCGTTCATGAGTTCGACGATGTAGTCGAGCTCGTGCAATACCTGTTTGAACCACAGCTCATAGACCTGGTGAATCACGATGAATAACGTTTCATCGTGCTCGGGTTCGCCCGTGGCTTCGTCGACGGACAGACAGTGCTGTAGTTCGAGCAACTCGGGAATCTTGAGGTAGCTGCCGTAGGTCATCTCGTTGGTCATGATGTGCTCAGTGCTTTGGGGTCTGCGAGTGGGTCGAGAGAGGGGAGTGGCGGTAACGCGTCGACGAGTGCATCGACGTCGAGGGCTGGGTCGGCGATGGCCGATGTGATGATGTCGGCCAGGCGGGCGGCGCGAGTTTGTGCTTCGGAGTAGGGCATGGTCGAGAACATGACCATGTTGTAGCGAGGCTTGACGTGTGCGGGATGCCGCTGTTCGAGATCGAGCGCGAACTCGCGCTTCACGAGGTAATCGGGATCCACGACACCGGATCGCATCTCGATGTAGTTATCCAGTGCCATCGCCGCAATGGCGTCTGCATCGGGTTTGCGTTCGGCTGCGTACATGCTGAATGCGGCCTCCCAGTCGTTGGGGTTTGCTCGCATGTGTTGGTCGAGCGTCCGGACCGATTCGAGCGCGGCGTTCATGCCCTGTCCGTGGAATGGGACGATCGCATGAGCGGCATCGCCGACGATCACGGCGCGGTCTTCGTAATGCCACCCGTCTGCGTGCAACGTGCCAAGCCGGCCGGTCGGGTTGTCGAGGAATTGGTCGACGACGTCGGGAACGAGCGTGGTGAAGTCACCAAATTCGGTATCGAAGAAGCTCTGTATCGCAGCGGCGGAGTCGAGCTCAGCGAATGTCGTCTTTGGTGCGAACAAGGTGACGGTGAAGTCGCCCTCGGGGTTGGCGAGCGCGATGAGCATGAATTCGCCCTTGGGCCAAATGTGCAGCGCGTTGGGGTCTATGCGATGGCTGCCGTCGGGGTTCGGCGGCAGCGTGAGCTCCTTGTAGTCGTGGTCGAGCCATTCGGTGGAGAAGGTGCACGCACCGGCGAGGCCCATTGCCTTGCGGACACGGGAACCGGCTCCGTCGGCTCCGAAGATCACGCCGAATGGGGTCTGCCGGCCGTCCTCGAATGTGATGGTTGAGGAATCGAAGTCGATGGTGGACACGGCGGTGTCGAACTCGAGCGTGACGTTGCCCGTTGCTTCGGCGGCATCGAGAAGGATCGCGTTGAGATCGCTTCGGGAAACCGAGTGGATGACCTCGTGTTCCTGGCTTCCGTAGGGCTGCAGATCTGGGGTCGGATCACCGTCGACGTGGACCATCCGGCCGCGCATCGGAATGGTGATGGCGTCGACATCCTCGATGACGCCGACGTCGATGAGTGGAACGATGCCTCGTGTCGCGAGCGCGAGGTTGATCGACCGGCCAGCATCGATGTCTGTACGTCGCAGATCTGGGCGGCTCTCATACACGGTGACGTTGTGGCCTTGTCGTGCGAGGTAGATCGACAAGATGGCGCCGGCTTGGCCAGCGCCGACGACGACGACCGGACCTCGTTCCGTCGGGTGAGTGGCTGCGCTCATGCGACCTGCTCCTCGAGGATGTTCACGAAGCGGTCGATGTCGTCAAAGCTGTTGTAGAGCGGGACTGGAGCAGCCCGGATTACGTCGGGCTCGCGCCAGTCGCAGAACACCCGGGCGTGTTCGAGTGCTTCGAATACTTCGCGTCCATTGCCACTTGTGACCTGCAGGGCGAATTGGCAGCCACGCTCCGCGAACGCCGTTGGTGTGAGGTTCACGACGCGGCCTCCGAGGCTCTCGGCAAGGCGCCGGTCGAAGAACTCGATCTGCTGGAGCGATTTCGCGCGCAGGGCGCTGATTCCGCCGGCCTCGTCGATGATGTCGAGCGACGCCCGCAGCGCCGCGAGGGGAAGGATCGGCGCATTGGACAGCTGCCATGATTCGACCGTGGGCATCGCATCGAACTCGGTCGCCATTGCAAAACGGGTTTCGGGGTTGGTGCCCCACCAGCCGACGAGCTTCGGTATCGACTGATCGTCGATGTGGCGCTGGTGGACGAACGCTCCAGCGACACCTCCGGGCCCGCTGTTCAGGTATTTGTACGAGCACCACGCGGCGAAGTCGACGCCCCAATCGTGCAGGCTCAACTCGATGTTTCCGGCTGCGTGTGCGAGGTCGAAGCCAACGTGGGCCCCAACCTCGTGGGCCGCGGCGGCGATGTCTGCCATGGGCAGTGCTTGGCCGGTGTAGTACTGGACTCCTGGAAGCATGACGAGGGCAAGAGAATCGCAATGCTCGCGAATTGCCGACAAGATGTCCTCGTTGCGCAGCGTCTCCTCGCCAGAGCGCGGGGCGACCGTGATCAGCGAGGTCGCCGGGTCGAATCCGCGCTGGCGGATTTGGGACTCGGCAGCGAAATGGTCCGAAGGGAAGGCATGCGCTTCGATCAGGATCTTGTGTCGCGTTGTCGTTGGCCGGTAGAAGCTGATCATCAGCAGGTGCAAGTTGACCGTCAATGCGTTCATCGCAACGACTTCGTCTGGGCGTGAGCCGACGAGTCGGGCGAGCTGTTCGGAGACGAGTTCGTGATAGTCCTTCCACGCGAGATCGCCGGTGAAATGACCCTCGACTCCGAGAGATCCCCAACGGTCGAGTTCGGTATTCACATACGCTCGAGCGCGGCGCGGGATCGCTCCTAGCGAATTGCCAACGAGGTAGATCCCGTCGGGGATTTCAAACTCATCACGGAATCGTGCGAGTGGATCTGCCGCATCGAGCTCGGCGGCTGTAGGGCGCTCGGGCACGCTCACAGACGCCCATCTTTTCCGGCGTGCACCGTGCCACAGGTCGGACAGGTGCGGGCGTCTTCGTCCTCGTTGAAGGCCGCAAACAACGGTGGCAGGTCCTTGTCGATGGCCTGAACTTGGAGTTCGACGCGATGTACGACGTTGTTGCAGTTGGTGCACGCCCACTCAAAACCGTCGAGTTCGCCAATGTCTCGCTGATACTCGACCACGAGGCCGATCGATTCGGGGTCTGGCCGTTGCGGCGAGTGGCGCAGGTGTGGGGGCAGGAGGTAGACCTCGCCCTCGGCGATCGGCATCGGAAAGGGCTCGACGCCCTCTTCGGGCCACAACCACAGGATCATGTCGCCCTTGATCTGGTAGAAGAACTCTTCTCGGGGATCGTCGTGAAAGTCGTTGCGTTCGTTCCCGCCGCCGACGATCATCGCGATCATGTCGGCCTCTCGCCAGATCTGCTTGTTGGCGACCGGCGGGCGCAGCTCGTCTCGATGGTCGTCGATCCATCGTTGCAGGTTGAACGGACGTCGATCGTGGGCATTGGGAGTGTCGTACGTGGTCATGCAGCTACGCCTCTCGGTCGGTGTGTGAGGTTGGTTTGGGGCTCATCCGGCCGCCTCGGTCTCGTTCGCGAGCGCTGCCGTGTACGCCTCGATCGAGGCCGTTAGCGATGTCAGTTGATCGAGTAGTTCGGAGAGGTCGCCGGCCGAAGCCAGCGCATCGGCTTCGAGTGCCTTGGCTTCAGCCATGAGCGTTCGGGTGAGGGTGGAACCAGCCGGAGTTGTCGAAACGAAGCGTTGTCGCTTGTCGATCGTCCCTGTTGTGCGGGTGACGAGCCCTTGCTTCTCGAGTCGCCGAAGCGAATGGGTGACCGTCGGCTGCGGGCTAAGGGCGGCAGCAGCGAGATCGAGCACGGTCAGTTCGCCCAGCTCTTCGAGCACGGCGAGGACACGCCAATCGGAACGGGCGACCCCGTACGTCGTCAGCACTGCGTAGAACGGGGCGGAGAGGGCCTGGTCGGCGCGGCGAAGCAGGTAGGGAAGGTAGCTGTCGAGAAACTCGTGGCTGTCCGGCATCGAGGTCACAATAGATTCATACGAATATGAAGTCAATATTCACCTGAATATTGTTCCACGATGCGGCAAGGCGCTCGGGTGCCACGCCCGGTTCGGCGAGCGTGGCTCTTGCTATGCCAACAACCGCCGCGCAATGAGCTTCAGACACAGGGTCTCATCAGCGCCTTCGAAGATGGAGAGAACCCGGGCGTCAACAAAAAGGCGACTCACCTCGTATTCCTCGGCGTAGCCGTATCCGCCATGGATCTGGAGCGCTTCGCGCGTGACCCATTCGGCAGCCTTGCAGACGAATGCTTTCGCCATTGCGGCCTCGGCAGCGCCGTCGCCCGCCGCCATTGCCCGGGCGACGTCGTAGTTGTACTGCCTGCTGATCTGAATGAGCGCATTCATCGTGCCGAGCTTTATTTGCGTCAGCTGATACGCATCGAGGCTCTTGCCAAACACCGAGCGATCGGCCGCGTATTCGCTCGCAAGGTCGAACGCCCGCTGCATCACCCCGACCGATCGTGCTGCGGTCTGGATCCGCCCGTTCTCAAAGCCGGCCATCTGCAAGTAGAAGCCGCGGCCGAGGCCGTCCTGTTCGCCGATGAGGTTCTGCTTAGGAACGAACCAATCGGTAAAGCTGACCTCGAAGCTGTGCATACCCCGATAGCCGAGCGTGGGGATGGCACGGCCCTCCAACACGCCGCCATCGGCCACGTGGCGGAACTCGTGGCCATCGTCGCTCGGCTTTTCGACGATCAGAATGCTTAGGCCCTTGTGGCCAAGCTCGAGGTCGGGGTTGGTCCGCGCAAGCACCATCAAGGCGTGAGCGCGGCCGGCGAACGTGCACCAGGTCTTGGTGCCGTTGAGCACGTAGCCGCCATCTACCGGGGTTGCCGACACCGACATCTTGGCGACGTCCGAGCCGAAGTCAGGTTCGGTAGCGGCGACAGCGCAAAGCGTCTCGCCCGAGGCAATCTTGGGTAGCCACGTCTGCTTTTGTTGTTCGGTTCCACCAGCCTCGAGCGCTCGAGCCAGAATCTCGGGGCGGGTGATAAGCGACCCGCCGGCGCCGAGAGAGGCCGTCGACAACTCTTCGGTTGCGATGATCATCGCCAGATAGTCATCCTCAGTACCTTGAGCGAATCCGCCATAGACCTCGGGTATCGACAGTCCGAAGCAACCCAACTCGGCTACGCCGTCGATGATGCCCTGGGGAATGTCGAGGTCGTCGCGATGGATGTGTTCGGCGTGTGGGGCGATCTTGTCTTCGGCAAATCGCCGGAAGGTGTCGGCGACCAGTGAGAGGTCGTCGGGCAAATGACTCGACGGCTCTGCGCTGGAAGCGAGGGCGACGAAGGTCGGCGAGGTCGCCGCGTTTACGTAAGACCGTGCCGCGTCGAGTGCGTCTGCGTCGACCCCCCAGCTCTGATGCGAGCTCCACAGCGTCGCTCCCAGCTGGCCAATCACCCGGCCGATGAAAACGTGGGCGAGCAGCGTTTCGTCGTCGCCGCGGGAGGCGAAACGAAGAGCGGTCTCACACATGGACACTCCGGCCGCAGCATGCGAGACGTCATACAGAAACTGTTGGTCGTCGTGTGCAGCGGGTCCGAGCGCTTTTGCGTTGGCGAGCGCTCCGTCGAGCACGTCACGGGCGAGAGACACCGCCTCGGTTGCGGCGAGAAGATCCGGGAGTAGCGACATTGCAAGCCAGTATGGCCGCGTCCACAGGAGTCAGCACAACGAGGGATATCGTTGCCGACCATGAGCGCCGACGCCCCCGACCGACAACTCATCGAAGGTCAGCCAGTCCTGCTAGTGATCGATATTCAAGGCGGGGAAGGTGCCCACGACGCCGATGCTCCCGTATCGATCCCGTTGATGGACGGGTACGACGAGCTCCTGAGCTCGGCACCCGAACTCATCGCCAGCGCTCGCAAGGCCGACATTCCAATCGTGTTCTTTCAGGAGGCGCATCGCCGGAACCTCGTCGATTTCGGACGGGAACTCGACGGTGTCGAAGGGATTCATCTGCTCGAGGGTGACCCGGGGACTGCCGTCGACCCAGCGCTTGGCATGCGTGACGACGACTACTTCATTCGCAAGCGTCGCTATTCGTGCTTCTTTGGCACCGAGCTCGAAATCTTGCTCAAAGGGCTGCAGGCCGACACGTTGATCCTCATCGGCGGCCACACCGACGTGTGCGTCCACTACACGTTCGTCGATGGGCATCAGCACGACTACTTCTGTCGGGTGGTCGAGGACTGCGTTGCGGGCTCAAGCCAGGACGCGCACGACGGAGCGCTTCGGGCCATGGAGTATCTGCAGACCGGTGCTCGCCGGACCACCGCCGAGGTGCTCGCGGCGTTCGCGGTGATCGCTCAGCGGTAAGACCTACGCGGTCGTGTCCTCTGCGGTGTAACCGGTAATGAGCCGTGCGCTGCGGCTGCCTGTCACGTACTGCCAAGCCCAACTGCTGATCGTGCGGAGCTTCGACCGGAAGTCGACGAGCAGCCACACGTGTACGGCGCACCACAGCACCCATGCAACAAAACCGCCGAATCGGAAACGGGGGCCGAGGTCGGCCACAGCTTTCGAACGCCCGATGGTCGCCATCGACCCTTTGTCGTTGTAGACGAAGGACGGCCGCGCCGTGTTCGCAAGGTCGGCGATGATACTGGCGGCAGCGTGCTCGCCTCCCTGCACCGCCGCCGCTCCGACGCCCGGGACGTCGACGCCATTTGCATCGGTCGCTGCGGATACATCGCCGATGGCGAAGACATTGGGGTGGCCGGGAACGCTGAGGTCCGGAGCGACCACTGCTCGCCCTGAGCGGTCGGTTTCGTCGGTGACGTCGGCGCCGAGCGGAGACGCCGCAACACCAGCGGCCCAGATGACGGTTGCGGCTTTCACGTAGCCGTCGCTCGTGGTCACGCCGTCTGCGGTGATATCGGTGACCATCGTGTTCGTTCGGACCTCGACACCGAGACTCTCCAGTTGTTCGCTCGCCGACTGTTGCAGCTTCTCTGGGAACGCGGCGAGTACGGCGGGGCCTGCCTCGATGAGCTGTACACGGCTGGTCGTCGTGTCGATCTGGCGGAAATCTTTGCGTAGCGTATTCGTGGCGATCTCTCGGATCGCTCCTGCGACCTCGACGCCGGTTGGACCAGCGCCGACGACGACGAAGGTCATCAACCGAGTGCGTTCGTCGGCATCGGTTGCGAGCTCGGCTTTCTCGAATGCGAGCAGGATTCGTCGGCGAATATCGAGTGCGTCTTCAACGCTCTTGAGCCCCGGCGCATGATCAGCCCAGTGGTCATTGCCGAAGTACGCGTGGGTCGCTCCGGTTGCCAGGACCAGGTAGTCGAAGGGAAGCTCGCCTGCCGTGGTTTCCACGACCTTTGACTCGGTGTCGATCGAAGTCACCTCGGCGAGCATTGGCTGGCAGTTCGCCTGCTTGGCCAAGATGTGACGAATTGGCTGAGCGATATCGGACGGATTCAGCGCTGCAGTCGCGACCTGGTACAGCAGCGGTTGGAACAGGTGGTGGTTCTGACGGTCGACGATCGTGATCTGGACGGGTGCATCGGCGAGCGCTCTGGCAGCGGCGAGGCCGCCGAATCCGGCACCGACAATCACTACTCGGGTGGGCTGTGAATCGTTCATAACGACGTCTTTCTTTCGCCTACTTCCAGAGTACGTGCGGGCGCACCTCCTCGAACAGAAACCACACGAGACTTCGGCCACCTCAGTCCCTGTTGCTGAGCTCCCCGTCGCTGAGCAGCGGTAGTGGCAGGATGTGGGCATGATCGAGATCGCCGCAATCGAAGCCGCCGCCGCCCGAATCGAACCACACGTGTCGCGGACGCCGCTGTTTCGCTCCGACCCGCTGTCGGATCGTCACGGTGCCGAGATCTACATCAAAGCCGAACACATGCAGCTGACCGGCAGCTTCAAGGTTCGCGGCTCGGCGAACAAGGTTCACGCGCTCACCGAAGACGACGCACGTCGGGGTGTCGTCACCGCGTCATCGGGCAACCACGGCATCGGCGTGGCGACGGCGGCCGCGAGCCGGGGCATCGCCGCGACGATCTTTCTACCGTCGAATGCGTCGCCTGCGAAGGTCGACCAGATCCGTCGGCTCGGCGCTGAGATCGTCAGCGTCGACGGTACCGACTCGTCGTTAGCCGAGGCAGCGGCGAGGGCTCACGTTGCCCAAACCGGCCTCGCCTATATCTCCCCGTACAACGACGTCGACGTCGCCGCCGGTCAGGGCACCATTGGCAAAGAGATTCTCGAGGACCTCGACGGGGTCGACGCCGTTGTGGTGTCGGTCGGTGGAGGTGGACTCATGTCGGGCATTGCGAGCTGGGTGAAGGCAACATCGCCGTCCACGCTCGTCATCGGCGCATCGGCGCTCAACGACCGGGCGATGGCGGCGTCGGTCGAAGCAGGCGAGATTATTACCCCGCACTTCGAGCCAACGTTCTCCGACGGTACCGCTGGTGGTCTCGAAGACGATTCGCTGACCTTCCCGATCTGTGCCGAACTGGTCGACCGGTGGGTCGACATCACCGAACACGACATTGCGAGCGCCGTTACGACGATGGTCGACGATCACCACCAACTCGTCGAAGGGGCCGCTGGAGTGGCGATCGCAGCGGCCACGCAGCACGCGGCGACCGCACCCGGCTCCACGATCGTGGCCGTGAGCTGCGGAGCCAACGTGTCGGCGGGGGCGCTCCGGCGAATGCTCGACGCTGCAGACGCCTAAACGTCGCCCGTAAGGGAATGCTGTTCTTCCAACGTACGGGCGCCCAGATCGGTAATACTGTGAGCAATGAAGAGCCGACCAAAACTCACCGGTGCACCCTTGGGCTACACGCTTGCTCAGGTCGAGGGCACCGCCGACCACTATCAGGCGTTTGGTGCTGCGTTGTGGGCCGACGAGCAGGCGGTTCCAGCGACCCTGAAAGAGCTCGTCTTTATTCGGACGTCGATCGTGAACCAGTGTCCTACTTGACTGTCTGGCCATGTTGTCTCGGCGAGACGACGAGGGATAACCGACGAGGAGCTCGACGCGCTCGAGACCCCAGATGCCTGGACGTCGGTGTTCGACGATCGTACCCATGCGGCGCTTCTTCTCGCCGATGCCATGTGCGGGCCGACGAATGCGCTCGACCCGTTACTCACGACCGAACTGCGGCATCATTTCAGCGAAGTCGAGCTCGCCGAGCTGATCTTGGTCGCCGGACAAGCGAACCTCAACAATCGCGCTGGGAACGCTGCCAAGCAGCTCCTCGGCGAGGCCTAACACGGAGTTTTGCGTGAACCTAGTAATTACCATCGTGGCGCTTGCGATCATGCTGTCGCTGAACGCGCTGTACGTCGCAGCGGAGTTCGCCACTGTCGGGGCTCGAAAGTCTCGCATCCAGGCGTCCGCACAGGACGGGAATAAGTCCGCGTCGACACTCTTCGACATCGTTCGGAACCCGGTAGCGATCGACAACTACGTCGCTGCCTGTCAGATCGGCATCACGTTGAGCAGTCTTGTCGCTGGTGCCTTTGCTCAACAGGAGCTGACACCTCGATTTGAAGCGTGGTTCGGTTCGTCCGCTCGGGCTGTGGCAATCGTGGTGACGTTGCTCATCATCACCTCCCTTCAGGTGATCCTCGGCGAGTTGCTACCGAAGACGTTGGCATTGCGCTACCCCGAGCGAATCGCGATCGCGACGCTGCGTCCTATGCAGGTCAGCCAGATCTTGTTCAAGCCGTTGGTCTTTATCTTCAACGGATCGGCGTTCGCCATCATGCGTGCCTTTGGGTTAAACACCGAGCACAGCCACGCACACGTTCACTCGCCCGACGAACTCGCAGCGCTCTTCAACGAGAGCGCGGCTGGCGGGCTGATCGATGCCGCCGAGCGCGACATGGTCGCCGGTGTGCTCAGCGTTGAGGAGCGGCTCGTCCGCGAGATCATGACACCGCGCCGTCGACTGGTCGGTATCGATGGCGAAACGACGGTCGAATCGGCGCTGGCCGAACTCGTCGAGACTCCCCATACCCGGTTTCCGGTGTGGTCCGGCTCTTCCGACGACGCCATCGGGCTCGTGAACCTGCGCGATCTGTACGTGCAGGCCTCCGCAAGTCCTGCATCATCGGTCGCAACGCTCGTGCGGCCCGTCCTCGAAATCGCCGAGACGCTCAGCGTTCCCGAGCTGTGGAGTCGGCTGAACAGCGCCGAGCAACACTGTGCGCTGGTGATCAACGAATATGGCGATGTTGCCGGGTTGGTCACGCTCGAAGACGTGATCGAGGAAATCTTCGGTGAGGTCCGTGACGAGTTCGACATCGACCCGGACCCGATCGTCGTCAGCGGTGGTCGTGCGTCGGTCCAGGGCGAGGTGCTCATCGAGGCGTTGAACCAACGCTTTGGTCTGTCTATGTCGCACGAGGACGTCGACTCGATCGGCGGATTGATTTGGCACGAGCTCTCCCGGCTGCCGAACGTGGGGGAGACCGTCTCGCTCGATGGAGGTCCCGAGGGCCTGCGTATTGACGAGGTCGATGGGAATGCGATCGAACGGGTCAGCTTCGACGTGACGGAGGTGGCCTCATGAGCGTCATCATCCCAATCGTTGTCATCATTGTTCTCGTCGCGGTCAACGGCGTGTTTGTTGCTGCCGAGTTCGCCCTCGTTGGAGCGCGGGTTAGTCGCCTCGAATCTCTCGCGAACAACGGAAGCAGCGCAGCCGCGTGGCTACTCGACGTCTTCACCCGCCACGCCGGTAAGGATGGCTACATTGCGGTGGCACAGCTCGGCATTACGCTCGCCTCGATCGGTCTCGGTATGTACGGCGAGCCGGCGGTTGCCCATTGGCTGTATGAACCGCTCGAAGACAACTTCGGCTTGTCCGAAAGTGCCTCTCACACGGTCGGATTTATCGTTGCGCTGAGCGCGATCACGTACATGCACGTGGTCTTTGGCGAGATGATCCCCAAAGCGCTTGCATTGCAAGAGCCCGAGTCCGTCAGCGTCAAGCTGAACCCGTTCATGCGAGCCTTCAGCGCCCTGTTCAAGCCCATGGTCTCGTTGCTGAACGCCATCGCCTTTGCGCTCATGCGGATGCTCCGTATCCCCGAGCCCGACAAGCTCCTCAAGCTGCACACCAGCAGTGAGCTCACGATCGTCACCGACGAGTCGGCCGAAAGCGGCGAACTCGGATCGCTCCAGCGCGACCTCATCCGCAACATCTTCGAGCTCGATACACGCCCCGCAGAGGAGATCATGATCTCTCGGAGTCACATCGTCGCCATCGACAAGGATGCGACCGCCGATGAGATTCAGGCGCTCGTCGAGTCGTCGCCCCGTAGCCGTTACCCGATTACCGACGGCGACCTCGACCACGTGGTTGGTCTCTTGCACATCAAGGACTTCATTCGGGCGAACCACCGCGGCCACTTCACGACGCTGACCGAGCTTGGTCGAGAGCTTCCTGCAGTCGCTGCGAGTACAAGCGCTGAAGATTTGCTCGAACGGTTCAAGCTTGCAAACACCCACGCTGCACTCGTCATCGACGAGTTCGGGGCAACCGTTGGGTTTGTGTCGCTCGATGACGTCATTGCTGAGGTCATGGATGATGACGAGCCCGAAGGGATCGTCACCCATGAGGACGCCTCTGTGTCGGTGCCGGGCGAAACAAGTCTCAGCGACTTGCGCGAGTACCTCGGCGACGAATCGTTCGCCCACGACGACGTCGTCACGATTGCGGGACTACTGCTCGACGCCAACGGCAGCGTGCCCGAAATCGGGAGCTCGTTTACCCACGGTGCGTACTCGGTGACCGTCGACGCGCTCGATGGCCGCCAGATCACCAGCGTTCGGCTAGAGCCGCTCGGCGTGGACGACACACCTGTCGACGAGGTCGACGACCACTAAAGATCGGCACGTCGCGACCCCACGGCGGTGAGAAACGTCAACGCTCCGATCGCCGCCATGGCAGACAACGCAATGGAGCCTCGAATTTCGAACGTGGAGTAGAGCACTCCAGAAAGTGCAACGCCGAGGCCGCGAAAGACGGTGCTGATGGCATTGGCGATACCGAGGGTGCGGCCGCGCGCTGCGGGCATGGCCTCGCTGACGAGCGAGAACGACGTCACGAT
>CALLAA010000243.1 GCA_938002955.1 uncultured Acidimicrobiales bacterium
GAGGTTCGCTCGTCGAACACGCCGGGGTATCCGCTGATCTTGTCCATGATGACGCGCTGTAGGGCTTCGGCGTCGGCGACAGCAAGGTGAATGATCGCGTCTTCGATGCCGGTGATCAGGTCGACGCTGATCGTTTCTGGCATTGCCCAGACGTGATCGATAAATCCGTTGATGATCTCCTGAGATTTCGGCTGGAGGCGGACGAACACGAGGGCTTGCAGACCACGGCCTAAGGCAGCGAGGTCGACTTCGGCGTGATAGCCGGTGATGATCTGACGCTCTTCGAGGTCGCGAACGCGAGCGAGCGTTGTCGACGGAGCGAGGTCGGTCGCCTTTGCCAGGGCACGGTTGGTTTGTCGAGCATCGGCTTGGAGTTCTCGAAGTAGGACAGCGTCGGCGTCGTCCAACGGTGTGGTCATTGCGGCGTACTCCATTCGATTCGGCGAGCGGTTTTCGCTCTTCTGTCGAACAATGTACTGGAAAGCAGCTCCGAAATATACATTCGTTCGGTTGTCTGGATCAGTCAACGAATTAGGCGCATACTCGTTGGATCGACCGCAGGACTATTGGGGGTTCTCCATGACGGCTATCGACAACTATCGATTGACCGACCGCTTCACCGCCGACACGGGAACGGTCTTCCTTACCGGCATCCAGGCGCTTGCCCGGCTACCGCTCGAACAGCTCCGAGCCGACATCGCCGCCGGTCTTCGAACCGCAGCGTTCGTCAGCGGATACCCAGGGTCACCGCTCGGCGGATATGGCGAGGCGGTCCAGATGGCAGCCAAAACCCAGCCCGACCTGCCCCTGGTATTTCGGCAGGGCGTGAATGAGGAATACGCTGCGACGGCGGTGATGGGCTCCCAGCTCGCCGCCACCCGACCCGATGCCACCTACGACGGAGTCATCGGCGTTTGGTACGGCAAGGCTCCCGGCGTAGATCGCGCTGCTGACTCCTTGCGGCACGCGACCTTCGCCGGGACGTCGATGCACGGTGGCGCAGTCGCCATCGTCGGCGATGACCCAAACGCAAAGTCGTCGTCGGTACCGTCGTCATCGGCAGGCCTGATGAGCGACATGCACATGCCCGTCATCTACCCGGGCGATCCGGTTGAAGCGCTCGTGCTCGGCCGCCACGCCATTGCGCTGAGCCGAGCCACCGGACTGTGGACGGCGCTGAAGATCGTGGCCGACGTCGCCGACGCAACAGCCAACATGGACCTTCACCCCGAGTACTTCAACCCGGTGATGCCGTGGGGCGACGGCGAGCGATACCAACACTTCCCCGACGGAAACCTGCTCACCCCAAACACGCTCGACCTCGAACGCGAGATCATCGAGACCCGCTACGAACTCGCCCGCCAGTACGCGGCCGACAACGAACTGAACCACGTCACCGTCGATGCTCCTGATGCCTGGATCGGCATCATGTCCTCGGGCATCACCTACCGCGAAGTTCGGGAGGCACTGAGCCGCCTCGGTCTCTCGACCGACGCCGAGATCGCAAACGCCGGCATCCGCCTGCTCAAGATGGGTATGCCGCTTCCGTTCAACCAAGACACGGTGCGTCGCTTTGCGACGGGGCTCGACGAAATCCTCGTGATCGAGGAGAAGCACGGCATTATCGAGTCCCTCGTCAAAGACGCCTTGTACTCCGCTGCGACTCGTCCTCGGGTTGTTGGCAAGGCCGACGAAGACGGAGGGACACTGTTCCCCGGCTGGGGTTCGCTCGACGCCGACAACATCCTGTCGCCGCTTCGCGGACGACTCGCCTCCCGCATCGGAGACCGGCTCGTCCCCCTCGAAACCAAGCGCGAGCGCATTCTGATCCCGTTGGCCGTCGAGCGTCAGCCGTTCTTCTGCTCGGGATGCCCCCACAACCGAAGCACCGAAGTCCCCGACGGAACCGTGGTTGGCGCCGGAGTGGGTTGCCACACCATGTCGATCTTCATGGACCCCGAGCGCATCGGCGATGTCGTCGGGCTCACCGCCATGGGCAACGAAGGCACGCAGTGGATCGGTATGGCCGAGTTCGTCGAAACCCCCCACCTCGCTCAGAACCTGGGCGACGGCACGTACTTCCATTCGGGCCAGCTCGCGATCCAGGCCGCCATTGCCGCAGACGTCAACATCACCTACAAGCTCTTCTACAACGGCACGGTCGCAATGACCGGAGGCCAAGACCCTATGGGTCAACTCGAGATCGCCGACATCGTGCCAACGTTGCTCGCACAAGGTGTGAAGCGAGTGCTCATCACCGCCGACGACACCAGCCGATACAGCGGCGTCGATCTGCCGAGCGGGGTCGACGTTTGGGAACGCGACCGACTCATCGAAGCCCAAGAACTGTTGGCAACGGTCTCCGGAGTCACCGTGCTCATCCACGACCAGGCGTGTGCCGCCGAAGCCCGCCGAGCACGCAAGCGCGGCCTCATCGAAACACCCAACCTGCGCACCGTGATCAACCAGCGGATCTGTGAGGGGTGCGGCGACTGCGGCCAAGTCAGCAACTGCCTGTCCGTGCAGCCCGTCGAGACTCCGTTCGGACGCAAGACGATGATCGACCAGACCACGTGCAACCTCGACTTCAGCTGCATGGAGGGAGACTGCCCATCGTTCGTCGCCATTACTCCGGAACCCGACTCGGGCATCCGGGGCTGGTTGGCACGTCGCAGCGGACGCCGGGCGATTGGCGCGACCGCCTCGCCCAAGGTGCTCGCAGACCCGATCCTGCCAACGCTGCCCGACCCGGTGCTCGTCGTTCCCGCCGACGATTTCGCAATGCGGATCACCGGCATTGGCGGAACCGGTGTGGTGACCGTTGCCCAGATCATTGGCACCGCAGCCATGCTCGACGGTATGGAGGTCCGCGGTCTCGACCAGATCGGTCTGTCGCAAAAGGCCGGACCCGTCGTCAGCGACATCCGGCTTTCCCGCGAGCGCGCCTCATTCACCAATCGACTCGGTGAAGAACAGGCCGATCTGCTTTTGGCCTTTGATCAACTCGTGGCTGCATCGCCCAAGGGGCTCCTAACGTGCCACCCCGACCGAACCCACGTTGTTGGCTCGAACA
>CALLAA010000244.1 GCA_938002955.1 uncultured Acidimicrobiales bacterium
CCGATCGTGATCACCGCTGTCTCCGCGGCTCCGGGCGACTCGGTCAACTGGGCCGAGATCTCCGCCGACGACGGCAACGATGTCGACTCGGTCACTGATGACACCCAGGGCAACGACAACCAGCCAGGTGCGCCCGGCGATCCGACCGACGATGTCATCGACAACAGTGCCGATGCTGCCGGTGATCCGGACGAGGACGACCACGACCCCGCAGGTGTCCTCGTCGACAACTACGACCTCGCCCTGACCAAGGTCTACACGTCTGACACCTTCGGTCTGTCCACCGATGGGGTAGTGGAGAACGGCGAGAACGTCACCTTCACGATCACCGTGTTCAACCAGGGCACGATCGATGCAACGAACTACACGGTGGTCGACTACATCCCCGCTGGCTTCGTCCTCAACGACGCCTCGTGGGTAGACAACGGTGACGGCACTGCGACCTTCACCGGCGGAGCGCTTGCACCAGGCACGTCGCGCGACATCTCGATCACCCTTACCGCTACCACAGCAGTCGACGGGGAGTCGGTGAATTGGGCCGAGATCGCAACCGACGCTGGCTTCGATGCCGACTCGACACCCGATACCACCCAGGGGAACGACACTCAGCCCGCAGCTGTTGGTGACCCAACCGATGGTGTCATCGACAACACCGCAGGCGATGAGGACGACCACGACCCAGCAGCGGTCCAGGTTGCCTCCTTCGACCTTGCACTGACCAAGGTGTACACGTCGGACACGTTTGGGAACACGACCGACGCGGTCATCCAAAACGGCTCGGACCTGACCTTCACCATCGCCGTACTCAACCAGGGCACCGTCGACGCCAGTGCCTTTACGGTGGTCGACTACATCCCCGTTGGTTTCGTGCTGAACGATGCGGCGTGGGCCGACAATGGTGACGGAACCGCCACCTTCGTCGGAGGTGGCCTCCCAGCTGGAGATTCGACCGATATCACGATCACGATGACCGCCGACTCGGCGAGCGAGGGTCCGATCGTCAACCGGGCCGAGATCGCCTCGGACTCGGGCAACGACATCGACTCAACCCCAGACACCAACGAAGCGAACGACAATCAGCCACGCAACGTTGGCGACCCGACCGACAACGCAACCGACAACAGCACCGACGGTGCCGGAAACGCCGACGAGGACGACCATGACCTCGCGGGCGCAACCGTCGTCGAATATGACCTCGCGCTGACCAAGGTCTACACATCCGATACGTCGGGCAACGCAACGGACGGATCCGTCGAGGTTGGCGGTGACGTGACCTTCACGATCTCGGTGATCAACCAAGGCACGATCGAAGCAACCTCGGTCACGATCCTCGACAGCGTTCCACGAGGGTTCACCCTCAACGACGCCGCCTGGACCGATGAGGGAGGCAATGCGGCGAGCCGTGTCGTTGGCCCGATCGCTCCTGGAGCGTCTATCGACGTCCCGATCACGCTCGCCGTGACCAGCGCCGATGTGGGCAACACGGTCAACATCGCCGAGATCTCGCTCGACGACGGCGACGATGTCGACTCGACCCCCGACCCCGACCCATCGAACGACCCGCAGCCAGCTGCTGTCGGCGATCCAACCGATGACGAGATCAACAACGCCGATGGCGATGAGGACGATCACGACATCGCCGGTGTCGTCGTCGACCGCTACGACCTGGCGCTGATCACGACCTACACGTCCGATACCTTCGGCAATACAACCGACGCGGTTATCGAGCCCAATACTGACGTGGTCTTCACGATCGATGTCACGAACCAAGGAACGCTCGAGGCCGCGACCTACGACATCACTGCGTACATCCCAACGGGCTTCGCGCTGAACGATGCGGCGTGGAGCGACAATGGTGACGGCACTGCGACCCTGATTCAAGGAGCGCTCGCAGCAGGAGCGTCGGACAGCGTCGACATCACGGTGCGCTCCGGTGCGGTGACACCTGGCAGCTACGTCTTGTGGGCGGAGATCTCCGCCGATGATGGCGACGATGCCGACTCGACGCCGGACGCAACGCTGGCGAACGACAACCAGCCGTCGAGTCCAGGGGACCCGACGGACGACGTCGTCGACAACCAGCTCGACGCTGCTGGTGATCCCGATGAGGACGATCATGACCCCGCAGGTGTGGGCGTCGAGAACTTCGACCTCGCATTGATCAAGGCACTCTCCGACGATGGCTACGGCGATCCGCTCGATGGGGTAACCGAGGACGGCAGCGACGTCGTCTTTACGATCACCGTCATTAACCAGGGCACGATCGATGCGACGACGTTCGACGTCACTGATGCGCTGCCCGGTGTGCTCACGCTCAACGATGCGGCGTGGACGGACAACGGCGACGGGACGGCCACCTTCACTGGCGGTCCGCTGGCCGCTGGCGATTCGGTAGACATCACGCTGAACGCGGTGCTCTCGGGTGCCGTCGACGGCGACTACGTCAACCTTGCAGAGATCAGTGCTCAGGACGGCAACGACATCGACTCGACGCCCGACGATAACTTCACCAATGACAACCAGCCCGGTGCTCCGGGCGACCCGACCGACAACGCAACCGACAATTCGGTCGACGGTGCGGGGGATCCTGATGAGGACGACCACGACATCGCTGGCTTCACGGTGGCGTCATACGACCTCGCCTTGCGCAAGGTGTTCACGTCGGACACGAGTGGCGACGGCAACGCCGCCGACGCTCGTCTCGAGCCGGGCGACGATGCAGTCTTCACGATCACGGTGACCAACCAGGGCACCCTCGACGCAACAGCGTTCGAGGTCACCGACTACGTGCCCGCTGGATTTGTCCTGAACGACGCGGCCTGGACCGATAACGGCAACGGCACCGCCACGATTTCTGGTGGCCCGTTGGCTGCTGGTGCGTCGGTCGACATCACGATCACGATGACGGCCGCGACGATCACTCCTGGCGATGTGGTCAACCGTGCGGAGATTTCGAGCGACGACGGCAACGACGTCGACTCGACGCCCGACGGCAACCAAGGCAACGACAACCAGCCCGTTGCCCCTGGGGATCCGACCGACGACGTGGTGGACAACACCGACGGCGACGAGGATGATCATGACATTGCTGGCCTGACGGTCGACGTGTACGACCTCGAGATCGAGAAGTCGTACCTGTCCGACAGCAGCGTCGATGGGAACAGCACCGACGGTCTGATTCAGATCGGCGATGATGCGACCTTCGAGATCGAGGTCTTCAACGTCGGAACACTCGATGCAACCACGGTAGAAGTCACCGACTTCTTGCCAGCTGGTTTCGTCGTGAACGATGCGGCTTGGAGCGACAACGGCGACGGCAGCGCAACACGCACTGTTGGCCCGATCGCCGCAGGTACGTCGACGACGGTGACCATTACGGCCACCTCGGTAACGAGCGGTGCTGGCGATCTCGTCAACGTCGCAGAGATCACGCTCGACGACGGCGACGATGTCGATTCCACGCCGAACAATGACCCGAACGACGATCCTCCGACCGAGGACGATCGCGACGAGGCGCCACTCACGGTCGACGCCTACGACCTCGCATTGCGCAAGGTTTACACGTCCGACAACAGCGTCGATGGCAATGCCACCGATGGGGTCATCGAGGTGGGCGATGACGTGACGTTCACGATCACGGTCTTCAACCAGGGCACCGCTGACGCGACCGACATCGAGGTCACCGACTACATCCCTGCCGGTTTCGTCCTACGTGATGCGGCGTGGACGGACAACGGCGATGGCACTGCGGTTCGAACAATCCCAACAGTGCTCGCGGGCGATTCGGTCGACGTGACCATCACGCTCAACGCGACTACCGCAAGCATTGGGGATCAGCTCAACGCAGCCGAGATCAGCAACGACGATGGCAACGACGTGGACTCCACGCCGAACACCGATGTTGCCGACGACGGTCCGATCACCGACGACGAGGTCGACAACACCAACAACGACGAGGACGACCACGATCCGGCTCCGTTCCGAGTTGCTGCACGGTTCGATCTGGCCCTGAGCAAGACACTCGACGTGGCGACCAGCCTTCCGGTCGTCACTGGCCAGGAGGTCACGTTCCTCATTGCGGTGACCAACGAAGGCTCCACACTCGCAAACGACATTGTCATCACCGACTACGTCGATCTGAGCATGTGGGACGCATTCGACATCTCGATCAACCCGGCGGGTACGACGACCGGCGATCAGCCGTTCGCATACTCATGGACGACCGCTGGCTCCAACGGTGAGGCGACCCTTGTGGGGACGCTCGCTCCGGGCGAGACCGTGGTGCTTCCGGTGACCTTGACGGTTGCCTCGAACACGACGGCATCGCAGCTGGTCAACGCTGCGGAGATTTCCGAAGCGACACCTCGCAACCCGGACGGTTCGGTTCCGCCGACCGTCGAGGACGAGGACTCCACGCCAGACGACACCGACACCGATCCCGAAGATGAGGACGATCACGATCCGGCTCCGTTCCGGGTTGCTGCACGCTTCGATCTGGCCCTGAGCAAGACACTCGACGTGGCGACCAGCCTTCCGGTCATCACTGGCCAGGAGGTCACGTTCCTCATCGCGGTCACCAACGAAGGCTCCACACTCGCAAACGACATCGTCATCACCGACTACGTCGATCTAAGCATGTGGGACGCATTCGACATCTCGATCAACCCAGCGGGTATGACGACCGGCGATCAGTCGTTCGCATACTCATGGGCGACCGCTGGCTCCAACGGTGAGGCGACCCTTGTGGGGACGCTCGCTCCGGGCGAGACCGTGGTGCTTCCGGTGACCTTGACGGTTGCCTCGAACACGACGGCATCGCAGCTGGTGAACGCTGCGGAGATTTCCGAAGCAACACCTCGCAACCCCGATGGTTCGGTTCCGCCGACGGTCGAGGACGAGGACTCCACGCCAGACGATACCGACACCGATCCCGAAGATGAGGACGATCATGACGTGGCAGTTGTTGCGCCACCAACGTTCTCCCTCGGCAACCAGGTGTGGTTCGACGCCAACAACAACGGCGTGGTCGATGGCGGAGAGACGGGTATCGCCGACGTGCCGGTTTACCTCTTTGCCGACGCCGACGGCAATGGTGCAGCCGATGACACCAACAACGACGGGGTTATCACCGCCGATGATGCGATCAACACGATGACGACGGACGCACAGGGTCTCTACCTGTTCACCGATTTGGATGCTGGCGAATATGTCGTCGGTATTCCTCCGAACGCGTGGGACGTGGACGCTGCGCTCTACGGATTGCTCTCGAGCGATCCAACAGAGACGGACACGAACACCGACATCGACAACGACGACAATGGGTTCCCGTGTGACTGCACCGATGGGTATGTGTTCAGCGGTTCGACGTTGCTCGGTGATATTGAGCCGACCGCGGAGACTCCGGACAACGATGCAGCGACGGCAGATATCAGCAGCAACCTCACGGTTGACTTCGGATTCTGGGAGCCACGCTTCGACCTTGCGTTGCGCAAGGAACGAGTGGGTGCGTCGACCGTGGACATCGGCGATTCGGTGACGTTCAGGATCACCGTGTTCAACCAGGGCGACATTGCCGCTCGCGACATTGGGCTGATCGACTACTTGCCGATCGGTCTCGAGCTCGACGATGACGATTGGGCGAGCGGTGACGCTGGCGCAACGACGTCGGTCGCTGGGCCGCTGGCACCTGGTGAGTCGCTATCGACAGATATCACGGTCACGGTTGGTCGAGAGGCCTTGCGCACCACGCAGAACTTGGCCGAGATCACCGAGGCGCTACCGACTGCAGTAAATGGTCTGACTCTGGTTATGCCAAATGGGGAACCGCTGCCGGACATCGACTCGGTCGCTGATGCGTCGAACATCGAGTCGCCGGTCGATGACGAGATCGACAACGCTGGCAACGATGAGGACGATCATGACATTGCCGAGATTGCGGTTCGTGCACAGACGTCGACCAGCCCGCCTCTGGCGTTGACGGGTCGCACGGTTGGCGGCCTGGTCTACGTCGGCCTGTTGGCGTTGATTGCGGGTGCGGTCCTGCTGCTCGGCAGCCGCCGCCGACTCGCCGAAGAGTCGTAGCCGGCGGGACGAATACGGGTCCACGGCCCAGCAACAATACGGGTCCACGGCCCAACAACGCAGAGCGACAAGAACGAGCGCCCGGAAACCCCGGGCGCTCGTTCGCGCCCCCCCATCGATCAACTCCGGGGTCAGACCCTAAACCTGATCGATCAGCCTTATCGATCAACTCGGGGGTCAGACCCTAGACCTGATCGATCAGCCTTATCGATCAACTCGGGGGTCAGACCCTAGACCTGATCGATCAGCCTTATCGATCAACTCGGGGGTCAGACCCTAAACCTGATCGACGGCGCCAACGGCTAGCGGTCAGCCGGATTGCAAGCCCGCTTTGTCAGGGTTCGCATACCTCCCTCGATCAACTCGGGGGTCTGACCCCGGAACTGATCGTGCAGCGTCCTGGATCAACTCGGGGGTCTGACCCCGGAACTGATCGATAGAGGCGCGAAAGGCGCCGAACGAGTGACGGTTACCAGCCGCGCAGCAGGCGCGTTGGTTGCTTGAACTTCTTGGCGATCACGGCGAGGCACTTGAGCTCTTCGCTCCT
>CALLAA010000245.1 GCA_938002955.1 uncultured Acidimicrobiales bacterium
GTGACCCGACTCCGTCGGGCCGAGGCGGAGATCTCCGAAGCTCGGGCCCGAGAGAGCTTTGCTCGAGAGCTCCATGATGGGGTGCTGCAAACACTGGCGGTCATTCAACGTCGGTCGACCGATGCCGAGCTCGCAGCCCTCGCTCGCGACCAGGAACATGACCTTCGCGGCTTCTTGGCCGGAACCCCTGGCAAAACCCTCGCGTTCGAACCCGCAATGCACGCACTCGCAGCACGCCACGAACGCCTCTACCCAACCTGCAAAGTGAGCGTCGTTGTGGCCGGGGACCTCCCCCACTTCTCCGAACCTCAACTCGCAGCACTCTCCGGGGCCGTCGGCGAGTCGTTGAACAACGCCAGCAAACATGGACAGGCGACGTCGGTAACGATCTACGCAGAACCGACCGACGACACATTTCTCCAGCCGCCGGCCAACGTCGCAAGCGCGACCGCCTTCGTCAGCGTCAAAGACGACGGCAGCGGATTCGATACGGACACGATGGTCGAATCCATCGGGGTTTCCCGATCGATAAAGGGCCGCCTTGAAGACGTCGATGGGTTCGCCGATATAGAGAGTGCGCCGGGGCGCGGTACCGAAGTCCAACTATGGCTATGACGAAGCAACAAAGGGGTTCACGATGGCGGCAGTAAAGGTCGTAATCGCAGACGATCACGCAATATGGCGTACGGGTCTACGCGCCGATCTCGGCGAGAACTTCACCGTGGTTGGCGAGGCCGGCGACGCTGCAGAAGCAGTGAAAGTCATCGAGGCAACCGACCCCGACCTCGTGCTCTCCGATCTGCACATGCCAGAGGGCGGCGGCATCGCGCTCGTCAAGGCAATCGCCGGAAAGGTGCCAGTAGTCATGCTCACCGTTTCCGAGGCCGAGTCCGATCTCCTCGACGCCATCGCCGCCGGCGCGCTGGGATACCTCGTGAAGTCCACCGAGCCCGACGAACTGCGCGCACAGCTGTGGAAGGCATCCAAAGGCGAACCGGTGTTCTCGGCGTCGCTCGCCGCCCTGGTCCTCACCGAGTTTCGCCGGCTGCACAAAGCTGAGGCTCCCGGAGAGTCATTATCGGAACGTGAACGCGAGGTCTTGCAGTTCGTCGCACGCGGACACACCTACAAGGAGATCGGTGAAACGCTGTTTATCTCGGCCAAGACCGTCGAGAACCATGTGCGAAACATCCTGAAGAAGCTCCAACTGAACCGGAAGCAAGAACTGATTCGCTATGCGTTAGACCACGGCATCGACTAGCCGGGTATCTAGGGTGGCTGCCGTGACGAACGACGAGAATCTGAACAATCCGATCTACGACGTCTTCTGGAAGTTTCAGGACGAAGCGACGATCGATGCAAAGCTCAACGAGCTCACGCTTCAGCCACCACAGTTCTTTCCAGAGAGCGACACAACCGACCTCGGGATCGCGCATGGGCCAGGAGCCTGGGCGATCACGCAATACGACCTGATCGTCGAGATGTCTCGCGCTCCGGAGATCTACTCGTCAGCGAATGGCATCACCGTCATCGACTTCCCCCAGATCTTCAACGACTTCTTCAGTTCGATGATCGCCATGGACGACCCTCGTCACGGGCACCTCCGCAAGTTGATCTCGAGGGGCTTCACGCCTCGGATGTTGGCCCAGCTCGACGACTCGGTCGTCGACCAAGCCAACGCCATCATCGATGGCGTCCAAGACCGTGGCTCATGTGACTTCGTCGTCGATGTCGCTGCTCGGTTGCCGCTGGTGATCGTGTGTGACCTGATGGGCGTACCTCGCAGCGAGCTCGACTTTGTCTTCGAGCAAACCAACATGATCCTTGGGGCCTCGGACCCCGAGTACGTCGCCGAGGGTTCCGATATCCCAACGGTCGTTCTGGGAGCCGGCGCAGCGCTGGCCGAACTCATGACCAACGTTGCCGAGTCGAAAAAGGGTGGCGACGGAACCGACCTGACCTCGATCCTGGTGAACGCCGAACTCGATGGGGAGCGCTTGAGTGCAGCGGACATTGCGAGCTTCTTCATCTTGCTCGTCGTCGCCGGCAACGAAACCACCCGGAACGCCATCACCTGGGGCATGCATTATCTGACCAAGAACCCCGATCAGCGGGCTATCTGGCAGGCGAACGTCGAGGACGTCATGTCGACTGCCGTAGAGGAGATCGTCCGACTCGCAAGTCCCGTAAATCTCATGCGTCGAACAGCGACTTGTGACACGGTGCTGGGCGGCGTCGAAATCGCTGAGGGCGACAAGCTCGCCATGTTCTATTCAGCAGCGAACCGAGACCCGCGAATCTTCGACGATCCACTGCGGTTCGACGTGCTGCGCGATCCAAACCGTCATCTCGGCTTCGGCGGGCCGGGCCCGCACTTTTGCCTTGGGGCTCACCTCGCACGCCGAGAGATCGCGGTCATGTACCGGGAGCTCTTTCGGCGCCTGCCCGACATCGAGGCTGCGGGACCGCCAGACATTTTGCAGTCGAACTTCATTCACGGCATCAAACACTTGCCGGTCGAGTTCACCCCGGTGGCCTAAGCCTCGAGACCGTCCACATTCCAGTCGTCGGCATCGATCGGCAAGAAGAACCGGTGCACGATCTGCTCAAACATCAGTGAGTACAGCGACCATTCGCGGCCAGGATCATGCGGGTGGACGAGGCCGTCGAGATGTTCGCGCGCTCGCAACGAATAGCGCATTGCCAAACCTTCGGTCATCGCTGCTGCACTGATCTCGCCGTACTGATACGCGAGTTCGCCGTATTCGGGGCGCGGACGAAGCCCGGTGATTTCCACGAGCGGTTTGTAGACATCATTAATGGTCTCGAACCGCAGCTCTTCCTCAGACTCGTCCATCCAAGTCGCGAGGTCTTCGTCGCGGCCACGTCCGAACGTGCTGTGGAGAATGGCGCGTAACGCAATCACCAACTGCCAGCTCGATGAACCAGCGACGGCTTCGACATTTGCGGCTCCACCGACGCGGATCATCTCTCGCAGCAGCTCGCGCTGGTTCATCGTCTCGCCATGCTCGACCACGACCGCCATCACGATCTCCTGTAGTTCCTCGATGGTGGCATTGCGATCGACGACGGCCCGACGCAGGACGGTGCGCTGAAAGAGTTCTTGGGGTGAATAGCGATCATCGGTCGACCACGCCGCGTAGGCCGACGAGCGCGAGACGTCGGCATCGCGGACCGCCTGCTCCAGTGTGACGGCATCGAGCCCTACCGACATACCGTTGCGCGCCAAGAGTGACATGCCAGCAATGACGAGGCGCTCACGCGTTTCATCTGCGCTGAGGCGCTGCCGTTTTCCTGACGCCAAATGCCTCTCCGATCGTGTGGACCCGCAGCCAAAGTGTAACAAAAAGTTTGTTCTGGACATTGCGTCCAAAGTCCAGAACGGCCATAATGATGGTGTTCGTGGGCGGAAATGGCGGGCGGCGGACACGAATTCCTCCGGCGGGGGGCTGCAAGGCTCTCGGAGGCGGAACGAGCGGGCGACTGGGAAACCCTTCGCCCGCTCGAGCGCGTTTTGGCCTTCGCTTGAACGGTCGAGGAGAATGGCCAACGACCCCCTGGAGGCCTTCGTGACGACAGCGATCGGCGTACGCGATCTCAAGATGCACTACGGCGATTTCGCCGCAGTCGACGGAATCGACCTCGAAGTAACCACCGGCGAGATCCTCGCCTTCCTTGGGAGCAACGGCGCCGGCAAGACGACCACGATCGAGATCCTGGAAGGGTTCCGAAAGCGAACGTCGGGCGAGGTCGAAGTGCTGGGTGTCGACCCGGAACGTGCACCGTTGTCGTGGCGGGAACAGATCGGAATCGTTCTTCAAGAATCAGAACCGGTCCCCGAACTCACCGCCGGCGAAGCCGTCCGGATGCAGGCTGCGTACTACGAGAATCCTCGCAACCCCGAAGAAACCCTCGAACTCGTCGGGTTGACGAGCAGCGCAGACCATCGCACTCGCAAACTCTCCGGCGGACAAAAGCGGCGGCTCGATCTCGCGCTTGCCCTCGTCGGCGATCCAGAGCTCGTGTTTCTCGACGAACCCACCACCGGGTTTGACCCCACAGCACGACGCGAGTCCTGGGGCATGATCGAAGCACTACGCGACATTGGCAAGACCGTCCTGTTGACCACGCACTACATGGATGAAGCCGAGCACCTGTCGGACCGCATCGTCGTGATCGGCGCAGGCAAGATTCTTGCCCGAGGCACCGCCGAAGAACTCGCCGATCAGGTGAACGCCCAAACTCGCATCAGTTGGAAACCCGACGCCGCCGACCCTCGACCCCCGGATCGCCTCGGAGCTCGTGTCGACTCGACAACCGGACAAGTGCAGATCGATACCAAGGATTCTCTCGTTGCGCTGCATGAGCTGACGAACTGGGCCACGGAAATGGGCGTCTCGCTTCCCGAGCTCAACGTGGCCCGGCCCACGCTCGAAGACGTCTACCTGCAACTCACCGAAGGTCATGAACGATGAGCGCATTTCGTCGAGTTCTTCATCAGCTCAAGTTCGACCTACTGATCTTTCGCCGAAACCCAGCAGCGACCTTCTTCACGGTCATCTTGCCGCTGATCTTCCTCGTGTTGTTCACATCGATCTTCGGCAACAACACCCTGGACAACGGGGCCAAGGTCGCAACCCTGTACGTACCGGGCATCCTGACCCTCGCCATCGTCTCGGCGACCACGGTGAACCTCGCGATCACCATGACGACCCGACGCGAACGCGGCATGCTCAAGCGCACCAGGGGCACACCGATTCCGCCATGGGTATTCATCCTCTCCCAGATGCTCGCCGGCGCGGTGATCGCCGTTGCGATGACCGTGATTATCAGCGTGATCGGGCGCGTCGTCTACGGCGTCTCGCTGCAATTCGAAACGCTTCCGAGCCTCGCGATCTCGCTCGTCATTGGAGCAATGTCGTTCGCTGCCCTCGGCCTGGCGATGACCGTGATCATCTCGTCCGAAGATGCAGCGCCTGCAGTTACCAACGCGATCATGTTGCCCCTGTACTTCATCAGTGGCGTGTTCCTGCCAAGCGACCAAGTCCCCGATTGGGTCGCCAGAATCGGCGACCTGTTCCCGGTCAGCCATCTGAACATGGCTCTGCAAGAGAGCTACAACCCGTTCGCCGACGGGGCCGCTTGGCCATGGGACCATTGGCTCGTCGTTCTTGGATGGGGCCTCTTTGGAGCGGTCGTTGCCCTCAAGCTCTTCCGCTGGACACCAAACCGCTAGGGAGAGCGAACTAGGCGCTGAAGCCGCCGACCAAGACCAAGAGAATGAAGAGCGCGCTCAAACCGGTCAACACCAGACCAATAATGAACGCTGCTTGGGCCATGCCCCGGTTCTTTGGATCTCGCCGTCCGGCGTCGATTGCGTTCTTCTCGGCGTAGCCCAGGTAGGCCCCAACCGGTGACGTCAGGCAGCAGATCAAGCCGACCAGCGACAAGATGAGCGCCATAACAGCCTGGCTGGATTCGGCATACGCAGCACCCATGCCCACGGGCGCGCCGGGGAATCCGCCGGGAGCCATGCCACCTGGCATTGCTCCACCAGCAGGAGGCGTACCGAAGCCGGGCGCACCGCCGGTTACTGGCATACCGGGAGGCGGCGTTGTTGGGCTTGGCGTGACCGACCCAAAGCCACCGGGAGTGTCGGAGGGACCTGGAGTCACCGTGCCGAAGCCGCCAGGAGCCTCACCGGGCAGATCCGACGGTGGCGGCGTTTGTCCCATGACCGGCATGTTCGAGCCCGGTGGGTCCATCGACGGCATATCGGTGGGTGCCGCTGGCGGCGGAGTTCCGCCGATCGGGCGAGGCCCTTCGGTCCATGCGGATCCGTCCCAGTAACGCTCGGTGTTCGGTGGATCGCCCTCGGCGTGGTACCAACCTGGTGTTGCTGAATCCGACATGTTTGTTTCCCCCTGAGTAGGCGCAGAGTCCCTTTAGTCGTCGCTGCGGCGAATGAACACCGGGCGATCGTTCGACGAACGTTCCGAATCGTAGTGGTAACCCATGCCCTCGAAGTCGACCAATGCCTTTCGAGTGCTGATTCGGTTCTGGATGATCCATGCGCTCATGACCCCTCGAGCGCGCTTCGCGAAGAAGCTGACGATCTTGTAGTCGCCCGACCCCTTGGCGTCGAGGAAGACCGGAGCGACGATCGGTGCGCTGATCACGCTGGTATCGACCGCGCCGAAATACTCGTTAGAGGCCAGGTTGATGAGCACATTCGCACCGGGGCTCTGCTCGATCGCGTCATTGAGGTTCTCGGCGATCTCGGTACCCCAGAAGTCGTAGAGGTTGTTGCCCTCGGAGGTCTTGAGCTTGGTACCCATTTCCAACCGGTACGGCTGCATGAGGTCGAGCGGCCGAAGCACGCCGTACAAACCGGACAAGATCCGCAGTGTCTTTTGCGCATGGGTGAAATCACGCTCGGAAAAGGAGTTCGGCGCATCCATACCGGTGTACACATCGCCGTCGAACGCAAGGATTGCGGGACGTGCGTTCTCGGTGGTGAAAGGCCGTTCCCACTCTTGGAAGCGGGTGAAGTTGAGCTCGCCGAGCGCCGGTGAGACGTGCATCATCGACGAGATCTCGTCGGGTGACTTCTTCGCCATCACGGAAACGAGCGCATCGCTCCGGTCAAGCATTTCGGGCTCGGAGAACTTCTTGGTTGCCAGCTTCGACTCGTAGTCGAGCGACTTTGCGGGAGAAACAACGATCAGCACACTCGTTGTTTATCGGATTCTGAGCACAAATGTCAGCCCCGAAGGACCAAGATCGCGATGCCGATACTGACGAGGACGGCTACGGCGCACACGATGACCAGCGCCAGAATCACCCACGGAGCGCGACTTCCGCTTCCCTTGGGCCTGTCCGGCGTTACGTGTGGGCTCCCGCCGTTGTGATCCACCATGGCCCGAACTTAGTCGAGCTTAGAGGCCTTCGTATGACGCTCTGGCACCGCTTGCGCGGCCCCATCGCTCGATGGTCCGACCCATCTCGGTCGATGGTTCGGCATCGACGAACGGCCAGACCTCTTCGGCAACCTTGCGCCAGTTGCCGGTGGCTCCGAGCTGGGCGAACAGGGCGATGACCCCAAGGTTGATCCGCTGGAGAACGACGAACGACGACGGCACATCGAGGACTTTCTTTAGCTCGCCATGCTCGCCGCTCGTGTCGAAGATCGCCTTCACTCCGGCCGCGGAATAGTCCTCGTCGAACGTGAAGACCCGGTCGTGCTGCACGAAGTCGTAGAAGAACGAGAAGTAGTCGCCGATGAGCTCATTGGAGAAGCGTTGCCCCGGTGGAAGCAGCCCGGCTTCTTCGATCGTGGTACGGAACGATGCGAAGTCTTGATCGATCACCATCTCGGTGATCAGCGCTTCGAACAATGCCGTATCGGCCTCACTGAAGTGCTTCACCAAGCCGAAGTCGAGGAACGTGATTCGCCCGCCGCCGTGGAAGATGTAGTTGCCCGGGTGCGGATCACCGTTGAACGCGGCGAGACGGTAGATCGAGCCGAACGTAAACCGAAAGAGCGTTTCGGACGCAAGGTCCCGCTCCTCCTGGGACCACTCGAGGACCTCGGTGAAGTTTGCGCCCACGACAAGTTCGGAGGTCAGCACCCTGCGGCTCGAGTATTCGTCAAAGATGTGCGGCACATGAATGAACGGGTGTCCGTCGAAGTGGGCGGCGAAGTGACGTTGGTTCTTTGCCTCGAGTTCATAGTTCAGTTCTTCGCTGAGCCGCTCGCGCAGCTCCTCGGTGATGGTCGACGTGTCGATACCCGGGAACAGAACACGCAAGGCCGAGAACAGCACGTCGTTCGTCCGCAGATCGGACTCGATGGCCTCAGCAACTCCCGGATATTGCACTTTGACGGCTACGGCGTGACCGTCGTGGGTGAGCGCGCGGTGCACTTGGCCGATCGACGCCGACGCGATCGGTGCCGGGTCCCATTCCGCAAACAACTCGTCGGGGTGTGCGCCGAGTTCGTCAATGATGACCGACGCTGCGAGCTCACCCGACATTGGTGGAGCGTCGCTCTGCAACGAGGCGAGCGTGGCTCGAGCGTTCTCCGGAAGTCCGAGATCGAGGTAACTGGCCATCTGGCCAACCTTCATCATTGCGCCCTTGAGATTGCCGAGCGATGCGACCACATCTTCGGTGGTCTTCATCTCGAATTCGGCGGAGAGTTCTTCGCGACGTTCGGCCGAGGCGAAGGTCTTTCGTGCTTGGGTGACGGCCCATCGGCCACCGGTCCGAGCGCCCATCTTGGCGACTGTCGCGTTGCGACCAGCACTACCCATCGAGCCAACGATGTCGTCAGCCGCCTGCTGGCGTTGCCACCACGCAGCACCACCACCGATGACACCCGCGATTGCGAGCCAACGGATCAGACGCTTCATTCATACTCCAGGAATGTGTGAATCTCGGCGCGTAGTTCGGGGATACCAACGCCCTTTGCGGCACTGACCCACCGGACGTCCTTCTTCTCGACTCCGCAGCCTTCGGCCACCGCTTTCTTGCGCGACCCGAGCTTCGCCGATTTCACCTTGTCGTGCTTGGTCGCGACGATCTTGATCGGGATTCCGATGTGTCGGAACCATTCGATCGATTGCTTGTCGAGTGCGGTAGGCCCGACCTCTCCGTCGACAAGAACCAGAACCAGTTCGAGGGTCTCGCGTTCGATCAGGTAGTTCTCGATCATTTGGGCCCAGCGCTTCTGCTCGTGCTTCGGCGCCTTGGCGTACCCGTAACCGGGCAGATCGACGAGCCACTTGCCAGATCCCTCGGGTTGCAGCTCAAAGACGTTAAGCAGGCGAGTCGCTCCCGGTGTCTTGGAGGTCTTCGCAAGGCTTTTGCGATTGGCGAGCGCGTTGAGAAGCGAGCTCTTGCCGACGTTCGAGCGACCAGCAACCGCAACCTCGACCAATGACGTAGGGAGTTGGGTGTGTTTGGACGCGGACATCACAAACTCGAGTTGCAGCGGTCCGGACACCTGTCGAAGTGTAGTTACAGGGCGTCTTTGAGCGGCGTTCACTATCGAACGATGTCCGAACGATGTCGCCCGCTCACCACCGCCGCCACACATCCACCGCAACGTACGATGCCCCGGCGCTACGGTTACCTCGATGAGCAGCGAAGTCGACGTCGAGCGTTATCTCCGCCGGATCGGGCTCGATGCCGCACCAGCACTCGATCTCGCTGGCCTGTCGGCACTCATGAGCGCGCACCTGTCGACGGTGCCCTTTGAGAATCTCGATGTCGTCGCCGGCACGACGGTACGCACCGATCTTGCGTGGTCCCTCGACAAGGTCGTGAATCGGCGGCGCGGGGGTTGGTGCTTTGAACTCAACGGCGCGTTCGGTGCGCTCCTCGAGGCGCTTGGTTTTTCGGTCATGCGCTTGGGCGCAGCGGTTCTGCTCGATGGACCGAACGCCATCGTCGATCATCTGATGCTCGAGGTGCAGCTCGACCGGTCCTATCTCGTCGATGTCGGCTTTGGCGATAGCTTCGCCGTCCCCCTCGACCTAAACCAGCGCGGACCACAAGA
>CALLAA010000246.1 GCA_938002955.1 uncultured Acidimicrobiales bacterium
TGGCGTCATCGACCCAGCCAAGGTCACTCGTGCAGCTATCCAGAACGCAGCGTCGATCGCTGCGCTTCTTCTCACCACTGAGGCCCTCGTTGTCGACAAGCCAGAGCCAGAAGGCGCTGGCGGCGGCATGCCTGACATGGGCGGCATGGGTGGTATGGGCGGCATGATGTAGCCGTTCGCTCGGCTAGCGCCTCGCTCTCTCCCCGAGTTTCTCGCCTAGCGGCTTGAAACATCGACGGAGTGACCGGGAGGCCAAGTCGGGCATCTTAAGAAGTACCGAGCAACCCGGGCCCTTGTGGTCCGGGTTGTTTGCGTTTTCTGGGCGTGTTCGCTCTCGATCAGAAGGCGCTGGAGAGCGCTGACCACGCTGCCCAGACAAGACCTGGGCCCACGAATGCGACGATCACGATCATCAAAACCACGAACCACGGGGCCTCGTGCCACTCGTTTCGGACGCTGTCGAGCGCACGCGAGAACCGTGGGTGTCCGTCAGGGCGCATGTCTAAAGTCTGGCACATCGGGACTCGACCACGGATCCGTGTCCCTCGATGCGCAAAATCGACACCGTCTTCTCGACCAGATATTGGCGAGGGGATGACGGGTACGCTCTGACCCGTGGCCGCCCAGACGATCGAGATTCCGCAGTGGATTGAACTGGCGTCAACCGTGCGTGGAAGCAAAGACCCAGTCATGGTCGGACCGAGCGAAACCCGCTGGAATACGCGGACTCCCGACGGCCTCGGGTCGCTGCAACTCAGCCGCACAAGCCCCACAACCGTCGATGCCGAAGCGTGGGGTCCCGGAGCGGACTGGATGATGAACCAAGCGCCGAAGCTGCTCGGCGCAGAAGACGATGTCACCGGGTTTGCACCACCGCCTGGCCCGCTCGCAGATCGCTGGCGGTCGCGCCCATTCCTGTTGGGCAGAACCGACCGGATCTGGGATTCGGTCATCGGCGGCATCTTTGGGCAGAAGGTGCAGGTGCAGAACGCACTGAAGGCTCGCCGGATGCTCGCCCGCCGCTTCGGCGATGAAGCGCCGGGACCATGGAAGGGGTGGGTGCTTCCGCCGCCCGACCGTGTCGCCGAGCTCGGCTACGCCGACTTTCATCCGCTCGGAGTCGAACGCAAGCGAGCGGAGATCGTTCTGCGAACCGCTCGGGAAATGAGCCGCCTGGAAGGTCTGGAAAAGCGAACCCCATCGCAGGTCCAAGCTCGTCTCGAACGAATACGCGGGATTGGCCCATGGACGAGCGCAATGATCACCGCGAGCGCGCTTGGAGACGCCGATGCGGTGCCGGTTGGGGATTTCCACATCCCGAACACGATTGCGTGGCATCTCGCTGGTGAGGAGCGGGGCGATGATGCCCGGATGCTCGAACTCCTCGAGCCGTGGGCCGGACACCGGTGGCGGGTCGTTCGTCTGGCAAAATCTTCCGGGTCAGCGCCAAAACGCGGACCGAGGTTGTCTCTTACCGGCGACGGCCTACACATGGAGCAAAAGGCTCGACGTCCTCAGCGCTAGTTCGCTGCTGGCAATGGTGCCGAAGTCCTGATTACAGAAATCGAGCAAAGCAATCGTGAGCGCGTTTACATCTGTCCGCATCGACGGCGAACTGCAAGACCCTGCAACCGCATCGATCCCGGTCTCTGATATTGGGTTCATACGCGGCTTCGGCGTGTTCGAGGTCATCCGTGGGCTCGAAGGTAAGTGCTTCCGTATGGCCCCTCACCTCGAGCGGCTCGAACGAAGCGCAAGCATGCTCGGCATCGATCTGCCGGCCGACGAGTTGCTGACCGACTGGTGCGCGCACGCAGCGACCCATCACGACGACTGTGTGATCCGCGTGTTGGTTTCGGCCGGAGACGATCCTTTCGATGGCACAACCCGCGTCGTCGTTACGAGTGAGCCAGCAAACCCTCAGCCCGGCGAACTCACGTTGTTGCCGCTCGTGGCGCCGTGGCATTCCGACGGGGCGAACTGGGAGCTGTTGCGGGCGAAGACCTTGTCGTACGCCAACAACTTTGGCGCGATTCGTCAGGCCAAGCTGGCGGGCTTTAGCGACGCGCTCTTGATCGGTGAGTCCGGTCGGATTCTCGAGGGTCCGACGTTCACGATTGGGTGGACGGTCGAAGAGGATGGGCAGACGATCTACGAAACACCCTCGTTGGAGCTGGGCATTCTCGATTCCATCACACGCACGGTTGCCCTCGACGCTGCCGAGGTGTCCGGACTGCAGTTTCGCGAGGTGGAGCACACCCTCGATCGCCTCGACGACGCCGTCGAGTTCTTTGCAATCTCTACGTTGCGCGACGCCATCTCGGTCACCACCGTCGGCGAGCGAGAGTTCCCGATCGGTCCGGCGGTTAACGCGCTACGAGAAGCGATGGCGACCTTGACCCGCAAGGAACTGTCCGACGAGTCGACTCGATAGCCTGAGATCATCATGGAAGATCGCCCCGCACCGTCACCGTCCAAGCTGCTGACGCAGTTCAACGATTGGGTCTCCGAAACCGAGATGCCCGGACGGACTATGGCATACCTAAAGACCGGGTTCTTGCCCGAGGTGCTGGAAGCCCAAGCCACCGAAACCTCTGCAGCGATGCTCGAGGAATGGGCCGGTTGGGAAAAGGGAACCACTCGACCCGAGGTCGTTCTCGAGGCACTCAAACAGCACGGCATCGTCGAGCTACTCGGTTCGCTCTCGGAGTAGCCCTTGTCTTCTGGCGGATCGCAGCGGGGCGGACCACAGCAGATTCCCCGGCCCGAACGGTGGCGCGCGAGCGATGAGGCACCATGGTCAACCCTCGATGCTGTGAGCACATCCGACCTCGTGGGTGCCGTTGAGTCCTACGAGCCGTCGGAAGTCTTTCGTGGACCGGCGGTCGTGCGCCCGGCGCAGCAAGGCCGCAAGTCCGCCGTCTTGGTCCCGATCTACGACGGTGCTGATGGCCCCACCACGATCCTGACCCGTAGGCCCCAGCACATGCGCAAACATGCTGGCGAGATTGCGTTTCCGGGAGGGTCACACGACGACACCGATGCGAGCTTGTGGCATACCGCGATTCGAGAGGCCGAAGAAGAGGTTGGTCTACACCCCGAGCTTCCACAGCGTGTTGGCGAGCTCGATCGGTTCGTCACGGGAGCGAGCTTTTCGCTCGTGCAACCAATCGTGGCGTATCTCGCTGACCCGCCGGTGCTCGTTGCTTCGCCCGATGAGGTCGAAGCAATCCTGCACGTGCCGATCGCAGAGCTCATCGCAGATGGCGTATATCGCCAAGAGGAGTGGTTCTGGAATGACGAGTGGCGGGCCATGCACTTCTACGAACTCGTCGGTGACACGGTCTGGGGTGCCACAGCGCTCATGCTGCACAACCTGCTCGAGATAACCCAGGGATTTGTACAGAAAAAGTAACCCCACAGGGTCCAAATTCTGTACAAATCTGGGGTCCGTGGTGATTGGTGCGGTTCGATGTGGCAGTCTCCATCGATGAGTTATCAACCACCGATGTCGAACGACGAGTTTCGTCGTGCCGGGCACGAGATGATCGATTGGATTGCCGACTACTGGGAGCGCGTCGAAGACCTTCCTGTGCTTAGCCAGGTCGAGCCGGGCGACATCCGAGCCTCATTGCCAACAAGCCCTCCAGAGAGTGGTGAGGCGTGGTCTGACATCATGTCCGACGTCGACGAGTTGATCATGCCTGGCATCACCCACTGGCAATCTCCGAACTTCTTTGCCTACTTCCCAGCAAACGCATCGCCGCCGTCGGTCCTCGGCGAGCTCATGTCCGCTGGGCTTGGCGTACAGGGCATGCTCTGGGCGACGTCGCCGGCGTGTACCGAACTCGAAACGCACATGATGGACTGGATGATCGACCTGTGCGGCCTACCGGACCGCTTTCGATCCGGGGGCGCAGGCGGCGGTGTCATTCAGGACTCTGCGTCTTCGGGCGCACTCGTCGCCATTCTCGCAGCCCGGGAGCGGACCGCTGGACAGTGGCGCTGGGACGAATTGGTTGCGTATTCATCGGAGCATGCCCACTCGTCGATGATCAAGGGGTGCAAGATCGCTGGTCTGACCGAGGATCAAGTCCGTTCCATTCCGAGCGATCCGACAACTCATGCAATGGATGCTCAGGCGCTTCGACGCGCGATGGAAGAGGACATCGTTGCGGGCCGTCGGCCGTTCTTTGTGCAGGCGACTGCCGGCACGACATCGTCGACCGCGTTCGACCCGGTGCACGAGATCGCCGATATCTGCAAAGAGTACGTGGCATGGCTCCACCTCGACGGGGCCTTCGCCGGAGCGGCGGCAGTCGCACCTGAATTCCGGTTCGTGAACGATGGCCTCGAGCGTGTCGACAGTTACACGTTTAACCCGCACAAGTGGCTCCTCACGAACTTCGACTGTTCGATGTTCTTCGTCGCCGACCGTCAGCCGATGATCGCGGCGCTTAGCGTCCTGCCCGAATACCTGCGCAACGCAGCCTCTGACGAAGGCGCCGTCGTCGACTACCGAGACTGGCAGATTCCGCTCGGTCGACGTTTCCGCGCCCTCAAGTTGTGGTTCGTCATCCGGACCCATGGTGCTGAAGGGCTCGCCAACTTCGTGCGAAGCCACGTCGACATGGCCAAGAACTTCGAAGCCAAGATCGAGGCGCATCCCCAGTACGAGATCGTCGCCCCGACGCCGTTGTCCCTGGTCACGTTCCGCCACGTCGGTGGGGATGCGGACAATGAGCGGATCCGCGACGCGATCAACAATGGCGGCGAGTCGTACATCACTCACACCAAGCTCAACGGCCAGACGGTCCTTCGCCTTGCGATCGGGGCGGTCCGAACCGAACAGCGTCACGTCGACGCGACCTACAACCTGCTTGCGGCGCTCGCCTAGCCGCCGAGCGATCGGCCGCTAGTTGGACGAGAGATCGAGCGTGGTCTCGGCGATGTCGGCGGTATCCCCGGACTTGTCTGTGAAGAAATGCCGTGGGTCGATGAGGTCGGGCTCCGCGCCCTGCACACACGCCAAGATCACCGGCACGGTGTTGATCACCGATTGTGCTCGAGGGTCGCTACTGCGGCAGCTATCGGGAATCTTGGTCGCTCGAAACACACCGAGTCGCTCGCGTGCCATCGCGGACGTCCACGCTGACGATGCCCCGGCGCCGTCGTCGCCCTCGAATTCCGAGCCGTGGTCGGCTTGGATGAAGATCATCGCGTCGGGGTCTGCTGCGAGTAGGTCGTCGATTGCGCCGACCAGAATCTCCGACATACAGGTGGCCTGAGCGGCATAGAGCGGACGGAACTCGGGAATATGTCCCTCTTCGAGCGTGGTGCCAGGAGCACCGCCATCGCGAAACGAGCAGTCGGGTTCGTAGCGGTATGGCTGATGGGGCCCGATGATGTGCGAGATCATGATGTAGGGGGCCTCGGTCTGACGATTGGCCCTCGCGTCGAGGATGTCGTCGACGACCGTTTGCGGTTCGGGCAATTCTCGAAAGTCCGTGACGCCGAGCTGCCAGCGAAGCGGGGTGTACCACCACACGGCCTTCATCGCTTCTGCGTTTCCGGCATCGCTGCCGAGGCAGAGATCGGCAATCGTCGGATCGCACCGGCTTGGATCCCATGCCCCCGAGCTCGCAGACCAGTACTCGTAGCCGGCGCCTCGAAGCGTGTTGACGAGGACGTTGTTGCCCCGAACGGCCGGTGTGCCGGTCGCCCAGATCTCGTTGGTCGACAACGGTTGCTCTGGGGTGTGCGGGTATGCAGCGTTGAGCATCGATGGGACAGAGAGGATCGTCTGTCCGTAATTGCTCGTCGCATGCGTGTCGTGGCGAAGCCCAAGCTGTTCGAGACGTGCAACGGAGCTGTCGAGCGAGAAGTCGAGACCATGCGGTGCGAACTGGTCTGCCGTGACCGAAGGGTTCGCGAATCCGTCGAGGATGAACACATAGATGTTTGGACGGTGAGTGAGTTCGTCGCCAAAGGCGAGGCTCGTAGGAGGTGACGGTTCTTGAGCTGCGGTTGGTGTCTCGTCTGCGATAAGCGGTGAGATGAGCAGGTATGTCGCGACGGCGCCCGAAGCGACGCCAGCCAGCACGACCACGGCTCGCGAATTGCTCAACAGCCAGATCACGACGATCGCAGCTGGCAGTGAAGTCAGGAGCCAAAAGAAGGTAAGCGAAGGGAGCTGGTTCGAACCGGGTACCCAGGACAACGAATAGAACCCGTACCCGAGAGCGCCGACCAGGCCACCGGCAACGTGCGGAGCGATCTTGCGGCTCAACACGATGACGAGGCCGACCGCTATGGCAGCGGTCGAAGCCATAGCTGCGTAGAACGGCCCAGCGTGAGCAATTGCATGGCCGTTGTTGAAGAGCAGGAGAGCGGTAGGGGTTATCGATAAGGCGGTCGCGAGCATGATGCTCGGGAGCAGCGTGTACTCGATTCGCTCTGCTCCAAACAGATGTCGTAACCCCCGGAAAATCGCTGCGACCGGTGAGTTCGTGGGCCGTGTCGCTGGGTTGTCGTCCATGAGCTATCGATCGATTTCTTCGACGAGCGGGTAGTAGTTCGTCGTGAACATCTGGTCATCGACCAGAGAAGGCTCGGTACCGGTCAGGCAGCCATGAATGAGCGGCAAGGTGTTCACAACCGACTGCGCTCGGGGATCGTTGCTTCGGCAGTCCTCGGGGAACCGGGTCATGCGAAAGATGCTCATCCGTTCGTCGAGTGCCTCCGGTGGCCACGTCCGTTGGTTGAAATCGACGTTGAAGGCGGATCCGTGGTCTGACTGCAACAAGACGATGGCTGACGGGTCAGCTTCAATGAGCCGTTCCATCGAGGCTTCGAGTTGCTTGCCCAGGCATGTCACCTGATCGGCGTAGAGCGCTCGATGATGTGCTTCGGCGCCATCGGTTATGGACGACGAAGGATCATCGATCGGTGTGCAGTCGCGATCGAATCGATACGGATGGTGCGGCGTCATCATGTGGGAGAAGACGAAGTACGGTTCCGCAGCTCCGTTCGTTCGGGCCTCGAGGATCTGGTCGATGAGCTTCACCGGGTCCTGTACCGAATCCGGGTTCGGTTGGCCGAGGACATTCCGCAACGGGGTGATCGACCAGACAGCCGACTCCGCTTCAAACGACGAGACCCCTTCGCCGAGGCATCGGTCAGCGATGCTGGCATCACACGCGGCGTTGTCCCATAGCCCTGACCCTGAGTGCCAGTACTCATATCCGGCGTCGGCGAGGAACGACACGGTTGCGTTGTCCCCGCGAAGCGCTGTCTGGGCATAGGCCCAACGCTCCTCGAGAGTCAGGGGAGTTTCGGGTGTGACGTGCAGTGTTGCGTTCAGTGTCGAGGGAACCGAGACCAGCGTTTCTGCGTAGTTCGAGGTTGCCTGTGGCTCGAGCACAAACCCGAGCGATTCGAGCGCAGTGATCGCCGGATCGAGCTCAACGTCGACGTCACCGAGCTGACTGGCGAGAATATCTGGCCGGGCAAAGCCGTCGAGAACGAGGACGTAGATGTTCGGGGTTGTGGTGACCTCGCCGGTGAATGCGAGTGCTGTCGGTGTGGTCGCCGGGGTGCTCGTCGGTGCAATTCCCAGGGCGGTGGTTGCGATTGCGGCGACACTAACGATGCCGCTGATGGCGAGCATCGTTGCCTTGGACTGGCCGATCAGAACGAGTATGACTGCGCTCAGGAGGACCGAGGCGCCGAACCAGACAATGAGGTACGTCGGGGTCGAACCGGTGCCGACCCATGACATCGAGAAGAAGATATAGCCAGCGGACCCACCGAGTGCGGCGGCCACATGGGGGGCGAGTCGGACCTGCAGTACCGCGGTTGCTGCAACGGCGAGCGATGCTGCGACTGCGCCGATGATGAGGACGGGCGTCGGGTCTGCGATCCGGCCACGGTTCTGGGCCAACAAAAGACCTAGCGGCAGCACGGTGAGTGCTGCCGCTAGGCAAAGACTTAGTGCTCGTGTCCCGGCAATGGCCGGGCGCGAGAAGACACGTCCAACGATGGACTGCCGGGTCTGTCCGGCGGGCTGTGGGTCAGCTTGCGGTGACTGGTTCTGCGATGTGCTCGACTGGCTCATGAGACTCGACCGTCTCTGGCGCAGCATTCTTGTTCTTCTTCATTGATGTGAAGAACGACTGTGCGGCGACCTTGGCGCCAGCGAGGCCACCAGTGGCCATTGCGGCGATTGCTGCTGCGGTACCTGCATCGATGTAAGCGAGCATTGTGACTCCTTGTGTCGGGGAGGAGCCCGTGCTGCACTCCCTCCCTATAGATCGTCACATTCGACATTTCATTGATAGGCCGTACGACCGGTGTCATGCTGCTTGCCCGTTCGATCGGGCTATCGACGCGTCAGATGCAGCATCGAGCGCGTGCCGTTCGACAGGGTCTGCTTCTCGACGAGCTCAAAGTGCGGTTCGCAGGAGGCGAGAAAGCTGTCGAGGTCGTACTCAAAGGTGTCCGGGTCGGTCTTGCGCGAAAGCAGGTGCTGGACCTTTCCGTCTTCTCGGTGAACAAACTCGACGATGAAGTCTGCGTCGAGTTCGGACATCCACACGCCGAGCTGGCGAACCGGAACGCCGCCGGTGAAGACCACGTGATGGAAAACGGCGAGCGACAAGACCATGTCCGGGGAAATTCGTTCAAAGAAGCCGGTTCGCTCGGCCGATCGCCAGCCCATGCTGGGGGAGGGGTTCGTGGCGTCCTGGACGAGTGGCAGCAGGTTGTCCGGGGTCGGTGACATGTACAGCCGGTCGACGACGAGGGGATCTCCGTCGGCGGCGATGACGTGCGTTGCGTGCTTTGCGGCGACCATCGAGAAGTGGCCGTCGTTTGCGCCCATGTCCAATACGGTGCCGGGTGAGGTGGCTGCGACGACGCGGTCAACGAACTCGACCTTCTCGGCGAGCGCACCGTGGGTGTAGTGAGATCGATCGGCGTAGCCACTCCACGTCGAGACTCCGCCTGGTGCCTCAAGCCCGGAGATGGTCTTGTGGAGACCTTCGAGGATCTTCACGTAGATCTCGGTACTCATTGCGCTGGTCGATTCGCTGACCTGGTCGACGGTCATGTCGCTTCGGTTTGCTGCGGCGTGCGGAAGGAGGACGTATTTCACGACGCCCCGCTTGCGCTTGTGGGTTTTCAAGAATGCGTGAGCGTCGTTCAGGCTGACGCGGGCAAAGCCGCCGCGTAGGAGGGGGGCGAGTTGGGCGCCGGTGTACGTGGCGACCATCAAGGGATAGAGAAAGTGTTCGCAGAACTGTGTGTACGCCCACCAGGCTTCGTCGTCACTGCGTCGAACGAAGGACCCGTGGTCGATGAAGATTGGCTTGCCGTTGGTGAACACGATGTTGAACGAGGTTGCATCGGACATCGACCATCCGTGGGGAGCGCTTCGGAGCAGCAGGTCGAGATGGAGCAGCGCTGCGTCGCGCAGCATCGACCAGGTCCACTCCCACGGGTGGTTCCAGTTTTCGATGACCTCGTGCTCGAGGATCAGTCGGCCATCTGGGCCGGTGCTGGTCGAGGACGGCGCATCGACCATGTTGTCCCGCACGAGATCGGCGAAGAGCGAGGAGTCCAGAAATGCCTGAGCATCGACCGCTGCGCGCGCCTCAAAAATCCGTGTGACCGTGTCACCGACGATTACATGAGAGTTCGGATCGCGAAAGGACGACGCCGATCGATGTGAGTCGAGGGTCGCGTCGCTTGGTTCAACTGCAGTCATGACCCTTGTATCGGTCATTTCTGCTACAGAATTAGCGTGCTGAGCGACCGACGCCGTTGGGCTACTTATCGAGCCATTGCAAAACGGCGAGCACCCGGCGGTGGTCGCTTGATCGCTGTTCGAGCATCAGTTTCTGAAAGATGGCCGACGTGTGCTTTTCCACTGTGGCCGAGCTGACGATGAGCTGTTCGGCGATGGCTGCGTTCGTGAATCCTTGGGCCATGAGCCCGAGAACTTCGGCCTCTCGCGGCGTGAGTGCGTCTATTGGGTTACGCCGTCGGGCGAACAGCTGGGCGACGACCTCGGGATCGAGGGCGGTTCCGCCATCGGCGACCCGTGCAACCGCCTCGACGAACTCACCGACGTCGGCGATGCGTTCTTTGAGTAAGTATCCAACCCCGCCATGGCCGTCGGCGAGCAGTTCTTTCGCGTATCGCTCCTCCACGTATTGCGAGAGCACGAGGATTTTGGCCTCGGGGTATTTGGCGCGCAGTTCGACCGAGGCCCGGATCCCTTCGTCGGTGTGTGTTGGTGGCATGCGCACATCGACGATGCTCAGGTCGGGGCGGTGCGTTTCCCAAGCGGCAAGAAACGATTCGGCGTCTCCGGCCTCACCAACGACCTCCATGTCTTCGTCTTCGAGGAGGCGGCCAATGCCGGCCCGGAGAAGCACGGAGTCTTCGACGATGAGTACTCGCATGAATTAGATCGCTTTCGTCTTAAGTGGGATTTCGACGAGCGCGCTCGTGCCGCCGGCGAGGGGGCTGTGGATAGAGAACGTTCCGTCGATGCTCTGGATGCGGTCCTGCAGTCCGGAGACGCCCGAGCCAATCCCTGGGTCGACGCCGCCGAGCCCGTCGTCGCTGACATCGATGCGAAGCATCTGGGAGTCGCTGCGTACCGTGACCCAGGCGTTGTTTGCTTTGCTGTGTTTGCTGACGTTGGTGAGCAACTCGGACACGGCAAAGTATGCCGCGCTCTCGATGTGGGCTGCGGGCCGATGGAGGAGCTGAACGTCGAGGTGCACGGGTACGAGGCAGCGCGCCGCGATGTCGCTAAGTGCAGCGTCGAGACCCCGGTCGTTGAGAACGGCGGGGTGAATTCCTCGCGCGAGGTCTCGGAGTTCGACGATCGCTGCTTTTGCGTCGTCGTGCGCTGAGTCGATGATCGCCGACACCTCGGCGTCACCCCCGTTTCGTTCGAGCTTTCGCTTCGCCCGTCCGAGATCCATGGCGACGGTTGCGAGCCGGGCTTGGGCACCGTCGTGGAGGTCGCGTTCGATTCGGCGCCGCTCGGCCTCCGCAGCCTCAACCGACAGGTCGCGGTTGCGTTGGGCGGTGTCGACGCGCTGGATGAGTTCGCGCTGGCCCGGTCCGAGCAGCGAGCGAGCCATCGCCACCTGTACTTCGGTGACGCCAAGCACCAGCAGCGGTCCGATCACGAGGGAGAGGAAGCCGAGAAAGAACAACACGACGAAGACAGAGAAGTCCCACTCGGTCGCCCATCCCCAGGAGAACGAGGTGATCGCGAAGATCGGGAATGTCCAGGCGCCAACGACGATGACGAACGACACGACGCCGACGATCGATCGGATACAGAGAAACGTGAGCTCTCGCCAGTACGACCCGTCACGGAGCGGGTTGGTAATGAAGCCGGAGAACCCGCCTTCGGTGATCATGCGCGGTGCTGGCGGTATGTCGACGCCGAGTGTTTCGGCGAGCGCCCAACGCTCTGCCGATGCGCAGACGCCGGCGATGCGAAGCGTGATCGACAGGAGGATGAATCCGACCCCGATGATCAACATGCTGAACGAGACGCTGAGCAAGGTGGAAAAGATCGTGATCCAGAGGACGGCGAACGGTAGACCGAGGAATCCGTAGCTCGATCCGCGCAATAGGCGTGACATCGTGAACCGTTTCACTTCGCACCTCCTCGTCGCGTCGATACCCATGGTGCCAGACCTCGCGTGCCGTGCCGAGCCGATTGCGGCGGGCGCTCGATACCAGGGAGAGTGTGGTGGTTTTCCATACGTCTCATCTTGCGGAGAGCAGCCGCTGTGGGGAATCGGGCAAGCCGTCTTCTTTCGGTAGGGAAATCCCCACCGCGTCGACGTGGCAATGGGGCTAGATTGTTCGTTTCCACTACGCGGAGCAGGACGTGGCTGAGATCGATATCGGCATGGGGAAGTCAGGCCGTCGGGCATATGACTTCGACGACATCTCGATCGTTCCCTCGCGCCGGACGCGAGATCCTGAGGACATCGACCTGACCTGGGAGATCGACGCGTATCGTTTCGACCTGCCGTTTATGGCCTCAGCGATGGACTCGGTCGTCAGTCCTGCAACGGCGATCGAGATTGGCCGGCAAGGTGGGGTAGCTGCGCTCCACCTCGAGGGGTTGTGGACGCGCTACGAGGACGCCGATGTCGTTCTGGCCGAGATCGCCGAGCTCGATGACGATGCGTCGATGCGCCGCATGCAGGAACTTTATGATGCGCCGATCGATCCCGATCTGGTGGTTCAGCGCATTCGTGAGATCAACGACGCGGACGTCGTGAGCTGCGCGGCGATCAGCCCACAACGCGCATCGGAACACCTCGAGCTGATCCTGCGGGCCGAGCTTGGACTCCTCGTTATTCAGCAACCGGTTATCTCGGCGGAGCACCTGTCGAATACCCAGGCCGAACCGTTGAATCTGAAGACGTTCATCCGTGGCCTCGAAGTGCCCGTGGTCGTCGGTGACTGTGCGAGCTATTCGGCGGCGTTGCATCTCATGCGTACCGGTGCTGCTGGCATTCTCGTCGGCGTCGGAACAGGGCGCGCATCGACCGTTCGAAGCGTCCTGGGTATCGGTGGCCCTCAGGCCACGGCGTTGGCCGACGCCCGTGCGGCCCGTATGCGCCATCTCGATGAGACCGGGGTCTACACCCACATCATTGCTGACGGCTCGATGTCTACTGGTGGCGACGTTGCAAAGGCGGTGGTCTGCGGAGCGGACGCGGTCATGCTCGGCGCCCCGCTCGCCGCTGCCACCGAAGCCCCCGGACGCGGCTGGCACTGGGGTGTGCAGAGCGTGCATCCAACGGTTCCTCAAGGCGGCCGTATCCCGGTCCCAGCGCGCGGAACGCTGGCCGAGATCATCCACGGACCGTCTCACGCAGACGATGGTTCGCTCAATCTCGCAGGTGGCCTGCGCCAGTCGATGGCGATGTGTGGCTACACCGATCTAAAAGACTTCCAAAAAGCAGAGGTATTGGTGCGCCAATCATGACAACTCCCGATCCAGCAGACGAGTCTGTTCTCGTCGTCGACTTCGGGGCTCAGTACGCCCAGCTCATCGCACGGCGAGTGCGTGAGGCGAACGTCTACTCAGAGATCGTGCCGCACACGATCACCGCAGCGGAGGTCCGGGAGAAGGCCCCGACCGGGATCATCTTCTCGGGCGGCCCAAAGTCGGTTCACGTCGACGGTGCTCCGATGATCGACCCCGAGGTGTATGACCTCGACATCCCGGTTTTGGGGATCTGCTACGGCGCTCAGCTGATCGCACATCAGCAGGACGGAACCGTTGGCCGTAACGAGCGCGGCGAGTATGGCCGTACCGAGCTCACGGTTGACGCTGACTCTGGCGTCATGCTCGATGGAACGCCCCCGACCCAGACCGTGTGGATGAGCCACTTCGATGCGATTACCGAAATGCCTGATGGGTTCGACGTCACCGCCTCGACACCCGACGCTCCCGTCGCCGCGTTCGAAGATCGTGCCCGTGGCTTGTACGGCGTGCAATATCACCCAGAGGTTGTCCATACCGAACATGGCCAACATGTCATCGAGAGGTTCCTGACCGAAGGCTGCGGGGCCGAACGTTCGTGGACGATGGCCAGTGTCATCGATACTCAGGTCGAGCTCATCCAGAACCAGGTCGGCGACGAGGGTCGTGTCATCTGCGCGCTGTCCGGTGGCGTCGATTCTGCGGTGGCTGCAGCCCTGGTGCATAAAGCGGTTGGCGACCGTCTGACATGTGTCTACGTGGACACTGGTTTGATGCGAAAGGGCGAGAGCGACCAGATCGTCGAGACCTTTGAGCGTCATCAAAAGATCGAGCTCATCCACGTGAGTGCGGCCGACCGGTTCTTTGAGCATTTGTCTGGGGTTATCGATCCCGAGGAGAAGCGCAAGTCGATCGGCGAGCAGTTCATCCGTGTTTTCGAGGCCGCGAAGGCGCAGGTTGTTGGCGCCCAGTTCTTGGTGCAGGGAACGTTGTACCCCGACGTGATCGAGTCGGGCACGAGCGACGCAGCCAAGATCAAGAGCCATCACAACGTCGGCGGTCTGCCCGACGACATCGAGTTCGACCTCGTCGAGCCACTCCGTGCGTTGTTCAAGGACGAGGTTCGTGCGGTCGGAACCGAGCTTGGACTCCCGGACGAAATCGTGTGGCGTCAGCCGTTCCCGGGTCCGGGTCTCGGTGTTCGCATCATTGGCGAAGTGACACCCGAGAAGGTCGCCATTTTGCAAGAAGCCGATTTCATTGTTCGTGAGGAGATCAAGAAGGCTGGTCTCGATCGTGAGATTTGGCAGGCTTTTGCGGTGTTGCCAGGCGTGAACTCAGTGGGCGTGATGGGCGATGAGCGCACCTACGCCGATGCGATCATCATTCGCGCCGTCACTTCCGAAGACGCAATGACGGCCGATTGGGCCCGTCTTCCCTACGAGCTGCTCGACACGATGTCGAGTCGGATCATCAACGAGGTCGCCGGCGTGAACCGGGTTGCCTACGACATCACGTCGAAGCCTCCGGGCACGATCGAGTGGGAGTAAGCCGTGGTTCTGCATGAGCCGAGTGCACTGCCAGAGCCCGGCACCGATCCCGCCGAGGACGCCATTGCGGCGATGGCGATTTTCGGTCGCGTTCTGACCCAGGTCGACGACGAGCATCTCGAGCTTGAGACCCCGTGTGAGGGGTGGAACGTCCAGGCGCTCATTAGCCATGTCGTGTTAGGGGATGCGGCGATTCCGTTGTTGTTCGACGGCGAGGCATTGCCTGGGACCATGACGATCGATACGTCGATTCTCGGGCCAAACCCGGTGGCGACATGGCGCGGCACTGCGCTCTCGGCGATCGAAGCGTTTCGTCGGCCAGGGGCGATGGAGCAGATTGTTTCGCACCCGATCGGGGACCGTCCCGGCAGTGTTGTTGCTCGGTTCCGGATGATCGATCAGCTCGGGCATGCATGGGATCTTGCGACGGCGATTGGTGTCGAGGTCGAGATTCCCGAGGCGTTGGCCGATGCGGCGCTCGACTTTTTGTATCCGATGCTCGACCAGCTCAAGGGCTCGAAGGTGTTCGGGCCACCGATCGCTCCACCCGAGGACTCCTCGGCGATGTTGCGTTTCCTCGGACTGCTCGGCCGCAAGGCTTGGGCGTAGCCAGCGGGCTTAGGAGTCGAGCTCGGGTAGCCGGAGTTGCCACGCTCCAGCGGGGCGACGGTCCTCGGTTTCGGTACGTCCGAAGAGATAGATGGCGTCTCGGTACTCGTTGATGTTCCAGAGCTCGGTGTAGCCGGTCGCGGCGAGTTCGGGTGTTGCCCGGGTGGTCCACCGATCGTCGGCGAGTTCGGCGGCGGGAAGAAGTTCCCATATGGCCCCCCGACGAGAGTCGCCGACGGCGATGTCGCCGATTGCGACGACACGACCATCGGCGACCACGTCGACATCATGGGCGATGCCCACGGCATTGTCGACGGTTGGCAGTCGATGGAATTGGCCGTTGCCTGCAGCGTCGCTCACGACGGCAAATGGGCGTTTGGAGTTGGGGCCGCCCTCGACCCCGACGGCGATGATGCGCTCGCCGCTGATGATCACCCCGAAGAACTCGGCGTTCGGGATTGGCACGATCAGATTGTTCCAACCCTCACCGGTTCGGCGAACGAGGATGATGCCGTCCTCGCGGGTGCCGGTGGTTTCTTTGCCCACGGCTGCGGCGATGTCTTGGGTGGTGGCGATGTCGTTGATGATGCCGGGTGTTCCCGAGCCGACGTTGACCGTATTCCAGGTGACGTCTTCGGGCGTCTCGCCTTTGTCGACTTCCCAGAGTCCGAGCACGGGATCGCCGGCGAGGTTGCGGGTTCCGCCTACGAGGTAGCTGTCGGTGCCGGCACCGTTGTCGAAGGTCGCGATGCGAAGCCGATCCTTGGCATTCCCGGAGAAGCTGGGGTCGGTTACCTGGGTGAGGATTCGAGCGTTCTGGCCAATCCAGGCGGCACCGTCGGTTTCACCGGGCCCGGCGATCTCGCCAACGGCGAGGAACTGTTGGCCGTCGATGACCCCAATGGACCACAGGCGGGTTCGCGACGCCGCGTCGAACTCGCGTTGCATCTTGACGGTGCCGGGTTCGAGCGTCCACACGACCGAGTGTTGATCGCCGATCGATTCGCCGTCGCCGTATGCGCCGACCATGGTGAGGCCGAAGCTATTCGCGACCGAGCCGAAGATCACGCCGTCTGATCCTGACGCTTCGGTGAAGGCGGGGTCGTCGATTGCATCGAACTGGGGGAGGGGCTCATCTGGCGTGTCGCCGTCACCGTCGGTGTCGTCAGTGCCGTCTGTATCGCCGGGGTCGGTGTCGTCTGTATCGACGCCGTCGTCGGTGATGGGCGGTTGAGCGTCTCCGGTGTCGTCGCCGGTGAGCTGCGCGACAGCGACGCCGGCGCCGCCAGCGCCAATGAGCAGGACGAGCAGAGCGATCCATGGCCACTTCTTGCGAGGCGAGGGCTCGGGCGCAGTCGGCGTCGGCGCTGCGGGTGTTGGTTCGTCGTAGAAGCTCGGTGCTGGTCCTGGTGTCCCAAGCGACATCGATGGGGCGGAAGGGATGACGCTCGTTGCGCTCGTCGGGCGGGGCTCGACCACGGTGATGTTGGCGTCGACCGGTGGTTCAACGTCGGGTGCGGGTGGAGGTGTCGACACGTATTGGGTCGATGCGGCTTCCGTGGGCGCAGCGTCTGGCGCCCCAGGGTCAGCTTGTGCGGGCCATAGCGGGTCGGGTTCGTTCGGCGACGCGGTTTGGGCACCGAGCTTCGGGTCGGTGATCGTGGCGGTTTCGACGGCAATCGATTGCGTATCGGGACCAACGTAGGTTGGGCTACGACCGAGATCGACCTCGACTTGGTTCAGGCGTCGACCGAACGACTCGGCAGTTTGGGGCCGGTCAGCGGGGTCCTTTGCAAGGACCTCGTCGAGGAGGTCCGAGATTGGCTGGGGAACATCGAACTGCGCGAGCGGGGGAGCCGGGTTGTCGAGGATCCGGCGGATGATCGTCGCCTTGTTGTCGGCCGCTGCCGATGTGAATGGTGCCCGTCCGAGCAGCATCTCGTAGAGGGAGATGCCGAGCTGATAGATGTCGCCGCGCCCATCGAAGGGTTTGTTGTGGAAGATCTCGGGTGGGGTGTATGCGAGGGTCCCGATGATCGACTGGGCGGCGGTGACCTGGCTCTGGCCGATGAGTCGGGCAATACCGAAGTCGGTGAGCTTTGCGATGTTGTCGTCGAGCAAGATGTTCGCTGGCTTGACGTCGCGATGTAGCACGCCGCTGCGGTGCGCTACGTCGAGGGCTGCGCAGATCTGCACACCGATCTCGACAACGTTGGCCCAGTGCAGGGCGCCTCCAGCGGAGAGCCGGTCGCGAACCGAGCCACCTTCGACATATTCGAGCACCGTGTAGTGCATGTCGCCGGTGTCGGTGGGGCCACCGTCGAGCACACCAACGATGTTGGGATGTCCGCTGAGCGCATGCATCGTGGTTCGCTCGCGTTCGAACCGACGGAGGTCGTCGGGGTTCGAGGTGTGGTCGTGCAGGACCTTGATTGCGACCTTTTGGCCGGACGTGTCGTCGGTTGCGAGATAGACCGAAGCGAACCCTCCACTACCGAGGCGTTCGCCGATCGTGTACCCCGAGATTGTGGGTTGTGCCACCGCAGGGTCCCCTCAGCCGCTAGTAGGAATCGAGCCTTGAGTCTTACACGTTTACCGGCGCGAGCCACGGCGATCGGACGATTGGACGTCTACAGCAGATCTTCGGCGGCTTGGCGTACCTGACGATCGCGGTCTTGGGTGGCGCGTTCGAGCGCGTCGGTGACCTCGGGAGTATCAAATGGGGCCAGGGCGAGCACGGCTCGTCTCCGCACTGGAGCCCGGTCCTCGAGGCCTGCGAGAATGGCTGGCAGACCATCGATTGAGCCGATTGCGCCAAGTGCGGCGACGGCGGCTTCGCGACAGATCGAGACCGCGTGGTTTGTCGCGGTGGCCTTGAGCGCGTCGATGATCGCTGGTGCATCGTCCATGCGTTCGCCGAGGGCCCACGCAGCGGTTTCGACCACGAGGTCGTCGGGGTCGCCGAGGTGTGGGGCCAGCTCAATATCCGCGTTTTCGATGGCTAATTCGAGTGCTCGGACTCGCACGTCGCGGTCAGTATCGGCCAGTGCATGTTGGAGGTCTTCGGTGGTCAATTCGTCGATCCGGTGGAGTGATCCGAGTGCGAGTGCGCGCAAGGATGCGTCGGCGGAAGCGCGTGCGGCGGTTAATGCTGGGACATCTCGCGAACTTTCGGCAAGGATGATGTCAGCGCGAGTCGTGGTCATCGAAGCTCAAGTCGAGGAGTGAGGAACCGATTGGAACCCAGAGATGCACAACAATTCGTGGAGCAAGACATGTCGTACATAGTGGTGTACCTGCGAGCCGATGGCTCGTCTGGCGTCGAAGAATGCGCCGATCTCGACCTTGCGGTCGTGGCGGCTGAGCGCCTGCGCAACGTCGATTCCGTCGAGCGTCCTCGAATCTTCAAGACCGAAGAGATCACGTACGACTTCAAGCCGTACTACCGAGTCGAGGTCACGACCGCTGACGACGCGGGCGCTGACGAATGGGTTGGCCATAGTGCGGTCACGCCAGCGGCTGCCGCCGCGGCTCCGTTGGCTGACCCGGTTGCCGAGGTCGCCGAAGAGCCAGCGTCTGCTCCGACCGAGGTTGTCGAACCGGCCGCTGCGGCCGCCGATGCGGTCGTCGAAGCTTCTGTAGAGGAGCAACCTCCGGCACCTCCGGTCATGCCGGACGCGAACGACGTTGTTGCTGAGGCCGAGGACGCCCCGACGAAGAAGGGGCTGTTCGGTGATTCTGTCGCTGAGCCCGTGGTAGAGACCCCCGATGTTTCACCGCTCGTCGAGGACGTGAAAGACAGCGTCCCCCCACGCCGTGGACTCTTCGGGCGCTAGCCCGAAGTGTGTGATCGTGGGCGCTAGCCCGAAGCATGTGATCGTGGGCGCTAGCCCGAAGTGTGTGATTGCGGGCGGTAGCGCCTAGGAGCTGATGGCCTGCTCGAGCAAGAAGCCAACGACCAGGATGAACGATCCAATCAATCCGGCCACGGCGACGCCGAGAAATACGAGCAGCGCAATGAGCGAGAAGACCGATGTCAGTCGTCGGAGAATCGATGGGTAGGCATCTGAGCCGTACTCCGCTTGGGCTGGCTCTTGGAAGCCAACGCCGAGCTTTTGCAGGATTGATCGATCCGGTTTTGGTTCGACGGGAAGTTGTCGAGGTGAAGTTGGGTTCTCGTCTTGTCGTGCGATGCTTGTCATGTGATCCGAGATTCCTCAGTAGAGGCCGAAGTGCCCCACATCTCACCGCGACCGCAGGGTTGGGTGTTCGGTGACTGAGGCAGTCGATGTGGACACAACCGTAGTCGACCGGCAAGTCGATGACGACGCGTCGCCAGCAAAGGCGTTCTTGGGCGTCGGTGGAGCGTTTCTTGGCATCTCGATGCTGATTGGCCTCGCCGCTGGTGTGGCTGCGTTCTCGATTCGTCTGCCGTACTTGGCGCTTCAGCCTGGAAATACCTTCGAGACCGAGGAGTACGTTGCGGTAGAGGGCACCGAGTCTTATACGAGCCCGGGCGAGGTCAGTTTCGTCACCGTGACGCAGCGTCGACTCACGCCGTTTTCGTGGATGACGGCCAGGTTCGCTGAATCGGACGACATCTTCCACGAGGACGAGTTACTGCGCGGTCGTACGTTCGATGAACAGCGCGAGGAAAACGCGCAGCTCATGCTGACTTCGCAGAACGCTGCGATCGCTGCTGCGTTGAGCCAGCTCGGGTTTGAGACGGCCGAGCCAGCCGGTGTTGTGATTATCGACATTGTTGAGGGTGGCCCACTCGATGGCGTTCTCGCCCGCAACGACGTGATTACCGAGGTCGACGGAATGGCCGTCGCCGAGTTCGCTGACCTGTACGACTATCTCGGTACGCAGATCGATACGAGCGTCGAACTTGTTGCCGGACGTCCAGGTGAAGCTCCCGAGACGGTAACCATCGAGCTGACCCGCGATACCGCAGGGTTCCTCGGCGTGGGGGCTGGCATCGATCCGAGCGGCACGGACCGCGGCGCGTATCTCGGTGAGATCGTCGAGGGTGGAGCCGTCGACGGGCTGCTGCAGGTGAACGATCGAATCGTGTCGTTCGACGGTACCCCTATAGCGAATTTTGATGAGCTAATTCCGGCTCTCATCGGGTTCCGAGCTGGCGACGACGTCACCGTTGAGGTGCTTCGCGAAGATGCCCAAGGCAACGAAGCGTCGGTTTCTGTTGATGTCACCCTTGGGGTCAGGGTTCTCGATCGTGCTGGGCTGTCGAACGTGGCCACCCAGTTCCGAGATGCCGAGTTGCCCATTGATGTGAGTTTCACGACCGAGGACATCGGCGGTCCGTCCGCTGGCCTTGCATTTACGTTGACCGTTCTCGATGTCTTGACCGAAGGTGACCTCACCGGCGGTGCGGACATCGTGGTGACCGGAACCATTGACCGGGCCGGAAACGTCGGACCTATCGGTGGCGTGAAGCAGAAGGCGTTCGCTGCACAAGACGCCGATGCCGACGTGTTTATCGTGCCGGCGCAGAACGTCGACGAGGCACGCGCCGCTGTCGGCGACCTGCGGATCGAGCCGGTCGCGACGCTCGAGGATGCGCTCGAGATTATTGCTGACTTCGGCGGTAACGCTGACGAACTGCCGAACGCTGGCGAGCTCTAACGAGGGCGAACTGCAACGGGTCCTCTACCGGGTCCGGCCGGGCACCTACCCTTGTGGGTGATGAGCGAGTCACAATCTGGGTACCTGTCGCCCGACGAAATCACCAATGTGTCCTTCGAGACGAAACGCCGTGGAGGGCTCGACCCCGACGCGGTCAAGCGTCACCTGTCGTCGGTGGCTGCCACGGTGCACGGAATGCGGGCAGAGCGCGACACGTTGCTGGCGCAGGTCGATGCGTTGCGAGACGAGTTGAGCGCCATGCCCGAGCCGAGCCAAGCGCCGGTCGCTCTCGACGAGGCTGAGCTCACCGAACGCCTCGGTCAGGATGCGGCGCGTGTCTTGTCCGAAGCGCGAGCGGCAGCCGCTGATCGACTCGCCGAAGCCGAGGAAGAGGCTGCTGCAATTTTGGCCGCAGCCGAAGAAGTACATGCGGAGCGGTCAGCCGCAGCCGACCTGGAGGCTCAGCGAATTCGGGCTACGGCTGAGTCCGTGGTCGAGGAGCGCCGTGCTGAGGCCGACCGTGCTGCCGCCGAGATCGTCGCTGCCGCCGAGGCTGACGCGGAACATGCCCGGACCGCGGGGAGCAGCGATCGCGAGACGGCCGATGCCGAGGCGGCGCGGATCATTCGCGAGGCGGAGCTGACGCGTCGACAGATTCTTGAGGACTTGGCGCGTCGTCGCTCGTCGGCTCGGCGTCAGATCGAGCAGTTGCGTGCCGGCCGTGAGCGTTTGCTCGCCTCCCACGAGACCGTCCGCCGTGCCCTCGATGAGATCTCCGATGAGCTGACGATCTCGATGTCGGAAGCACGCGCTGCGGCCGAGACCGCTGGGCACAGCGTGTCCGATACGACGATCGAGGAATTGGAAGCCGAGATCGAGACCGCACGTCTTACCGGTTTGCTCGATACCGGCCCGTTGCCGGTGGTTGAACGTCGGCCCGCGGCGAAGCGTCCGGCGAAGCCCGCGGTTGTGGCGCCGGTGTCCAAGTCGACGCCGAGCAGTGAAATCGGGGTCGCCCCGTCTCCGGAGAACGAAGAGGTTGCCGACGACAAGGCGCCTGGAGCGGCCGAAGGTTCGACCGAGTCGCCAACCGACGACACGACCGAGAGCGTCTCTGAACCGTCCACCGATTCGCCGGGTGGTGCATCCGCGACCACGACACCGGTGACGGTTGCCGACGACGCAACGGACGATTCAGCGAACGCGGAGGCCAACGGCGATACGTCGGCCGACGACCAGTCGGATTCGAGCAGCAGCGATCTTGCTCCGGTTGTGCAGCTCGATCGAGCTCGCAGCGAGGTCGACACGGCGACGCACCCTGCGAAGGGCCGTGACGCAGGCAACGGTCGTTCCACGTCATCAGCCAAGACCTCGACTCCGGTGGAGCGTCCAGAGCCAGCACCGGCGGCCAAGGTCACCAAGCTCGAGTCGGTCAAGGCTGCTCCTGAGCCAGAACCGGGCGAAACCGTCGTCGATTCTGCCGATACAGAAGACGTCGCTGAGGCACCTGCCGAAGCAGCAGACGTCGATTCGGCCGACGCGCCCGACTCAGGCGCGCCCGACTCTGACGCGCCCGACGTAGATGCTGTGGACTCCGGTGACGGGGATTCGGGTGACGAGGATTCGGTTGGTGACTTGTTCGCAAGTTTGCGTTCCGAGACACCGAAGCCTGCCGCACCGAAGAAGTCTTCGGCGAAGAAGGCATCGCCGACCAAGAAGACCGCTGCAGCCAAGAAGTCCACGGCGAACAAGCCCACGGACAACGCTGTCCCAGCGGCGGCCTTGGTCGACGTGGATTCGTCGGAGATGGCCCGCCGCCTCAAGCGCGTCCTCGCCGATGAGCAGAGCCGAGCAATGTCGAAGGTGAAATCGTCTGACGAGTTGCCGGTGTTGGCCGACTTGTTGGGATCCGACGACGAACACGTCGAAACGTATTGGGTCGAGGTGCTCGGTCAGCTCGACGATGCTTCCGACGGGACCGACGAGGTCCGGGCGCCCGTTCGATCGCTCGTCGACGACATTCGACGGCGTGTCGGAGGGGCTCTCGATGGTGCCGATGGCGACAGTGAGTCCGCGGTTAACGCGCTCCGAAGTGTCTATCGGGAGCTCAAGACGCAGAAGATCACTCCGTGTGCCGACGCAGTATGTCGGACCGCGGGGGTTGGCGTGTCTAGCTAGAGGTATCCTGTTCGGTACATGGAAACCGAAAACGCCGAGGAAGTCCTCCCCCCGAACTCCGGCAAGCGCCGGATCATCGGTGCGGTCATCGTCATAGCGATCCTCGTTCTGCTCGCATCGCTTCGTGGCATCTTCACGCTGTACACCGATTACCTGTGGTTCGACGACCTCGACCGCACGGGTGTATGGAGCGGGATCATTGGTGCGCAGATCATCCTGTCGGTCATCTTCGTCGCGATTTTCTTCGTGCTCGCATGGCTGAACTTGGTCATCGCTGATCGAATCGCTCCCGCGCTACGCCCGCCCGGGCCAGAAGAAGAACTGCTGGTGCGCTGGCATGAAACGGTCGGGCGCCGTAATGGTCTCATCCGTTTCGCAATCGCCGGCTTCTTTGCGCTGGTCGCCGGCGGTGGCGCTGCTGCACAGTGGAACGAGTGGGTGCTGTTCACCAACCCGATCGAGTTCGGCACTGTCGACCCGGTCTTTGGTGAGGACCTGTCGTTCTACATGTTCCGATTGCCATTCCTGAGCTTCGTGGTCAGCTGGTTCTTCGCAGCGTTCATCATCATCGGCATCATCACCGGGATCTGGCACTACATCAACGGTGGTATCCGGATCCAGACCGTCGATCGCCGGAGCACGCCGCAGGTCAAGGCGCACCTCTCGGTCATTCTTGCAGTGCTCGCGTTGCTCAAGGCCGCCGACTACTACCTGCAGCGCTACGAATTGTTGGGCTCGAGCCAGGGTTTCGCCCGAGGCGGTTTCTACACCGATCTCAATGCGAGCCTGCCGGCCATCCAGCTGCTCCTGCTTATCTCGTTGTTCTCGGTGGGGCTCCTCGTCGCGAACATCTGGCGTCGCGGATGGGCGTTGCCAACTGTCGCGGTTGGTCTGTGGGGTCTGATCGCCGTTCTTGCCGGTGGTATCTATCCAGCCGTCATCCAACAGTTCCAGGTCGCTCCTGACGAACTCGCCCGCGAGCGCAGCTACATCGAACGCAATATTGAGGCCACCCGCATCGGTCTCGGACTCGACAACGTCATTCAGGGCGACTTCTCGTTCGATGATCGCCCGCTGACCCGCGAAGAGGTGCTGCAAAACCGTGGCGCGTTCTCGACGGTCCGCTTGCTCGACCCACGCATCGTCGACGACTCGTTCACACGTAACCAGCGAGACCTCGAGATCTACGACGATTTCGCCGGAGCCGTCGACGTCGATCGGTACATGATCGATGGCGAGTTGACGCCCGTCGTGGTCAGCGCTCGTGAGATCGACAACCAGCCGAGCGTGTCGTGGGAGATCCGTCACGCGGTTCGCACCCATGGCTACGGCTTTGTCTTGGCCCCAGCGAATCGCTTCAACTCCAACGGTGAACCGTTCTTTGTCATTGGAGACACTCCCCTCGACAACCAGCTCGAAGAGACGGTGGTTATTGACCAGCCGCAGATCTATTTCGGTGAGGGCCTCGAGAACTATGCGGTGACGTCGACGAGCGCCGCCGAGTTCGATCCGTCATTCGACGAGGGCTTCACCTACGACGGCGAGGGCGGCATCCCCATGTCGGACTTCTTGCCTCGTCTTGCTTTTGCGTTCCGGTTCGGTGCCATCGAGCCGGTCATCTCGGGCATCATTACCGACGACACCGAGGTCATCTTTGCTCGTGACGTCACCGAACGTGCCCGCCGAATTGCACCGTTCCTGCAGTACGACTCGAACCCATATCCAATCGTCGTCGATGGTGGCATCTCCTATGTCATCGATGCGTACACGACGTCGGACCGTCTTCCCTATGGCGAGTTTGCCGATATCAGTCAGCTCAGCGCCGAGTCTGGTCTTCGCACCGACTTCAGCTACATCCGCAATTCGGTGAAGGTCGTTGTCGACGCGTACGACGGCACGGTCGACTTCTACGTCGTCGATGCCGAGGATCCGATCCTCAACGCATACCGCCAGGCGTTCGATGGACTGTTCAAGGACGTCTCGGAGATGCCCGAAGAGGTGGCCACCCACCTGCGTTACCCCAACGATCTGTTCGTGATTCAGACCGGTATGTGGGGCCGCTATCAGCTCGACAACGTCGGCGACTTCTTCACTGGTGACCTTCGTTGGGAAGTTGCGGCGAACCCCGATGCCGTGTCGGGCGGTAACCCCCTGACCCAGATCGACACGAGTGATCCAACGAACCTCCGAGTTGTCTCGACGCGTAGCCGTCCGGTCGACCCCTACTACCAGGTGACGCAGCTGCCCGACGAGGATGCGCCGAGCTTCCTCGTGTCGCGCACGTTCGTGCCGTCTGCTGTGCCCGAACTCAAGGCGTACATCGTTGGGCGCGTGGACGAGGCTGGCAATCTCGAGATCCGTCAGTATGAGCTAAGTGCCGGCGCCAACGTCTCGGCTCGTGGTCCGGTTCAGATCGACGAGATTTTGAACTCGGACCCGGAGATCTCCGAGGAGAGCACCGAGCTGAACCAGAACGGGTCGCTGTTCTTGCCTGGCAACCTGATACCCCTTCTCGTCGAGGACGCTGTGGTGTACGTGCGGCCGTTCTACGTGAAGCGTGAACCGCCAGCGGAGAACCCGACAGAGGAGACCGAGCCGCAGGTCAAGTTCGTGGCCGTCGTGCAAGAGGACCGGCTCGGCTTTGCTCCGACCTACGCAGGGGCGCTCGCGCAGTTGTTCAACCTGAGCGCTGAAGAGGCGGCAGCGTTGGTCGGCGGCCGCGTGGTCGATATCGAAGAGGGCGACCTCACCGGACCGACCGGGTTCATCGATCTCGGAGAGGCGAGCGCTGAGGTCACGGCTCGCCTCGATCAGGTGCTCGACAAGTTCGCCGAGGCCGAGGGTGCATTGCCAGACTTTGCCGAATACCAGCGTCTGCAGACAGAGGCTCTTGCCGATCTACAGACCTTGCTCGACGAGGTCGAAGCCGGTGGAACCGCAGCTGCTGCCGAAGAGATCGTCGAAGACACCGACTCGGCGTAGGCCGAAACGGCCTAGTGTCGAGTCGTCCTAGCGTTATGCCCGCCTAGCGGCGTGCTGGTTGCCATCCGGTTTGGCGACCATTCTTGGTGCGCCACGCGGGAGTGGTCGCGCTCGCTGGTGGATTGTTCATCGCGGCTTCACGTGCCTCGAGTACTTCGAGGCGTGCGGTCACGCGCTCGAGTTGGGTGACGACCGCGTGTAGAAGCTGGTCGTGCTCAGCGGTGAATTGGCGAACGATCGGCTGAGCGGATCGGAGCGTGGTCGATTCATCGACGGTCATGTGGTGAGGTTCTTCCTGCAAACGCCCGCATGCGGCCCTCTCCAACGGAGTTGAGCGTAGTGCCATCGGGGGGCGAACGGGGGGACAGCTTTCGACGCCGCACCATTCAGGTGGTACCGATCGGGTGGAGTGAGTACCGTCTAGTCATGACCGATGCTCTCGCCACCGTTGATGCCGCAATCGATGCACTGCTCGCTGAGCATGATCCAACGTCGATGTCGACCGCTGAGTTTCGCGGGCACCAGTACGACGCCGGCCTGGGGATCATCCATTTCCCGAAGGGTCGTGGCGGGCTCGGGCTCGCTCCGAAGCTGCAACGCCACATCGAGAAGCGGGTGATCGACGCCGGTCGAGCGCCCGAGGAACCCACGATGTTCTTCCGATACTTGGCCGGCCCGACCATCGAGGCGCATGGCAACGATGCAGTGAAGGATCGCTTTCTTCGTCCGATGTACACCGGCGAGCACAAGTGGTGCCAGCTGTTCTCCGAACCAGGAGCTGGGTCTGACTTTGCGGGCCTCGCCGCGAAGGCAGTGCGCGACGGTGATGTATGGATCGTGAACGGCCAGAAGGTGTGGAACACGCTGGCGCATTTGGCCGATTGGGGCATGCTCGTTGTTCGCACCGATCCATCACTCCCCAAGCACAAGGGCATGACCTACTTCGCTGTCGATATGCGAAGCCCCGGTGTTGAGGTCGTGCCGCTTCGTCAGATCACCGGCGAGGCCGAGTTCAACGAGGTCTACCTGACCGATGTCCAGATCCCCGATGAGAATCGCATCGGTGATGTGGGCGAAGGCTGGCGCGCAGCGCTGACCACATTGATGAATGAGCGCACGGCCATCGGCGGTGGCACGCCGAAACAAGGCGGCGGCGCAGTCGGCGAACTTATGGCGGTTTGGAACAAGCTTCCGGCAGAGGAGCAGACCGCAGCAAAGCGCGAGTCGGTCATGAAGTTGTGGGCGAAGGCTGAAGCGCTGCGGTTGACGAATATTCGCGCCTCGCAGAATCGTAAGGTTGGCAACCCCGGTCCGGAGGGTTCTGTGGCCAAGACGATGTTCGCAGAGCTGAACAAAGATGTGTATGCGTTGACCGTCGATCTGCTCGGCATGTCGGGCCAAGTCGACTACGACTACACCTATCGCGCCCCGGAAACCCTCGATGTCTCCGGTACGGGCGGTGGGCCCCGCTACGCGTTCCTCCGAGCTCGGGCGAACAGTATCGAGGGCGGCACGTCCGAGATCATGCGCAACATTTTGGGCGAACAAGTGCTTGGTCTTCCGGGTGAACCTCGGGTCGACAAGGACATTGCGTGGAGTGACGTACCGCGCAGCTAGCCATGCTGTGAAGACAGTGTGAGACTGACCGGAGTCGCGAGCAGACGTCGCGAGGACGGGAGCCAAAGATGGCAGTGCAAGTCGATGAGGTCACGGTTGAAACCGCGTGTGGTTTGAATCCGAATCTCGTCTGCGAGTGGGTATTCGATCGGACCGGTAGCGAGGTGTGGGCAGGTCTGGCTGACTGGTTTGTCGATCGACCCCTGCGCATCTTGTTCATCCTTGCGCTGGCATGGCTGGTGGTGCGGGTCCTTCGTCGTGTCGTCGGACGATTCGCAAGTGCGATCGCTGAGCGGTCTGCTCAACCGCCGAGTGAAGAGGAACTGCCGGCCAATCCAATCATTCGCCGCGTGGCGATCCTCACGCAGTTCGAACGTCAGCGTGAGCGAGCCGAGAAGCGGGCGATCACCCTGGGAGCGATGCTCGAGAGCCTTGTGTCGATCGTCGTGTGGACGATCGCTGCGTTTTTGGTGCTGGGAGAGATCGGTGTCTCGCTCGGACCGCTGATCGCAAGCGCTGGGGTTGTTGGTATCGCTCTCGGCTTTGGCGCTCAGTCGATCGTGCGCGACTTTCTTGCCGGCATCTTTGTGATCATCGAGGATCAATACGGTGTCGGCGACGTGATCGACACCGGTGAAGCGACCGGCACCGTCGAAGAGGTCGGCTTTCGCACGACTCGCATTCGCGACATCTCCGGGGTGCTGTGGACGGTGCCAAACGGCGTGATCCAACGTGTGGGCAATCATTCTCAGGTGTGGTCGAAGTCCATCTTCGACATGGAAGTTGCCTACGACACCGATGTCGATCACGCAATGGATGTGATGAAACGCGAACTCGATGCGGCCTGGCACGAATCGACCGAGACGGCCACGATCATCGAGGAACCCGAAGTGCAGGGTGTGCAGGCCTTTGGTCCGAACGCCGTCGTCATCCGGGCGGCGGTGAAGACCGACCCATCGGAGCAATGGGCGGTCGCCCGCAGCATCCGAGCCCGTCTGAAGAAGGCCTTCGACGATGAAGGCATTGAGATTCCGTTCCCGCAGCGCACGGTGTGGATCAAGAACGACGAGTCGGACGAGGCGCTCGATGCTCTCGATGCGCCCAAGGGAGATGCATAGCAGTGCCGTTTGATCTGACGCTGTCTGCGATCGATGTCCATGCCGAAGGCGAACCAGGTCGTGTGATTACCGCGGGCATGCCCGAGCTTCCGCCGGGCACCATGCTCGAGAAGATGCAGTGGCTCGAGGCGAACGCCGACCACATTCGTCTGCAGATGCTTCGCGAACCACGCGGGTATCCGGGGCTGTGCTGCAACGCGATTGTGCCGTCGGACGACCCGGCAGCCGATGCTGGATTCATCATCATGGAGCAGACCGAGTACCCGCCTATGTCGGGGAGCAACACGATCTGTGTGGTGACCGCGTTGCTGGAGACGGGGATTGTGCCGATGGTCGAGCCGGTGACCGAGCTCACTTTGGAAGCACCCGCTGGTCTGATCGGGGTGCGCGCCGACTGTGCTGGCGGCAAGGTGACCGCTGTGCACTTTACGAACGTGCCCGCGTTCGCCTTGCATCTCGATGTGCCGATCGATGTACCGACGCTCGGAACGGTAATGGTCGACATTGCATGGGGCGGAATGTTCTACGCCATCGCCGATGCAGATGTCTTGGGGGTTGACCTTGGCGCGGCGAACGGCGGAGAGATCGCTCGCGTGAGCGAGATGATCCGTGTCGCGACCGTCGAGCAAATGCCGGTGTCTCATCCGCAACATCGCGAGCTCACCGGCCCGACGATCTCGCAGCTGTCGGGGGCTTCGTCGGTACCTGGCGCTGATCGCCGGAATGCGGTGACGGTTGCGACGGGCGCTCTCGATTGGGATCGTCCCGAAACGTGGACTGGTGCGTTGGATCGGTGTCCGTGTGGAACGGGGACGTCAGCGCAGATGGCGGTGCGCCACGCACGGGGCGAACTCGCGGTCGGCGACACGTTCGTGCACGAGGGTCCGCTGGGTACGACGTTTACCGGTCGGGTCCTCGAGGAGGTCGTGGTCGACGTTCCTGACGGCGACCCGATAACGGCGATCATTCCCGAGATCAGCGGCCAGGGCTGGATCACCGGTCGAGGCGAGTACGTCCTCGACAGCACCGACCCGTTCCCGGAAGGGTTCACCATCGGCGACATCTGGCCCTAACGGTGTCAGATCTCATCTTTTATCTACTACCCGCCGGTGTCAGATCTCATCTTTTATCTACACCGGCCCAAGTCGAATGACCTCCTCGCGAATCTGATCGATGCGAAGGGTCAAGATCTTGTCGAGCTTCGCTTTCCCGCGCAGCCTCGATGCGGCAACGCCAGCACTTTGCCCCGAGGCGAATCGATAGCGACGCGCTATCTCGTCGAGCGACTGTCCTGCAAGGTCTTGGCTCAGGTGAACAGCGATGCTGCGCGCTGTGGCGATAACCGACCCCTTGCCGCGCGCGGACTCGAACAGCGAGTCGATCGGTATGTGCAAGACCTTCGCAATTGCTTGGTCAATTATTTCTGACGATGGCCGAGTCCGAGCTCGGCGAACGTGGGAAATGGTCTGTGCGTCCGTGGCGCATTGCTTCAGCGCAGCGTCGATGAAGGCGTCGGATCCAATGACTTCGGGGAAGACCGTGGGGTCGAACATCTTCTTCGACCGTTGTGCGATCGCTTGATCGAGTTTGGCTTTGCCAAGGATCTTGTTCATCCGGAGCGCCTCGGTCGAAAGCCAGTCGGGTATCGCCGCTGGGTGGCCAACAAAGTATGGATATGACGACCACGGATAGTCAGCGAGCTGATCGACCATCCCTGCATCGATCGGATTCGCCATCACGTAGACGAGCGCGTTGCGAAGATACTCGTCTTGTTGGATGAGTCGAGAGTGAAACCGGTCCTTGAAGAGCGGCCCGTCGAACCCGTGTCGCTTGTTGAATCGCCGCACATAGGAGCTCTCGATCAGCTGCAGCGCTTTGCTAAGGCCGCCGAAGGGCGTCTCGACAACGAAGTGAATGTGGTTCGTCATGAAGCAAAAGCTGTGAACCACTATGCCGAAGCGCTCGTGCGCACGTCCTATGAGTTCGTAGAGGTCGTACCGGTCATCTGGTTCGAAGAAGATGGGTTGCCTGCGGAGGCCTCGGTTTGTGATGTGGTGGTATGCGCCGTCGAAGTCG
>CALLAA010000247.1 GCA_938002955.1 uncultured Acidimicrobiales bacterium
ACTGCGCCCTTGATCAATCGCCGGGCGCCTGGCAGAGGTGCCGGCATGCGGTGACCAACGGTCGAGTGTGCTTCGATATCGTCGGCGAGCAACCCGATCACATCTGTGCCCGATACGCCATCGATGATCGAATAGTGGACCTTTGACACAATGGCCCACTTCTTCTTTGGAAGCCCGGAAACCATCCACAGCTCCCACAAGGGTTTGCCGCGGTCGAGGCGTTGCGACAGACAACGGCTGATGAACGCGTTGAATGGGTCGCGGCTCGCCCGTTTGGGAAGGGCGGTGTGGCGCACATGGAACTCGATGCTGAAGTTCGGGTCGTCGACCCACACCGGACGTTCGATATCGAATGGAACCTCGAGGAGCCGCTGGCGATAGCGGGGTACGAGGCGAACTCGATCAGCAACCCGTTCGAGCAGATCGTCGAATTTGGGTTCGGGCCCATCGAAGATGCCGATCGTCAATCCGTGAGCGGCGGTGACATCGTTCTCGAGTTGCAGGATCTCATAGTCCTGCGGCGTCATGCGTTCCATCACGCCGCTCCCGATGTGGAGTCCGCCGCTGATCGCAAAATTTCGAGTTCAGTACCCAACTTCGATTCGGTCATTGCGGCGCGAGCAGCCGAGCTGGTCTGCATGACGACGTTCACGATGCGGGTTGGGTCCATCAGCGTTGGACCCATCGAGCGTGCCTCGTCAATTGACGGTTCGAGCAGAAGGACACGATGGCCGGCGTTACGCAGTGCCGCGACCTCTCGCTGCACCTGGTTACGCCAGTAGAGACGCAGTGCGCCATTCGTCGTCATCCAACCGGTCATTGGGTTGTCGACCGACATCGGCGCGGCGACGACGATGAGATCAAGATCTCGGTCCATGAGGACGTCGGCGTTGGTCGGTGAATGCGTACCGCCATCGATGTAGCGGTAGCCGTCGATGTTCACTGGCTTGAAGTAACCGGGAATTGCAGAGCTTGCTTCGACGGCAGTGCCGACATCGACGTCAGATCGATCGAGCCCAAACACGACCCGTTCGCTGTCGTGCAAGCGAACCGTCGTTATGAGGAGTTCCTTTTCTGGCCATTGTGTGCCATGCAGCTCGATCATTCGGTCGCCGATGCTGTCGGTGCGAATGTTCCCGTTCGGGATGAGGCCCGATACCAGGCGAGAAGGCCGCATGAATGGCCCGCGCACCGCCTCCCGGGCAACCATGCTGAGCGACGTTGGGAACAGGCGAACGGTACGGTCGGCCTCGCGTCCGCTGAGGACCCGCAAGCGTTCCATCGAGCGCGGGTTCGCCGGGAGCGTCATGATGTCGTCGAGCGACTCACCGATCGGCGTACCACCACGCAGAAAGCCGCCGACGTTTGAGCCGGCGGACGTACCGACGATCACGTCGGCGTTTCGAGGGTCCCAGCCAGTGAGCTGCTGCAACACCGTGAGGGTGGTCGTCAGGTACGCGAATCCAGCAATGCCACCACCGCCGAGTACGAGCCCTACTTTTGCCATCGTGCCTCTGCCATCGTCGCTCGTGCTCACTTGCCAGCTTCGTCGGTGAAGCCCTTGTAGATCTCGAGCATCGCGGCCTTTTGAGCATCACTCAACTTGGGGTCCTGCCGGATTGCCGAGGCGGTATCGACTTCGGCCGCACGTTCGTCTGTCAGCCCCACGTATCCCATCAGGGTTTCGGCTGGGATGTTGAGTGCGCTACCGAGCGCGCGCAGAACCCGTACGGAGGGCTCGTGCAATCCTCGCTCGAGCTGACTCACGTACGGGTCTGAGAGTTTTGTGAGCTTGGCAAGCTCTCGTTGAGAGAGCTGAGCCAAGCGCCGTTGAGAACGAATGAATGCGCCAAGACCAACCAGATGACTGCGTTCGTCTTTGTCGCTCATTGTTCTCCTTCGGTGGGATTCCTCAATTGGTGAGGAATGGAATGCGATCAGGCCTTTTTAGTGGTCTTCTTCGCTGGGGTCTTCTTGGCGGTTGCCTTCTTGGCGGTGGCCTTGGCAGCGGTTGCCTTCTTCGCTGCGGTCTTCGCAACCGGAGCCTCAACAACTGGGGTTGCGGTCTCGGTGAAGCGGCTCATGACCTTTTCGCTGAATGCACGGTTGGTCTCGATGCCCTTCGTCCAGAAGCCGAAGTATGCGTCAACAGCTTCGATTGGCTCTGGGAGCTTGTCGACGAGAGGCAGCTTGACCTCTGGCATCTTCATCTCTGGAAGACGGTCTGCGAATGGAACTTCGATTGCGTTGAAGCGCTCAGCGAAGGGAAGGTCGCCGTCTTGGATACGGGTCACGAGGTTCTTGGTTGCGCCGTGTGCACGCTCGTTTGCGTTCTCTGCGGCGTCGAAGAACTTGTCGCTTGCTTCGTTGATCTGTCCGGTGATCTGCTCGAGGACTGGCATGTGAATTTCTCCTTGGTATGTCTCCGCTCCCCTGGGTGGTGTTGCGGAGTGTGACGCCGTTGCGAGGTGCGAGGCGCTCAGTTCGTATATGCGTACTTTACTACGCACTGCGAAGTAGTCAAGGTGTTTTGCGTAGTTTACTTTGCAACACTTGTCACAGTCAGTCCCTCGGCGCTCCGCAGCAACGAGCGGGAACGCTACGCCAGAAGGTCGTTGTACGCCTGGACGAGGTGCTGGCGCAGCGAGTCTGGGTCTTCGACCGCTCGTGGATCGATGAAGACACCGAAGTGCAGGTTTCCGTTGTAGGACATCGCGGTCAGGTTGAACGCGGTTCCTCCGAGTGGACCGACCGGATACATATGGGTGATTTGGCCGCCCGCGACAAAAATCGGAATCGGAGCACCCCGAAGGTTCGACGTGGCCCAGTCGTGCTTGGCGGCTCGCGCTCGACCCGCCTTCGCGATCATCGAGTCGGGCAGCATCGTGGCGAAGCCTGCAGCAAGTTCCATCGCGTCACCCGAGGTCGCTCCAGCTTCCTCACGCTTGGCGGCCATAGCCGACCGCACCTCCTCGAACATTTCCTGCGGGGATAACGGCGCACCCGTCACGCTGAACGGAATCGGTGCGAACGAGTTGCCGCCAGCAGCGTCATCATTTCGCGTACTGATGATGAAGCTCAGGTTGAACGCCTCGACCGGAGTGTCCCGTTCTTCGTGGTACCGGGATGCAGCGATTGCCGAACCCGCCACGAAGACATCATTGATCGAACCGCCCAATCGTTTGCTCGCCGCACGGAGATCGTCGAGCGGAACGTCGAACACCTCGAGGTGCCGGTGACGCGAACGCGTCTTCCAAAGCGGTGAACCCGAGTTCTCGTCATAGCCGCCCGTGAACGAACCAGTCACCGACTTCATCAGACCCGCAGCGCTCGATACCGCATCCTTTACACGTCCGGTATCGGCCCCCCACAACGAAACCTCGGCAACCACTCGGCGAGCAACCTCGAGCTGCTGACGCACGACGTAGTCAAGCTCGGAGAGCACGGTCTCGACCGGTCCGCTCGGCTGGTCCTCAGTCTCGGGAACCGGAGGGAGCTCAGCGGCGTCGACAGGCGCTGGATCACGTTCAAAGTCGAGGTACATCTCGGCGAGACGAAGCGCACCGATGCCATCGCTCACCGAGTGGTGCAGCTTCATGATGATGCCACCGCTGATCGAGTTTTTCGTTTGCTTGCTGGGGCCCTCGACGGCGACGAACTGCCACAACGGCCGGTGGACATCGAATGGGTCCTGAAAGACCTGGGCCGTCAGATCGAGCAGCTCACGAACGCCACCCTTGCCGGGCAACTTGACATGGCGAACGTGCTCGTGGATGTCGAAGTCGTCATCGATTACCCATCGCGGCGGGGCAATACCCCCGCTGTCGTCCACTTTTTCACGAAGGCGGAGCAACGAATGTGACGCAGCTTCCATGCTGGCGACGAAACGATCGAAGTCCGGTGCTTTATCGAGCACAAAGACCGAGCCCATGCCAGACGACAGCCACGGGTCGGACTCGGCGGCCCACATGAGGGCCTCGGTCTCGGTCATGCGCGTCGACTGACGAATATCGCGTGTTGCCTCGCTCACGACTTCGCCCCCGTGCTCTTCTTGGCCTTCGCGGCCTTCTCCTCTGATGCTGCCGGATGTCCCGGCGCAACTTGCCCAACCTTGTGGCCCGGGGGGTATGTCTTGGCGAGTTCCTCGGGCGTCGGGACACGGACGGTGTTTGCCTCATCGGGCAACAAAGCCGAGATCGCCGCCATCACCCTCTTGGTATCGGCGTTCTCACTTCGATAGTTCAGGGACACCGGCTCACCAACCGTCACCGAAACACGTGGCCGATTCCTCAAGTCCATCGACGGGGCTTTTTGGTTTCGGGGCCACACGAGTTCGGTGCCCCAAAGCGCAACGGGAATCACCGGGACCTTGGTCGCCTTCGCCAGACGGGCAACGCCGGGCCGGCCAACGAGAACCGGATCGAAGAACGCTTCGCCGCGCGGGATCGTTCCTTGCGGAGCGAGGGCGACCATCTCCCCAGCGGTCAATGCTTCTATCGCCTTGTCGAGCGGCTCTCCAGAACCGGTTCCCCGGTCGACCCGAATACCACCGGCCATCTTGACGATCGGACCAAGAATCGGGTTGTCGAACATTTCGGCCTTGCCGAGGAAACGGCACGGCCGACCAACACGGCCGTTCAGGATGCCCATGGCGGCAGTATCGAAATAGCTGCGGTGGTTAAACGCCAGGATTGCGCCTCCGGTCGCTGGAATGTTCTCCACTCCCGACACATCCCACTCGGCCATCGGAGCCAACTCCGGGCGTTGAAACGGACGCATCCATTCCTGCATCTCGCGGCCCAGGAACTTCAGCACGCCAGGGGGCGCATCGAAGTTGCGAATCTCCCAACCCTGCAACGCCGCAACCGTTGCCAGACGAGCGTCAGGGTTCACGGCGACGGGATTACCCACGACGTCGAGCATCGGACAGTCGTAATAGCTGTCGCTGTAGGCGTAACTGTTCTTCAACGAAGCACCATGTTCGCCAGCCCAGTCGACGACGGCATCTCGCTTCTTCGTACCCCACACGAAGGGCCCGTCGGTCTCGCCGATGAACTCCTTGCCATCGTGTGCCCAAACGGTCCCGATGACATCGTCGAAGCCCAGGGCATCTGCGAGCGGTTGCATAAGCACAACAGGACTCGTGCTGGCAATGACCAACTTCACGCCGTCGGCCCGCAACTCCTCGAGCAGCAACTTGGCGTAGCCGGGGATGGCGTCGAGCAGGTCCGGGACAGCCTTCTTGGCTGCACGCTCGGTCGCCTGGACAGACCAACCCTTTGCCGCCTTCACCGCCAGCTGAGCGATCTGCATGTTGATGCGAGTCTCGCCGAACAGGTCGTAGATACTGACCATCAGTTCCGCGCCCGGCACCTTTGTCGCACCCGTCGTCAGCCCCTCTTCTTCGAGGTACTTCCCAAAGATCGTGCCCGAGGCTTGCGGCAACAACGTTCGGTCCAGATCGAAAAACGCGGCCTTTGTCATAGGACCACTACATCACAGGCGCTTCTGTTCACGAAACCCGTATCGGCGGTTATCTCCGACTTGAAAACGAACCTGGCACCTTTTCGCAAAAAGGTACCAGGTACCTTTTTGGTGTTTGGTACCTGGTACCTGGGTCGCTAGCGGAGAATCGATCGCTTGATTCGTCCCGCAATTCGTCGCCACAGCGGACGTGCTGGCGCCGACGTTGTCTCTCTCGGTGTGGCTGCAGGCGTTGCTACAGAGGTTGCTACCGGCTCAGCGGACTTTGGCCCCGTCGTCACGAAATAGGCCAAACCGTTGGTGATGAGGTCGAATTCTCCGTACTGCTCGACCAGATGCGGTGGCGGAACAAACTTCTTCATCTGCATGGTCTCGTACGACAGGTTGTTAAACGCCGATCGTTCGAAGGCCGCAATCACATCCGACGCCGACATGCGATTCTGTTCGGGCGAATTAAAGATGTAGTGCGCGATCACCCGCGCATCGTCAGCATCGACGCCTTTGGTCTCGGTCAGGTGGGCAAAGACCTCATCCTCGTTTGAGTCGAGCTGACACCAGTTCGGAACCAGGTCGGGCATCTTCCCAAACCCGTAATGGGTTCCCGACGGACCACGAACCGCCATGTGATGACCTCGAGGACTATGGAAGAGCGGGCCGCCGTCCAGATACAGGACCCCTCCCGGTTCGAGAACCCGATCGCACTCGGCGAGGAAGTCGTCCATGTCGGAGATGTGCTCCAGAACCGCACGTCCGTAAAGCATTGAGAAGCTGTTGTCCGGAAAATTGAGCGCACCGATGTCGTTCTGATGAATCCGAATCGGGTAGTCCCCGACCTTGTCCGCAAGTCCACCAACGACCAAGTTCGACGCAACGACCTCGAGCCCCGTCAGCTTGTGCAGCACCTTGGCCGACGCCAACGCACCGTCCGAACCAATCTCGAGAATCGGCAAGTCGGTGTCGTCCGAGGTCAACAACGTGACATTGTTCAGCAGCCGAGCAAACGTGCCGCGCACAACCGGGATTCGCTTCTCGTTGAACTTCGTGGTGCCCATCAGCGCACGATTCAACTCGGCATCGACAATCGCGAGCTGCTCTTCGACGGACGGGGCGGTAGTCACGCGGTAAACCCTAGAGCGCAATGGACGTCACTGCGGCGCACTCGTCGGGTCGAACCAGAGCAGACATGACCTCTACAGTTTGACCACACGCTCACCCAGGGGGACCCATGGAAACGCCACTCGACGGCAAAGTTGCACTTATCACCGGCGGCTCCAGAGGGATCGGTAAGGCGATCGCCGCATCGTTTCTCGCCCAGGGAGCCCAGGTGATGATTACGAGCCGCACCGCGGAGACCTGCGAGGCAACGGCCGACGAACTTGGCGATGGCTGTCACTGGACCGCAAGCCATGTCGCTCGTGCCGAAGACGCGGAACGGGTGGTCGGCCAAACGGTCGCGGAGCTCGGCGCGGTGGACATCTTGGTAAACAATGCCGCTACCAACCCGTACGCCGGACCTGTCATCGACGCCGATGTCGCTCGCTGGGACAAGACCTTCGCCGCAAACGTCACCGGCACGCTGCTGTGGAGCCAACAGGCGTGGCACCAACACATGTCCCAACATGGCGGAGCGATCGTGAATATCGCATCCGTCGGCGGCTACGTGACGCACCCACATATCGGCAGCTACAACATCACAAAGACCGCAGTCATTCAGTTGACCAAACAACTTGCCGCTGAGCTCGCCCCGAGCGTGCGGGTGAATGCGATCGCCCCCGGACTCATCAAGACCGAGATGGCGAAGTTCCTCTGGGAAGGCGAGAACGGCGAGAAAGCAGCGAGCGCGTACCCGCTCAAGTCCCTGGGCGAGGTCGACGACATCGCGAACGCAGCGCTGTATCTGGCGACCGATGCAAGCCGCTGGATCACGGGCCACACCGTGGTGGTCGACGGCGGCGGCCTCGTCAGCTTCGGTCAGGTGTAGAGCGGGTACATTTACGGGGCGGCAAATCCAGTTTTTGCCCCCGTAGCTCAGGGGATAGAGCATCGGTTTCCTAAACCGTGTGCACAGGTTCGAATCCTGTCGGGGGCGCAATAGTTCACAGACCGGTCCGCAGTTGCCGCGTCACGCTGGCGGCTACGGTCGTCAGATACCGTCAACAGCGAATGGATCGCCGCCGCTTCGCCCAGATTCTCGGACTCGGGATCTTTCTGGTCGCCTATGGCACCAATGTCTCAACGCCGTTTCTCGTGACGTACCGCGAGCGTCTGAGCCTCGGTGACTCCGCCACGATGGCGATCTTCACGGTGTACGTCACCGGCATTATGGCCGTCCTCCCCTTCGGTGGACAGCTATCCGACCGATACGGGCGCAAAGCCGTGTCGGTCCCGTTCGTGATCATCTCCGCGTTCGCGTCGCTCATCATGATCCTCGGACAGAACAGCCTCATCTTCCTCCTTATTGGCCGATTCCTGCTGGGCCTCGTCAGCGGGGCCGTGCTCAGCATCGGGGCAGCCTGGATGCAGGAGATCCTCGGAGCCGGGCAAGAACAAAAGGCAGCGGTGATCTCCACCGTGCTCACCTACGGAGGGTTTGGAATCGGCCCGCCGATCTCTGCGCTTATCTTCCAACTCGACGTCGCCCCGCTCGTCCTTCCGTACATCGTCCACGCCATCGCCACGTTCCTCGTGGTCCCGCTGATGCTGCGAATCCCCGAGTCCAGCCATCGCTCCACCGAACCCATCCGTCTCAAACTCGGCATCCCCGTCGAGGGACAACGATTGTTCCGCCGCCGGATCGCACCGGCTGCTATCTGGGTCTTCAGCTTCCCATCGACATCGTTCGCCCTCTTTCCGGTGATCATCAGCGATGCCGTCGACGGCAGCCCGGTCGTCGTCGCAGCGGTGTCTGGTGCGCTGACGGCATGGTCGGCGCTCGTTGCCCGACCCGTGCTACCGCGCATTGGCCCGGATCGAGCCCTCGAGCTTGGAATGGTGGGCGGAACCCTCGGTTACGGCTGTGGGGTCGTGTCCTTCGCGACCGGAATTTGGTGGCTCGTGCTGCCAGCCGCCTTCTTGCTCGGTGCGAGCTCGGGACTCATCACCGGCGGCGCGCTCGCCTTGCTCAACAAGATCGCCGACAACAACTCCCGCGGGTCGATCAACGCAACCTTCTACCTCCTCGCCTACCCCGGCATGACGATGCCCATCATCTTGACCACCGTCGCAGTCGCAATCGGGCTGACCGCAGCCTTGATCGGCGCGATGTGCATTGCGGCCGTCGCCACCGCGACATTGGTCAGCCGCCGGGGTGAGCTCCCCACTGCCAGCTGACTCGTTCACCCGTAGGTTCCAGACATGGCACTTCGCGCCGTGTTCTTCCGCCTGCTCGGCGTTCTCTGCATCATCGCAGTTGTCTTTTTCGCGAGCTTCTTCATCGCAATAACGATGCGTTCGACGACTGGTCGATCCGCCGCTGGCGCGTCCGTTACGAGCTCCACGACCGCGTCGACCGAAGTGCTCGACACCGTCGAGACCGCCCCGACAGTTACTTCACCACCGCCACGAGCGGTGTCGACAACCATCCCCGGCAGCGCGACCACCTCCACCACAGCGACGACGACCACGACGGTCGCCCTCGACCCCGCGCTCCCTCGGCTGGAGATCGACCCGGTCTTCGACCCAATCCATGACCGACTTGCGACCGAGGTCTTGGTTCCAATTCGGCTACCCTCCGAGCTCGGCGCTGACACCAGCGCGTGGCAGCCCACGATCGGGTCGATTACCGACACGGGCTACGTGATTCACATCGGCAACGGCGACGAGTGCAACGGTGCGTCGGCGTGTCGGATCTCGACATTCACCGCACGGAAAAGTTCTCAACTCACACCACAGCTGCCGAGTGGCACCGAAGTGCCATTACCGAACGGTCTCACCGGGGTCTTCACCGACTCGTCCTGTGGACAGGACTGCAACAACGGCTTCATCACCTGGATCGAGTCGGGCGTGCGCTATTCGGTCGGGAGCCGTGTCTCCTCTGGCCAAGCGGTACTCGACCTGGCGTGGCGCTCGATCGATCGATCCCTTCCGACCCCAACCGGGCCAGACATCTGTGGACCCGGAGCCCCGCAACACGACGGGCGCGTTGCTCGAACGATCACTTCGGAGTTGGACGATGGCCGTGCGATCCACTGGGTTGCCGTCTGCTCCGAAGACGGCACCGATGTAGAAATGGTCAGCGCTCCCGGCGACCTTCGCTGGGTCGACATCGACCGCGACAACTTTCACGACGCGCTCGTTCGTCATGATGACGGCACGACGACGGTATTCGCACTCGACGGCAACCGGCCTCGTGCGGTGATCGACGCGTCGGGCGGACGACTCACCGCGGGTGAGCTTCGTTGTGCCGACCTCGACGCCGATGGCCGGCGCGAAGCCTACGATGCCTCGACCAGCGAAGAGCTTCGATTCGTGAGCCCGGTGGCCGTACAACGCATCGAGCGCGATCTCAGCGGCGCCACGTTCGTCGACTGCTGACGATGGGCGTTAGCGCCGTCGTCCGGACCCGTCCAACGGGCGCACGAGGATGCGTGACCACAACACGTTGCTCCACGGCGAACCCCTCGAGGTCGAGGTATTCGATCATCGCCTGAGCTCCTGCGGTGAGGGCATCCATCAGCACGTGGGTATCGATCTCAAGACGATCGGGAAGCTCGGCGCTTGCGTCGGGAATCACCGCATCGATAACGAGTGGCCGCCCCGCGCCAGCGAGTGGCATGGCCTGACCCTCGACGATGGCTCGCAAGGCTTCGGTCGTGTTCCAGAAACGCTTCGCTGACATGCGCACGATCTCAGCGACATGATCGTTGTGCATTCGTTTGACCAAGCGCGGCACGGTGGCCCGCTCGAACAGATTCAGAGGTTCGGGTTTCCCGTCCTTGTTGAACCCACGGCTGCGAATCACCAACACGTGCGTTGCGCCAAGGTCGATAGCCGACGACCACGGCACCGCTTCGAGCATGCCACCATCGATGTAGGCCTCGTCGTCGACGAAGCGAGAAGGGCCGGCTATTACGGGCAAACATGCCGTTGCGGCCAAGACACGTCGCGCGTGTTCTTCGCTTACGCCGACCTCGAACAGGCGCGTATCGTTCTCGGGGTCGGCTGGGGTCACCGTCGCCCAAATCGGGATGTCCGAGTCGACGAGGTCGTTCCAGTCGAACCCATGACGGTCGAGCGCATCATCGATCAGATAGTCGAGATCCATGACCGAACCGTCACGGAGCAAGCGCCGGCGGTTCATGAACCGTTCGCTATTGAGGACGGTGTAGTACAGGACCGACCCGGACGTTCCCTGTCCCGTGACAAAGAAAGCTCCAGCGATGGCCCCCGCCGACGTACCAACCACGGCGTCGAAGCTGTTGCGCAGTCCGAGCTGTTCGAGGGTGAGCAACATGCCCGACGACACTGCGCCACGCATGCCACCTCCTTCGACGGCCAACACGACCTTGTAGTCGTCGTCGCGCTCGCCAGGAACCGAGCCGCTGTCGAGCCGGTCGAGGATCAGTTCGCGCAACGGAGGTAGAGCCGAAGACGCCACGCTCACGCTCCAGCGGCGGCTTCAGACTCTGATCCACCGCGCAGTCGTTCGAATGCCCAGCGGATGATCTCGATAAGCAAGGTGACGCCGAGTGCAAAGCCAAACGCCAGCCACAGTGCAGTGGTTTGGTTCTCGATGGCGCTCGCAGCGAAGTACCCGAGCAAGCCGGCGTAGCTCGCCCACAACGACGTCGCCAACAAATCCCACTTGGTGAACCACGACAGGAACGGCTGGCCTGTGAGTCCACAACTGAAGGTCATCGCGGTGCGGCCACCGGGGATAAACCGTGCAGTGATGAGCAACATGCCACCACGTTTGCGGATCTGCTCCCCGGTAGCGAACAGGCGGTCGTTGCCTTTCTCCCCGCGGAAGAAGATTCGTTTCAACACCCGATCGCTGCGGTTGCCAATCCAGTACGCCAACGAATCGCCCGCATAAGCGCCGAGTGCTCCACACAGAATCACGAGCACGATCGACAGGACCGGACGGTCGTCGATGAGCGTGCCGGCGCCCGCAGAAACGCCGCCGGCGATAACGCTGAATTCCGACGGAACGATCGGAATGACCGAGTCCAATAGAGCGACCGCGAAGAGGATCGCAAAGAACCAGGGGTTCTGCGACAACTCGGTAATAAGTTCTTCGACCGTGTGGAAGAGATCCACTGCCCAACCAATCACGCTTAGGACGTTACCCGTACCGAGGCCGTCTCGATGGGCGCCATGGGGCAATCATCCTTTTGGACGACCCGACTCCACCTCGAGTGGGACGACAGTGACCTCCACGCTTCCTAAGGTGATGGCGTGGCCCCCAAAGCGAATCGCACCGAAGCGTTGCTAAGCGAACACCCGCGAGCGGTAGATGTCGCCGTCACTGCGGCCGTCGTCCTCGTCCACGTGCTGTCGTTTCAGGTCGATGATGCGGGCTATCGCCAGCTCGATTCGCTCGGCGTGGCCCTGTCGTTGACCCCGGCGCTGCTTACGCTAATTCGCCGGCATCGCCCCGTGCTTTCACTCGGGATTGCGACGATTCTCGCGATGGCCTACTGGGTCATGAACTATCCGGGTTCTGGAGCGATCTGGGCATTGGCCGTACTCATCTACTCGACCGCGCTCTACGCACCCGAACGACGACAGTCGGCTCGTACCCTCCCAATCTTTTTGATGACGGTCCTTACCGTCTTGGTCAGCGGCTATCTTGCTCCCACCGAAGACGACGTCAGCGTCGGCGTCATCTTGACGACGCTCGCAATGCTGCAGTTCGCGTGGACCGCAGGTGACATGATCCGCAACCGTCGAACCCGAATTCAGCAGCTCGAGGCGGAGATGGCCGACGCTGAAGCCGAGCAATCCCGTACTACCGAAGCCGCCGTCACCGAGGAACGGAACCGAATCGCTCGCGAACTCCACGATGTCGTCGCCCATGCAATGTCGGTCATGATCGTGCAGGCCGAAGGAGCGCGCCGGCTCGTTGGGAAAGACGACGACGCGGTCGTCGAGGCCCTTCGTGCCATCGAAAGCACTGGCCGCACCAACCTCAACGACATTCGCGGCATCGTTGGGGTCCTGCGAGTCGATGGCACTCCCTATGCCCCGTCCCCGGACCTCTCCAGCATCGACGAACTGATCGACCAGTGTCGCGATGCCGGACTCGACGTATCGATCACGGTCGAAGGTACTGAACGTCCGCTCCCCGCAATGATCGAACTCTCTTGCTATCGGGTCGTACAAGAGTCGTTGACCAACGTTCGCAAGCACGGCGGGCCGCACGCGACTGCGACGGTGACCCTTTCCTATGCCGAGGACTCGATCTCACTCCACATTTCCGACACCGGGCACGGGGCTGGCGCAAATCGTCCGGAAACCCCCGGGCATGGCCTGCTCGGGATGCGAGAGCGAGTCGAAGCCTTTGGTGGCACGATCTCGTCGGGCCCCCGAGCGGGTGGCGGTTACGTCGTCACCGCCACGCTCCCAATCGCGGCGACCACGGTGGTTACGTCATGATCTCGGTCGTCATCGTCGACGACCAGCCGCTCCTGCGCGCTGGATTCTCCATGATCCTCCAAAGCGTCGACGATCTCGAGCTGGTCGGCGAGGCCAGTAACGGCCGTGAGGCCATCGAGATGGTCGCTGCACAACAACCCGATGTCGTGCTCATGGACATTCGGATGCCAGAGCTCGACGGTGTTGAGGCAACCCGACGCATCACCGCGGTCCCCAACGCTCCGGCCGTGCTCATGTTGACCACCTTCGACCTCGACGAATACGTCTATGCAAGCTTGCGCGCTGGAGCGTCGGGTTTCCTGCTCAAGGACGCTCCCGGAGACGACCTTCTCGATGCGATCCGCGTCGTTGCCAACGGAGACGCGCTCATCGCCCCAAGCGTGACACGCCGCCTGATCAACGACTTTGTCGCTGCTCCGGTTGCGAGTACCAACCCTGGGCTCGCCGAGCTCACCGATCGAGAGAACGACGTCCTGCTCCTCATGGCGCGCGGACTGTCCAACAGCGAGATCGCAACGGAATTGATCCTTGGCGAAACCACGATCAAAACCCACGTCGGCCGGATCCTCATGAAGTTGGGAGCCCGAGACCGAGTGCAGGCCGTTATTGCGGCCTACGAAGCCGGCGTGATCTCGCCTGGAGATGCGTCCACCTCATAGCGGCTACCTCGCGCTCCTCATCCACTCGGACGAGACGGAAATCATCCTGTGGGGGGACGTCACCCACACCGGATTCGACAATGATGTACGCAGCGACTCAGGAGAACCTCATGAACAGTGCAACCCAGGACAAGATTGCAGCGGCGGGTACCGTGCAGGCGAGCAAGATCTACGGGTCAGGCGACACCGAAGTTCGTGCCCTCGACGACGTGACCGTGTCGTTCGACCAAGGTCAGTTCACCGCGATCATGGGTCCATCGGGCTCAGGTAAGTCAACACTGATGCACTGCCTCGCTGGCCTCGATCGATTGACGGCAGGCCAGGTCATGGTCGGCGAAGTCAACCTCAGCACCCTCTCGGAGAAAGAGCTGACCCTGCTGCGTCGCACGAAGATCGGCTTCGTGTTCCAGGCCTTCAACCTGATCCCAACGCTCACCGCCATCGAGAACATCACCCTGCCGCTCGACCTCGGCAAGAAGAAGCCCGACGAGGTACTCCTCAACGAGGTCGTCCAGGCGGTTGGGCTCGCCGACCGACTCAAGCACAAGCCAAACGAGCTTTCCGGCGGACAGCAGCAGCGTGTCGCCGTAGCGCGTGCCCTGGCGTCGGGCCCCGATGTCATCTTCGCCGACGAGCCAACCGGCAACCTCGATAGCCAGACGGGAGCCGAGATCTTGTCGTTCATGCGACGAGCCGTTACCGAGTTCGGGCAAACCATCGTCATGGTGACCCACGATCCGGTCGCCGCCGCGTACGCGGACCGGGTGCTGTTCCTCGCCGATGGCAAGATCGTCAGTGAACTCCGCGAGCCAACCACGGATCTCATTCTCGAATCGCTGCGCGCCGCTTCGAACGGCTGATTCCCATGTTGAAACTCGCCCTACGAAACTTGTGGGCCGGCAAGATCCGGCTCCTGCTCACGACGTTGCTCATCGTCATCGGCGTCGGCTTTGTGTCGTCCTCGTTCATCCTTCGCGATGGTCTCAAGGATGTCTTTGGCAATCTCGCCGAAGAGGTTGTCGCCGGTATCGATGTCGGCATCTCTGCGTTCGACCCTGACCTCGACCCAATTACCGCAGCCGACATCGATGCGCTCGACGATGTCGACGGCATTGCCGAGGCCCGCCTGGAAATCACCGGTGAGGGTCAAGAGAATCGCATTCAGCCAATCAAGCCGGATGGCACGACAATCACGCTTCAGGGCCCCCCGCAGCTGGCCTTTGGCTGGTCTGACGATTCGACGGTGCTCTCGATTCTGTCTGGCCGCGCCCCGGCGGCGGACACCGAATGGGTCATCGACCCGGACAGCCTCGCCGAGCACGGTTTCGTCGTTGGGGATACGTACGACTTCATAACCCCGGCGGGACGTCGGCAAGGAACGCTCGTCGGCACCTACACCTTCGAGGGATACGTCGAAGGACCGACCTATATGTCGATGACCAACGACACGCTCCGCGAGTACTTGGTCTACGGCGACCGCTATGACGCGATTTCGATCGTCGCCGATGGAAGCGTCGAGATTCCCGAACTGATGACGTCCATCGACGCCGCGTTGAACACCAACGAAGGATTTCCTCGGGTACTCGTGCAGAACCAAGAGGAACTCATCGCCGATACGACCGCCGAGTTCAACCAGGCGCTCGACATCATCGGCGGCATCCTCCTCGGCTTCGCCATGCTCTCGCTGTTCGTCTCAGCACTGATCATCATCATCATCTTCGCGATCACGATTAGTCAGCGGACACGTGAGCTCGGGCTCATGCGCGCAATCGGCGCCACACCGCGCCAGATTCTTCGCTCTGTCCTCGCTGAATCATTCGCTATGGGAGTCCTCGCGTCGGCACTCGGCCTCGTCGGGGGTGTCGTGATCGCGCTCGGCATCCGGGCGGTCCTAAACGCAGCCGGTCTCGGCATTCCCTCGTTTGGTATTGTGATCAAACCAGCGACTGTCGTCATCGCTCTTCTCGTCGGCGTAGGCGTCACCATGCTCGCTGCTGCGTTTCCGGCGTTCGTTGCATCGAGGGTCTCCCCAATTTCCGCAATCACCGGTTCGTCTGGAGAGCGAGAAAAGTCAATCGCTCGTTACGTGCTCGGCCTGATCATCACCGGTATCGGTACCGCCATCATGTCCTTTGGACTGTTTGGTGGATCGGACACTGTAACCGGAGTTCTTGTACCGCTCGGAGGCGGTGCGGCGGTTACGTTCCTTGGAATCCTGTTTCTCAGCCCACTCGTCGCCGGGCCACTGAGCCGACTTCTCGGCGCACCGCTCGAAACGGTGTTCAACACGCCAGGCCGCTTGGCTAAGGACAACGCCGCCCGGAACCCAAGGCGTACTGGCACGATCGCCGCGATCATGATGATCGGCCTCACCGCAGTGTCGATGACGTTTGTGTTGGGCGACTCGTTCACGGCCGAATTCGACCGGATTCTCAATACTTCGGTGCAAGCCGACTACCTGGTCACGAGCGACCAGGCCGATATCCCCGATGAGGTCGTCGAACTCATCTCCGAAGACGCTGCGTTCGGCAACGTAACGGCAGTGAAGTACTGGTCTGTAGACCTTGCGAGCCAACCGGTTATCGCCGGCGAGACCGGCACCTTGCCCGAGGGGGCGATCACGGTGAATGGCGACCCGATCGGGTACGGGGCCGACCTTGCGGCGTTCGATTACCAGCAACTCGATGGGCTGTTCAACCTCTCGATCACCGATGGCGATCTGACGTCGATGTCGAACGAGACCACCGCCCTTCGCGATTCGATCGCCGAAGACCTGGGACTCGGTGTAGGCGACACGCTGACCGCCTACCTACCCGATGGCGCAACCACCGACCTCGAGGTCGTCGCGATATTCGAGGAAGCCCAGGTCGCCAGTGGTGTGTTGGTCACCTTGGATCGATTCAACGACTTCTCGTCTCAGCGCACCACGGACTGGATCGCTGCGAAGCGCGGTGACGGCGTCAGCATCGCCGCCGCCGATGCGGCCTTCGACGAGATTGGATCGGCGTACCCGAACCTGTCGTTCCAATCATCGGCCGAGTTCCGCCAGGCCTTTGCCGACCAGATCAGCTTCATCACGCGGATCATCACGATTCTGCTGACGTTAACGATCCTTGTGTCACTCGTCGGTGTTCTTGCAACCGTGGCGCTCAGCGTGTTCGAGCGGCTTCGAGAGATCGGTCTCCTTCGTGCTGTTGGCTCGACTCGTCGCCAGGTCTTCACGATGGTTCTCTGGGAGGGAGCGATCATCTGTGGTGTCGGCGCAATCCTCGGTGCGGTCCTCGGCATCGGACTTGGTTCGCTGATCATCAGTGCGATTCCGGGCGAGATCATCAGCCAGATTGCGATCCCGTGGATCTCTATCCTCGGCATGGTCCTGATCTCGTCGTTCATGGGCCTTTTCGCGGCCTTGATCCCTGCGATCTGGGCATCATTCCGCAACGTGCTCGACGCCATCAGCGGCGGCTAAACAAGCCTTCTGCCTCTTACATCTTTCGCCGGTTCTGCCGACGATAGGTACGTGGGAAGTGGAACATCGACAGTTGTACCGGCAAATCGACTCGGCCAACTCCTCGCCGAAGCGCGGCTACGTGAAGGGGCCGACCTTGAAGCGTTCGCGGCTCGCGGGGATTTCACCGTGGGCGAACTCAGCGACTTCGAGGCTGGGCATCGAGTTCTTAACGATTCGATCGTCTCGCAGATCACGAGCCTGTACGCACTCGACTGTGGTCCGATCATCCCCCAACGTGCCGAACTCACCATCGATCTAAACGACAACGTCCTCTCGGCCGCCGGGCACGCGTTGCCACTCTCGTCAGCCGAGCACGATCACGTCCTCGAGCGCTACCTGTCACTCGTGTACGTGTTGCGCGACAACCAACCGGGCACCACGGTCCCGCTTCGAGATCAAGACCTGTCCATACTGGCCGCATCGCTCGCCGAGCGAGAGGAACTTATTGCCGAACAGCTGCTGTCGGCCATGGAGCAAGACCGCCAGTCGGTCAACGGACTCGTCCGCTGGTTCCGCAACAGGCTCTGGGTTCCGGGAGCTGGCGCCCTCGTCGGCGCGGTGTCGATCGGGACGCTCGTTATGGTTTCCGCCGACACCGGGTCCACGACCGAAACGGCGAGCTCTACGCCCGAACCCAATCCAGAGCCAGGGTCGGGAGTACAACCACGGAGCGCGCTCATCTTGCCGGGAAGCAGCATCGTGGCAAGCTCGGAGACGTCTACCACCGTCGAGTTCGCCGACGGAGCCGCGGTCGCAGCCTCAGCAGAGGACGCGATACCTCCGACCTCGATCGACCAAGATGCTCCTGCACAAACAGCGACCTCGGTCGCGGCGGTAGACATCACGCCGCAATCGATGGGAGCCGCAGCTGAGGCCCTGCTTCCGTTCGATTGGCAAGCGGCGCTACCGGGCTGGAAGATCACCTACAGCGGCCCGGATTCTGGCTTCCGCGGACTTACGTTCCCGTACGACAAACACATCGAGATGTTCGTGCGGCCGGGCGACACACCGCAGTCCCTCGCTGGCATCTTGGCCCACGAGCTCGGTCATGCAATCGATGTAACCCACTTCGACGACGACGATCGAAACGACTGGCGCGATGCTCGCGGTATCGAAGACACCCAATGGTGGCCAGACGCGTACGCGAGCGACTTTCAGACCGGCGCTGGAGACTTCGCAGAAGCCTTTGCGTACTGGGCTGTGCAGGATCCGTCATCTTCGCAGATCGCCGGAACTCCGACGGCTGACCAGTTGGCCGTTGTCGAGAAGTTGGTCGACGGAATCCTCTGATTCCACCCGACGATCACACCTTCCCAACCTTGTGACGTACGCCACAGTAACTTGTCGCGACTTTTGACGCGACCCGGCCGTCATATGTGTGTCTGACACCGGGCCGGTACCCGCCACCAGCCCGGTGTTGGATTACATCCGCTGAACCAATGTCCCCCCGTTGGTTCGACGCAGGACCCGCCCGATGTCCCCCCTTAGGGCCGGTCCGAGCACTCGACCTGAGCTGGTATCCCGCCACCGGCTCAGGTCGGGCCATTTTTGGCCGCACGTCCGTTCCCGACCCAACGGCCCCGAACCTCGAGGATCACGAGCCCAACGAATCCTCCGCCTGACGTAGAATCGAGTTCCCATGAGCAAAGCAGCTGTCGCCCTGACGACCATCGCGTCGATCGTCCTGCTCTCATTCATCTTCGTCATCGCCTTCGTGTCCTTTGGATGGCTCGACATCAACTGGCCCTGGGAAGACATTGTCGAAGAGGAATCGGCGGTGTCGGTCGATATCGAACAGGGTCCAGCGAGGATCGTCGAGATCACGCCGATCGCACTCGACTGTCGAGCCCGCATCGAAGCCGAAGTTCCCGTGGTCGGGACACAACGGACGACCGTGGCAGGAGCAACCGTGAGCACGGACACCATCCGCATGCGGGCGATCGGCGATGTCGACACCTGCGTAGATGCCAACGGCGTCGAAATCGTCGAACGAGCTGACGGCACGTTCGGCGTCATCATCGATGCTGATGCCATCGAATTCGTCCGACCCAGAGTCGACGCAGTCGCCACGATGGATTCCGTCACCACCGACCGCGGCATTGTTAACCAAGTCGTCGAAGCATTGCCGTGGACCGATGAGAACGACGAACTGACCCCTGCGGCATTCGCCTTTGCTCAGACGGTGATCGGCGGTAGCTCCTGCATGGAGGCTGCCTACGACCAGACATCGATTGCACTCGAACAGGCGTATCGAGATCAAATGGTCGAGCAAGGCGCCGACCCCAACGACGTCGACGTCATCATCTCGGGGATCCCAGATTTCCAGCAAAACGACTCGGGCTTGACGCTGCTTGGCGACTTCGAATTCACCGAAGACGCAGGCACGTCCTGCGTGGTCGCTGCGCCGTAGCAACCGGGCCACGACCTGACACCGGTACCCTTTTGGGGTGCTGCATATCTTCGATACGTCCCAATCGATGGTCGTGCCTTTTGAGCCAGGCCCCATCGTCCGCATGTACATCTGCGGAATCACACCATATGACTCCACACATCTCGGTCATGCGAACACGTACCTGACATACGATCTGCTGATTCGCCGCCTCGAAGATCTTGGGCACGAGGTGCAGATGGTCCGCAACGTCACCGACGTCGACGATTCGATCCTGCCGAAGGCGCGCGAGCTCGGCATCGACTTCCTGGAGCTTGCCGCGACCGAAATGAAGCGGTTCCACGGAGACATGAAAGCGCTCAACACCCGGCCGCCGCACGCCGAACCACGCGCCACCGAGTCCATTGCGCCGATCATCGATCTCGTGCAGCGCCTCAGCGATGCCGGCCACACCTACACCGTCGATGGGATCACCTATTTCGACGTTGCGACCGCACCGAAGTTCGGCCGATTGTCCGGGTACGCCGAAGACACGATGCTCGCTCTCGCCGCCGAGCGCGGTGGCACACCCACCGATCTTCGACAACGCAACCCGCTCGACTTCATCTTGTGGCAACCGTCCGCCGACGACGAGCCACGCTGGGACTCGCCGTTTGGCCCCGGTCGACCGGGCTGGCACATCGAGTGCAGCGCAATGAGCTGGGCCGAGTTTGGAGAGACGCTCGATCTCCATGGCGGCGGAAGCGATCTGATCTTTCCGCACCACGAGTGCGAGCGGGTGCAAAGTGAGCTCGGTTACGGCCAGACGTTCGCCACACACTGGATGCACGCGGGCATGGTCGCCTATCAAGGAACCAAAATGTCGAAGTCGCTCGGCAACCTTGTCTTTGTCAGCGAACTGGTGAAGTCCCACGCTCCCCAAGCGGTCCGGCTGGCGCTGATGGGCCACCACTACCGCGATGACTGGGAATGGTTCGATGGCGACATCGAAGACGGCCAGGAACGCTATGAACGCATTGTTGCCGCTGTGGCCGCAGGCGTTGGGCCCGACCCCGCAATGACGTTGAGGAACGTGCGGGCTGCCCTCGATGACGACCTCGACGCGCCACGAGCACGCGACGCAATCGACGCATTTGCGAAGGCTATTCTGGCCGGAACGGGAAGTGACGTACACGCCGGCGCTGGCTTGCGCGAAGCCGCGGAGCTTGTTGGTGTGCAGGTGGAATCATGAAGCTCTACGACACCCTGCAGGGAGAGATCGTCGAATTCGTCCCTCGCAACGACGGCGAAGTGTCGCTCTACGCGTGCGGACCCACAGTCTACAGCCACCCGCACCTCGGTCATGCCAGACAGGCAATGACCTACGACATCGTGCGCCGGTACTTCGAATGGTCGGGCTACCGCGTGCACCATGTCGCGAACGTCACCGACATCGACGACAACATCATTAACCGAGCACTCGCCGAAGACACGACCGAACCCGAGATCGCCAAGTATTGGGAAGCGGTGTACATCGAGGCCATGGACTCGCTCAACATCCTCCCGCCGCACGACCGCCCACACGCGACCGAGTTTGTTGAGGAGATGGTGGACTTCATCGAGGTCCTGATGAACAACGGGTCGGCGTACGCGACCGACTCGGGTGTGTATCTCCGCGTGCGCTCGGTCGAGGGATACGGCGACCTCGTCCATCGGACCCCCGACGAGATTGCCGAGCACGGCCTGAACCGTGTCGAGGTTGACGAAACCAAGGAAGATCCGCTCGACTTCGCCCTCTGGAAAGCAGCCAAGCCGGGGGAACCGACGTGGGACTCACCCTGGGGGCCAGGTCGTCCCGGCTGGCACATCGAATGTGTTGCCATGAGCCTCGGCATTCTCGGCGACGGCTTCGATATTCACGGCGGCGGCAACGACTTGGTGTTCCCCCACCACACTAACGAACGTGCTGAAGCAATCGCAGCAAACCGCACGTTCTCGAAGTACTGGATTCACAACGCGATGTTGAACATCGGCGGCGAGAAGATGTCGAAGTCGCTCAACAACTTCAATACCATCGCCGATGTCCTCGCCGAAGACCCGGCAAATGCCCGCGCACTCCGACTGATCATGCTCCAAACGCATTACCGCAAGGACATCGAGATCAATGACGCAGTGATGGCCCAGGCCAGAGATGGCATCAAGCGTCTCGATGCAATGGTTCGCAAGGCAACGGGTGTCGGCATCGACCTGTCGTCGACCGAACGTGACGCCGAAGCCATCGACCGGTTCCGCTCTGCCATGGACCACGACTTTGGTACCCCCGACGCCATGGCGACCGTGTTCGAACTCGTCCGAGATGCCAATGGTGCAATCGACGCTGGTAAGTCCGCGGCGACTCCGCTGGCGCTCACGGCAATCGAGCTTGCGAACGTCTTTGGCCTCGAGGTCGGGGTCGCCGATGTTGCGAGCGAGGGTGATAGCGACATCGAGGCCATGGTGGCTGCGAGGGTCGATGCGAAGGCCAATAAGGACTTCGCCGAGGCGGACCGGATCCGCGATGAATTGCGCGAAATGGGCATCACGGTCGAGGACACCGCGACCGGCCCAATCTGGCATCGGAGCTGACACCAAAGCCAAGAGAATGTAACAATCTTGTTATCGTAATGTTTCGGCAATGTTAACCAACGTCCCAAACCGAACACGTAGCTCGAGTTCTCCAGTAATCGTTACCGAACGGTAACCCCTGTTCTGGGGCGGGATTCGAACGAAAGCAGTACACGATGGCAGAACCACGACGCACACGCGGCCGTCCTCCGAAGTACCCCGTGGACGAAGTCCGCGACCGCCTCATGGACTCCGCGAAGGGTGCGCTTCGTGCAAACGGCCTCGCCTTTGGCGTCGATATCGCCACGCTCGAGGGTTCGATCGAAGAGGCCGAAGTTCCACGCGGTATTTCCTATCGAACGTGGCGAGCCGCCGCCGTGCAGGACGAATCACCTCAAGACGCCTTCCGTCACGCCACGATCGCCGATCTCGCCCGCAATTCTCAGGACGACTGGCTCTTGACGTGTCGGACCTTCATCCACGAACAGATCGCAGCACACCGCCGCGGAGAGACCAACCTCCAACAGATCCTTCGCCACATCGGCGCCTTTGGACACGAACTCGTCAACGACACGCTCGAGATTCGACTCGTGCAAGCGTTCCGCGCCACCGCCGCCACACAAGAGCACACTCCAGAAGCAGTAACCCAGGCCCTCCACGACGGCAAGGAGAAGATCATCACCGAATACACCGCACTGGTTCAACAGCTCGCTGACGAAGTTGATGTACAGCTTCGTGACGGACGAGATGCCCGAGACTTCACCGAGGCCTTCTTTGCCGTGACTCAAGGCATCACGCAACAAGCCAACGGCGTTGCGCCGCGACATATCCCGCGACCCACTGGCCCAAACGGCGAGACCGAGCAGTGGACGCTCGCCGGTATCAGCATCGAGGCGCTCGTGCGCCAGTTCTACGACTGGTCGCCTGACGCCTCCTAACCGGTCGGGCTACCCGTCAGAAATCCCATAGACGCCTCCGCGTCGGGTGCCAACCACAATCGTCCCGTCCCAAACCGCCGGGGTCGACTCGATGCAGCCATCATCGATCTTCAACTCCCAAAGCTCCGATGGCTGTTGGCGTACGTCGCTGACGTCATATCCGCGCAGGGTCCCAAAGCAGTCACCCATAATCAAGACGTCGTCGACCACGACCGGCGACTGCCACAGGTGAAAGCCCAGGCCAGCAATATCCCATAGGTCTTCACCGGTCTGCTGGTCGACAGCCCTGAACTGTCCATCTTGACTCCCGAAGATGACCGCGCCGTCGTGAAGCGCCGGCGTACCCCAGATGCCGGTCTCAAGACCCGTGTTCGCCTGCACCGACCAGACCAACGCATCTTCGTCGGGACCGACCGACGGGTCGAGCTTGATCAACTGGCCGAGCTCGCGAGCACGTGCGTTGCCCCGCTCGTATTCGGCAGCGACGTACAGCATGCCTTCGGTGTCGATCACGATCGAGGCATCCACGTCGTCACCGACCCAATAGCGAAAGATCCTCGTTGGGTCTTCCCCCGATCGAAGCGGCGCAATGTCCCAACCCTGGACGAGGCCACCTGAGTTCGCGAAATACAACGTGTCGCCGCTGACCGCAACGGAATTCTCGATCGACACGTTGTCACCAACCGATTGAAGGAGCTCGTCGTCCCATCCAGCTGCATCGAACACGAGCTCGGGGTCGACCGTCGCGAATCCATCGTCGTCCCAACCTCGGTTGAGCTTCACAATATGGATTCGGCTGTTCTCTCCGCCCACGAAAAGCCAGTCGTCGAGGACCAGACCCGAACCATCCCAATCGTTGTTCCACTTGCGGGGACTCACGGACTCCGAGTCGAGACTCCACAGCTCGACAGGCGTTCCTTGGTCGTACGAGATGACCCGATAGAAGTTGTCCCTCGACCCCGTGTACACGAGTGGGAAGCCATCGGGGTCGACCGTGACGGAGCCCTTAATGATGTCATCGGTTTGAAATTTCGGGAGCAGCGGCTCACCGGTCTCGGCATCGAGGAAGTGCACGGCTCCGTCGAGCGCCCCAAAGATCGACCACAGACGCCCGTCCAGTCGAAACAGCGTTGGCTGTCCCGTCCAACCCGTTCCGCACCACCCGCGGGTTACCCCACCGACCGACGACGAGCGGCACAACCCGCCAGCTTCGGGATAGCGCCACTGCACACGCGGTTCCAGTGGCACCGGACCGCGACCATAGAACGAGCGCGTCGGCGATCCGCGGAACGTCAACAAGCCCTCAACGCTTTGTGGCGGTGACATCCCGACCATGCGGGGATCGACGAAGACCGATGTGTCGAAGCGAATCGATGGTTCGTTTGCGACTTCGACCAGAACCGCGTCATCTGCGTCTGATTCTTGGCTATCCGTCGACCCTCCGCCGATACCGGCTTCTTCGCGAATGAACTCAAATGTCGATTCCCTAAAGTCCTCGGCCACCGGCAGCGCAAACAACGCAGACGCGCAAATGCCGAGACAACCAAGAACGATGCCGAATCGAATACGGTCAACCCGACGGCGGCGACGGCGACGACGAGGCGGCCCGGCCACCGATACCGAGTCTGGAAGCTGCACAGCAGCGTCCGATGTCGACGAGCGACTCTGGTTCGTGCGGCGACGCGCCACCCTTATGAAACAGCGACGTGTCGTGCTGGTTCGAACGGCGGGAACGGCAACTCGATGTCGTAGCCGCCGGGTTCGGTCTGCTTGGCTCGCCGAGTCGTGAGATCGCCGACCTCGGCGACCTGAACGTCGTCTTCACCAACAGCAGAAACCGCAGAGTCGCGATCGGCGGTCTTGGCTCGCGCGATGTCGGCGTCCCGATCTGGACCATGGAATGCACGATGCAGCAAAGATCCAGCTGTCGGAATCGACTCGTCGCTGTCGTCATCGTCGGCGGTGGGCAGAAGTGGCGCCACCGGAGCAGGGTCCGCGACGTCGGACGACCCAGCCAAGAACCACGGTGCGTCACGATCGTGCTTGCGGCGGCGAGGCCGGTCGAGCTCCGAAGCGGTCAACGCCGTCGACAAACGCGATGGCGTATCGATACCCGACTCGGGGACCGGAGCCTGCGGAGCGGACGGGCTGACCTCAATATGTTGCTCGGTGTCGACCGTCCAGCCAATGGGGGCCGAGAACCGGGCTGCGTGCGGATCACATAACGGGATCGTCGATGGTGTTGGTTCGGAACGTTCAACAACCCGACGCTCGGCAGCAAGAATGTCGAACCAGCGGACCGCTGGGTCCGAGCAAGTTGGTTTCGCACACAGCCGAGACATGAAAAGAGCCTACCCAACCGCTCTGGCAAAGTACATCCGTGTGGTTTGGGATCCGTCGATGCCGCTCGTTTAGCGACGAACACGTACTCTGGGGCGAGGAGGACACCGCATGAAATCAGTTCGCGCCCCTCGATGGCGATGGCTCGATCCGCTCGAAATCGAGGACTTTCATCACGTAACGAACGAAGTACTCGGACGTGTTCGTCTCATTCGGACGAACCTGCTCCCTCCGGCCGCAGACGGGATGACACTCGGACGCTTCGTCTTTCTTCGCGACGACCACATCACCAACACCGGCTCGACCCTGCTCGCCCACGAACTTGTCCACGTACGCCAATTTGCCGAAATGGGGGCGCTGCGCTTCTTCAGTGCATACCTCGGCGCCTATTTCTCAAACCTACGGCGATTACGGAACCACCGACAGGCCTATCTCGAGATTCCCTTAGAGCAAGAAGCTCGGGCCGTCGCCGCCGACTGGAAGGTGTCGAAACGGATGGAGAAACCTTCCACTGAATAGGACCGCTCTGCGTGACCGTTGAGCCTCATCTTTGACAGATTGAAACCGATGGAAACGAGCTATGTCAGCTTCGTCGTCTTCGGATTGCTATTTGTGCGGTGCACGCAATGACCCTGACGCGTCCTATTGCGAGCGCTGCAACGGTCAGTTGCTTCGAATTCCTGTCGAAGCACAACCAGAGGAACTGGTGTCCATCGACAGCATCGTCGATGACATCACCGAGCCGCCCGATCTTGAGGCTGACGTCCCGAAGGAGCGCCCAAAGCCACGCGCCCGCAAAGGTTCTCTCCAAGACCAGCGGCTATCGGATGCTCTTGGACTAAGCGAGGGAACCACAAGCGTCGACGACAACCTAATCGACACGGTTGTGACCAGCATTCCGCGCGCAACACCGTCAGCGGACATTCCGCTACTCGGAACGCGTGCCGGCGCAGTGCCGCAATCGTCGCTTAGTTCCTCAGAGTTCGGGCCTCGCGCCTACGTGTTGCTCGGCTTACTCCTGATCGCGACCGCTTGGCTCGGATACTCAACGCTCACGGGCAAGGACACAACCCCCGACAGCATTGCCTTCACCGGCACGACCACTCCCCCCGCATCGACAACAACGACGACCGAAAAGCCCGAACGCGTCTGGAAGGCCAACGAGGTCGAAGGGCGTTACTCATTCGCTCTGGTCCGCCTCGACCTCATCCGGTGCCCCATCAACGACGATGACGACCCGGAAATCGTCGAGACGACCGGCGTGAATCTGACCACCAACAATGTGGTCTTCAACGCAGTTCCAATGCCAGACGCCGACCTCGCCATCATCAAGAACCGAACCGGCGCTCGGCGGCTCGCGATCATCGAACGATTCGACGACGGCGTCTCCATTGCCTCGACGATGACCCCAACATCTCGCAACCTCGGCATCGACCCATCGGTCGCCCCCGGCAGTTCCGCCTTCTTCGTCGCCTATGACCCAACGACCAACGTTGTCACGACCACCACCGAACGCCAGGCCCTGCCGGTTCAGATCGAAGTCGGATCGAACGGCGAGGCACTCGCTGTGGTCCTCGACCTTCAGACGGTCAGCACCCAACAGCTGAGTGGGATCGACTCACGGGTCGAAACAAAGCCTGACTACGAACTTTCGAAGAACGCAACCGATTGCGAGATCGCAGAGTCCCTGCAAATCGTCGGAGCACCCGAGACATTCGAGTCCAGTCCATCCACCGAAGAGACAGACGAATAGCCATGAAGCCACTGACAGCCCTCACCAGCCTCCTCCCTGTTGCCGCGTTCCACGCGGCGAGAAGCGGCGAGATCCTCGAAGCGAACGCGCCCTTCGTTCAACTCATGCGCTGCGTGCCAGGAGACGACTGGCGAATGCACATCATGGAAGGTGATCGCACCCTTCTCGACGTCTTCTGGGACGAGATCTTTTCCAACACAGCCGAACTCCATCAACCAATCGCATTCCTGATCCATGGCAGCGAGGTCAGCTACCAGGTTCGCGCCCAGGCAGTCACGAACGACGCGGGCGAATACGTGAGCGCAGTTGGGGCCATCGTGGTCGACGAAGCATCGTCGAAGCGACGCTGGCAGGTCGACCTGGCCACCGGTCTCCCCGAACACGACGCCGTCATTCAGCGTTTCGATGAACTCACCGCAGCCGACCGTCCGTTCATGGCCGCCGTCGTCCTACTCGACCAAGCCGATGTCGACGACGAGATGCGCCGCAAGGAAGCAGCACGTCAGCTGCTCTCCATCGTGCGACCTTCCGACATGCTCGCAAGCGAAGCCGACGGCCATTTCCTTCTGTGTGCAGGTGGTGTGCGCGGCCACCAAGCAGCGCTCGCGCTCGCTGGCCGCATGGTCGCAGGTCTCGCCGAGTCGTCGATCACGGCCCGAGTGGGCGTAGCTCTCCCCGATCGCGGCATCGCAACAGCCACGTTGGTGCGCGAAGCATCGGCTGGCGCGTATGCGAGCGAACCAGGCAACTTCGGCTTTGCGCCGACAGAAGACTGATCCACCCGCACACGTAGCGCAGGCCGAAGTGCTGACTAGCTCTCGGTGATCGTCACCGAGTTGATCACGACGTCGTCGTGAGGCCGGTCGGAGCGATCGGTCGGTACGTTCTGCATGGCGTCGAGGACGTCGAGTCCCTCGGTGATTTGACCGAACAGTGAGTAATGCGGCGGTAGGCCGACGCCGCTTGCGCCGCTCACCAGGAAGAATTGGCTGCCGTTTGTGTTCGGACCGGCATTCGCCATGGCAACCGAGCCGATCTTGTACGTGTTCGGTGCAGGAAGCTCGTCTTCGAACTTGTACCCAGGACCACCGCGGCCGGTGCCGGTCGGATCTCCGCCCTGGCACATGAACGTGTTGATAATGCGGTGGAAGATGATGCCCTCGTAGTACTTGTACCGGGCGAGAACAACAAAGTTGTTCACGGTCTTTGGCGCAGCCGCTGCGTCCAAAGCAATCGTCATCGAACCCAAAGACGTGTCGAGCACGGCGGTGTAGGTCTTGGCCGGATCGATGCACATTTCGGGTGCGGAATCGAACTCGGTCTGTCGTGCAGCAGATCCGTCTGCTGGTGGGCAAGGCGTGCTCATGGTGAGTCCTCTGTAGGGGTAGTTACGGCCACTTGGCCAACCTGGGCACGGTAGCCGATCGGCGCCCCGGAGCAGCGATTTTCGACGGGAGAACACGCCTTGGGGACATCCATCCACCCGCTAGCCCGAGTGTTGGTCCTATTGTCACGTGCATGGCCACCGACCTGCCACTCACCACCGCCGATCACGACGCTGCTGCTCGCGGTATGTCCACCGACATTCCTACGGTGCTGTCGTGCTCGATCTGCGAGGTGACCTGGCGAGACACCCCTGGTGCGCCCTGCTGGTTCTGTGGCCGCGCTGGCCATGTTGCAAACCCGGCACGTCTCGTTCTCGACTGAGGTTCCCGAGACCTACTTACGGCGGCCTCCGCCGAAGAGCCGCCTGGATCGAGATTGCGTCTCAAGGTCGACTGGATCGATCGATCGAAGCGCATCGGCGAATGCCGACGCAGTTGCGAAACGATCATCGGGATCTTTCTGCAACGCCTGATCGAGGATCGACACAATCGATGGTGGCAACGATTTGTTGATCGATGTCGGAGATGGCGGCTCGGCTTCTGCGTGCATCCGCAACACATCCATCCGCTCGCCATAGAACGGCAACTTGCCAGTCGCCATTCGGAAGAGCGTAACTCCGAGGGCATACACATCGGCGCGGCCGTCGATCATCCCGTTCGCGGCTACCTGCTCCGGTGAGGCGGTCATCGGCGTCGCGTAGAGGCGGCCCGGTTCGGCATCGGGATCGTCGGCGTCCTGGGCAAGTCCAAAATCGAAGAGCACCGGATGTTCCCCACCTCGCAGCAAGATATTGGATGGCTTGACATCTCGATGAACGACTCCAGCGTCGTGGCAGGCGGTCAGAGCCTCGGCCACTTCGATGGCGACCTGTACCGCGAGCGCCAATTCGAGCGGCTTTCCGATTTGCAGGGTCGAATCGAGTGTTGGCCCATCAACCCATTCCATCTCAATGAACAAAACGTCGGCGATCGTTCCCATCTTTGTCACCGAGATGACACCGGGATGATCGATCTTTTCGAGGGCATTGAATTCTCGGGGTACCGCACGTCGGAAGTCGGCATTACCCATCGCGAAGCTCGACAACACTTTGACAGCAACGTCCACGCCATCGGACCGGCGACCCACATATACGGTCGCTGAGGCACCCTTGCCGAGTACATCGCGAATTTCGTACGGCCCAAAGCGCCGGCCGACCGCAATCGATGCGACCACGTGATTCCCTTCTCTCCGAACGGCCAGCCTAGGAGACTCCTCTACCGACCGTGAACAGGTCGGTCAGATGCCGAGAAGCGTCTCGGTGACCACTCGGGCGATTTCGCGGTGACCATCCTCGTTGGGATGAGAACAGTCGAGTGACGAGATGAGGTCTTGTGGGGGCGAGCCCTCATCGGCGCAGGTAGCAGTCGTGCCACTCGTAAAGGTATCGACGAGACCTTGAAGCGGCCCGAGCCCGTCGCGCAAGACATCGGGTCCAAGGCCATTGGTTGCTTCCCAGATATCGGCTGGCCCATCGAGTCGAGCCACGCTGACCCGACCGGCAGGCTGCGCGGCGACGACATCGATGATGACATCATTCGTCGCCTCGACGACCGTTGCCATCACCGACACCATGCACTCACCGGTGCAGCCGTCAACGCCGATGGGAACTGCCGCTGTCGGGTCGTACCACGTGGTCACAACGATGTGTGCATCGGTCGAACGGACGAGCGCATCGAGGGTCAGCCCAAGGTGTGTCGCAAGTCGCCGAAGGGCATTGTCGACCAGAAACTGATCGATCGCGCGGCTCGGATCACCGTCGGCCCCTGGGTTCGTGAGCGCCGCCGCGTCGAACAAGGACACATCGGTTGCCCCGACCGTGAGCGTCACGATGGTCGGGTTTCGTTCGATCGCCGCATCGAGCTGAGATTGAGGCTCGCCGACGACCTCGCCGTCGACGGTCGTTGCCGTGACAGCGAAGGAGGAGAGCGTCGCCGCCGTTGCGCCGGCGCAAGCGACGATCAACAGCTCTGCGTCCTCAGCGAGCGATCCTGCCTCGACGAGCGCATCGTACGTATGGCGAGCGTAGGAGTCACCTTCGCTCCGGAAGCATTCATCGGTCCCACCAAAGTCGCTTCGGTCGCGTCCGAAACCTGCCGCCACTGAGTCGCCCATTGCGACCAAGACATCTCGTGGCCGCGGGTATCGGGCAATGAGTCGAATCGTCTTGGTAGCCGACAACCCGCCCGTGTCGGTCGCCGTGAATTCGACATCCCACTGACCGGCCCGCTCTGGCTGCCAGCGAAACCCGGTGAGTCGACCACGCGAATTTTGAATCGTCGAAAACCCAGCAGGGGCGCGGCTTGCAACGTCGATCGATGTGTCGTCGCCATTGGGGTCGATGGCCACGATTGCATCGGTGTACTCCTGGCCAATATCGGCCCGGGCGATGTCGGGTAGAACCAGGTCGGGAGGCGCAGGTGGCGCCGTCGTCGTTGTCTGCACAACGGTCGTCGTTGTCGTCGATCGGCCGGCATCACCGGTCGCTTCCGCCGGCGATGACGAGCACCCTGTCGCCATCAACAGACAACCGACGACGGCGAGTAACACACGGCGAGGGATCACACTCCAAACGGTAGCGGCCAAAGACCAGCCCCAGAGACAGATAGCGTGAAGCCGTGCTCCTTCGCCTCATCGGCAAGAACCTGCTGCAGCGACCACTTCGCTATGCGTTGACCGGATTCGCCATCGTCTTCTCCGTCGCGGCGGTGTGCGCGGTGTTCATCTTCACCGACGGCCTCCGCTCAACCTTTGACGAGCTCGCCACGAACATCGAGTCGGGATACGACATCGCCGTGCGACCAACCGTTGAATTCGGAAACGACTTTCTCGCGCCGACGGTACCGCTCGATCACCTCGACCGGATCGAAGGACTCGATGGGATTCGGGCCGCACAACCGCGGGTCGTCGGCATCGGGGTCATCCCAATCGACGGCCAAGGTGAACCCACATTCGCCGCATCGGGCCCAAACCTCGGTGTGCTTTGGGGAGACCGCAATCCGAACGTGCGATATTTCGTGCAGTCGGGCCGCGCCCCCGTTGGCCCCACCGAGTTTGCGCTCGACATCGATGCATTCGCCGACGGCGACTACGAGCTCGGCCAGAGCTATCGCGTGCAGGTCCCTACCGAGACCGAACAGGGGACGACCTACACGCTGGTCGGAACGTTCACGTTCGCTGACCCAGATCGCAATGCGCTCGTGGGTGCGCGACTCGTTGCCTTCGACGAACCAACCGCGGTACAACTCATCAACGACGGACGCGGATTCAGTGACATCATCGTCGTCTTGGACGAGGGCGCCGATCGGGCCTCGGTCATGGCGGCAATCGCTTCCGTCGTCGACGACAACATCGATGTCAGGACCCAAGAAGATGTCCTGGAGGAAGTTCAAGGGGACTTCGGCGAGGTGCTCAACATCTTCCGAACCGTGCTGCTCGTCTTTGCGATCATCATCTTGATCGTCAGTTCGTTCCTCATCTACAACGTCTTCTCCATCACCCTCGGCCAGCGAATCCGCGAACTGGGCCTGCTTCGAGCGGTCGGCGCACTCGGGGCGCAGGTCACCAGGTTGATGCTCGGCGAAGCCTTCATGCTCGGCGTGCTCGCGACCATCGTCGGCATTCCCGCAGGTCTCGGGTTGGCCTGGCTACTCCGCGCCGCACTCATCGCCCTCGGGTTCCCCGACGACACCGGACTCCCGCTATCCCCGTGGACGATCGTGTGGGCCGTCTTCACCGGTGTCGTCGTCACCATGCTCGCTGCGGTCTGGCCCTCGATACAGGCTCGACGAGTGAGCCCTCTAGCTGCGTTGCGAGACGGCGCGAACATCAGCGACCTGCACGCCATCACACACACTCCCGCGGGTGCCGTGCTGTCGATCGTCGGCGTCATCTGCTTCCCAATAGCCCTCGCGCTACCCGGTTGGGAACCTCGTCTACTTCTTCCGCTCGCCGGAACACTCCTCCTCTACGTTGGATTACTGCTCATCCGTCGAGGGATCGCACGTATCGTCGTCTTTCCCGTTGGCGTTCTCCTGCTGATCATCACCCTCGTCGGCGACGGCACACTCGGAGAAACGTTTGGCTTGCTCGGGGCCGGCGCGGCGATAGCGCTGCTCGGAGCCAACCTGATCAACCCGCTGATCGCTCGGCCCATTACCAACGTCGTTGGCCGTCTGCCTACTGCACTGCTCGTCGGCGCCATCGGTATCGCACTATCGGTAGTGTCCGTCGGGGCGATCGGATGGGCGGTTGTACTCGGCATCACCGGCGTCCCAGACGCCATTATCGATGTCGCCGA
>CALLAA010000248.1 GCA_938002955.1 uncultured Acidimicrobiales bacterium
TCCCGTCGGGAAACGGAGGAACCATGGGGTTACCGAGCACCAGGTGTTCGGCGGCGACAGGCATTGTTTCGGCGCGTCCTGGAAGCGCATCGGCGGCGGAAATCATCTCGGGCTCGCGTTTAAAGAACATGCTTCAGACTAGCCAACTCAAGGGGCGACCTATTCCAGATTGGAGGCAGCGACGCGCCTCAGGCGCGAACACCGCCTCAGGCGTAAAGCCTGCGTGGCGAAGCACACGCCAAAGCCACCCCAGAGCGAACACCGCCTCAGGCGTAAAGCCTGCGTGGCGAATGAACGCTCCCCAAAGGGGACAACGGGCTCAAGAGCCGAGGCGGCAGAATCGGCGAAGCCGCTGCCGAGGCTATTGAGCGTCTTCGCGGAGCTGGCGCTTGAGGACCTTGCCGTTCGGGTTCTTTGGCAGTGGCTCGTCGTGAACGAACACATGCGCAGGCACTTTGAACGAGGCGAGCGACTTGGCTGCGAACTCTTGGAGCTCGGCGGGGTCGATGGTTTCGCCAGCGAGTGGATATACGGCGACGGCGACCTCTTCGCCGAGACGCTCATGTGGCACACCAAACACCGCGCACTCGTGCACTGCTGGGTGCTGGGCGATTGCCGCTTCTACCTCGGCCGAGCCCACATTCTCGCCGCCTCGAATGACGACGTCTTTGGCCCGGTCAACAATGGACACGAAGCCGTCGTCATCGATGATCGCAATATCGCCGGTGTGGAACCAGCCGTCGGGGTCGATTGCTTCGGCGGTTGCTTCAGGCTTGTTGTGGTATTCGACGAACACGTGCGGGCCACGGAGGCAAAGCTCGCCACGTTCGCCGTTTGGCACGGTGTTGCCGTCCTCATCGATGACCTTGGTCTCGCCAACCCGGGGCGCAATGCCACACGAACCCGGCTTCTCCTTATAGAAGATGCCGCCGTTCGCCGTGGCGATTCCACTGACCTCGCTGAGGCCGTAGCCCTGTGTTGCGGACGCGTTCTCGACCATGTCGTCGACCTTGGCAACCATGTGCGGTGGGTTCGGTGCGCCACCACTTCCCATCGACTGCAACGTCGAGGTGTCTCGGGTCTCCCAGTCGGGCGACGCGAGCATGTCCATCGTCATCGTCGGGACGCCGGTGAACGCCGAGACCTTCTCACGCTCGATCAGTTCGAGTGCCTTCTCCGCGTTCCACTTGTACATGAGCACGAGCTTGCCGCCCGTTGCGGTAATCGGCAGCATGACGCAGTGTGAACCCGTCACGTGGAACAGCGGTACGGCGACCAGCATCACCGTCTGCGGCGCAGACTCGACGGCACCGGCGGCTGCGAGCGGGTCGCCGCCCATCGCCGAGACCTCGGCCAAGCGCATACCGAGCGTCAGCGCGACCATGTTCATGTGGTTCGTGACCACGTTGCGCTGGGAATGCACAACACCCTTGGGGAATGCGGTCGTGCCCGAGGTGTACACCATGGCAGCGCGATCGTCGGGCCCAAACTCAACGGCCGGAACGGTCTCGGGGCCAGTGAGGTCGGCCCAGTGCATTGACCCTTCGCTGATTTCGTCGTCTGCGCGCACGACGATCATCTTCATATCGACACCTGCAGCGGCGATCGCGTCACGCTGTGGCACGAGTGCGTCGTGGCGGGCCTGGTCGACGATCATGACCGCTGAGCCACTATCGGTGACCCCGTAGGTCATTTCTTCGCCGTTCCAGAACGAGTTCATCTCGACGGCGGCTGCTCCCGCCATCTGGATCGCCCACCAACCAAGAACCCATTCGGGATAGTTGCGCAGGGCAAGGCCGACGCTGTCGCCGGGCTGGACGCCAAAGTCGTTGATGAGGGCGTTCGCTACCTGCAGAACGCGGGCGCGAGCTTCGCCGTAGGTCATCCGCTCGTCTTCGTAGACGAGGTAGTCCTCGCTGTCATCGGCCTTGATGGCCATCCACAGCTGACGGACTTGGGGCGGGGCGTTTTTGTACCCCGTGTACTTTTGCCCTCGAGCTTCGATTTCGGTGATTTCGAAGGGTGAACCGGGGGCGCTGAGCATGTCGAAAACGCCGGTGATGTGTGGTGTGACAGCTGACATAGTTCGCCCACTATCTCACGCGCAGCGATCAGCGACCACTTCTACCGAGGTGTCTATGGAATTCACGAAATCGAGAATCTCCGCCGACCGCACCGCATAACCCCGTGGAAAGCCCCGCGTCTTGGACTGCACGAGACCGATCACGTCTCGGTTGTTGATCAGCAGCGGGCTACCCGAGTCACCCTTGCGAATGTCGGCATCGATGCGAATACCTCGGTACGACGACTCGGTGTCTCGGAATACCCCGTCCCAATTCACCACGACGGGAGCATCCACGCTGAACTCCACCTCGTTGATGATGTTCTCTTCCTCGCGCGTCCGAATACCGATCGCCACGCCGTCGACTATCGGCACTTCGGTCACGAGGTTCAGTGGCCGGAAGTCGGGGTCTCCGTCGATCCGCAACAGCGCCAGATCGAGGTCCTCGTCGAATCCGACAAGCACCGCATCGTATTCGGTGCCGTCAGAGCGCTGGACCGTCATGGTCTCGGGGTCTCGTCCCGTGATGATGTGGCCGTTCGTGACGATCAGGTTCGTGTCGATGGCGAACCCGGTCCCGAGCGTCGGCGCACCACACCCGAATGCGACGACGCGAACGATGGACGGGTCGACTACCTCGGCCGATGGCCGCTCCAAGGGGGCTGACGGATCCTCGCTGGATCCCCGCACAGGCGGGTGGTCGGGAACCTCAGCGCACGCCCCGAGCGCAACGGTGATGACAGCGGCAACAACAGCCCAGCGAATGTGGCGAGACACGCAAGCGACCCTAGCGTCGATGCACAACCCAGCATGATCGGGACGACTGACTGGCCGCCACCGCTATCGGGGCTAGTCTGGGCGCCATGCGAAACAGTTGGGCTCGAGCATGGATCGCCGCCGTTGGCTTGCTCATCGCGGCGGCCACAATCGCTCGCAGTCGAAGCTCGATGCTTCTCAAGGTCGAAGAGCCCGTCATGGAGTGGCTGCTCGACGGAACGGACACGAGCATCTGGGATCGAGCCTCGATCTTTAGTGCAAGCTGGCTCCTCATCACCGGAACGATTCTCCTCTCCGCCATCGGTTTCTTCCTCGAGATTCGCGCCGGGATTGCCATCATCGTCACCTCGATCTTCGGATTCGTTCTGACCCGACTTGTCGGCAACATGGTCGGTCGAGTCGGCCCGCAAGAAGGTCTCGACGTCGGTACGTTCCCAAGCGGAACCGTCGCATACGCCGGCGTGTTCTGGGGTCTGGTCGTGCTGATGTTTTGGTGGGTCGGAGCGCCAAAGCTCGTGTGGCAGATCGTCCTCGAACTGGCCATCGTGATCACCTTGTTGGTTTCCATTCGCCTCATCGTCAACGGCGAGATTTGGCCGAGCGATGCGGTTGGTTCCGCGATCGTTATCGCCGTCTCTCTGATCACCGCGGCAATCGTGCTTGAAGCAAACCCGCCGCGGGTTCTCGAAAAGAAGCCCGACGAGGCAATGGCAACCGCATGACGCGTCGACTCGCGCTTGCGGCGTTTGCAGCGCTCCTTCTTGCTGCGTGCTCGTCAGACTCAGCCGAGCAGATATCAGTTGCAGACAACGACATATCCGTTGCCGACGAGGCGACATCCGTTACCGACACTGTGGTTGAGCCCGTCACACCACAGTCGGTTACCGCATCGACCGTCCACGCATCGAGCACCGATGACTTTCCCGACATCCTCGCGGCGCAGGCAACGCCCGAAGGCGATGGCGCTTGGCGCTTCGACGTCACCGTCTCTTCGCCCTACGACACGCCCGAGCGGTACGCCGACGCATGGCGAGTCGTCGGCGAAGACGGCACCGAGTTCGGTGTCAGGGTCCTGACTCACGATCATGCGAGTGAGCAACCGTTCACCCGCTCCCAGACCGGCATCGTCATTCCCGACGATGTCACCACGGTCATCGTCGAAGGGCGCGATCAGGCAAACGGCTGGGGAGGCGGAACGCTCACCGTCGACCTCACCGCCGATGCCAGCCAATAGCGGCCGATGACCCGCAAACAGCTCCTTCTGATCGCCCTCGGCCTTGCCTTGTTCATGGTGCCGCTCGCCATCGGCGGCCTCGTTCTGTTGGGCTAACACATCCGTCGATCAGGTACGGGGTCAGACCCTCGACCTGATCGATAGCCCCCTCGATCAGTTTTAGGGTCTGACCCCGGAGTTGATCGAGGCGACTGGACGAGCGCGAAGTTCGATGCGGACAACCGCTGCGTAGAGGCCTTCGTCGCCTGTGGCATCAGGAGCATCGTGGCGTTCAATATCGACGTGCTCGATCGCCGGACCAACGCTGGCCAGACCCGCACACCGATCCGCGAGCAGGTTGGTCGCCACACCCCGAGCGAGTTCTACAGCTCGTTCTATGGCTTCGGCTGGATCGCTCACACTCTCGGCACCGTCACCGCTGACCACACGGAACGCACCTGGCCCATCGCTGTGTACCTCGGTATGGCTGCGGACCACCACGTGACCCGCAGCTGCACCCACCGCGTTCGCAACAGCAAAGTCGGCCGGCAATACCAACTCGGCCCCACATCGTCGTGCCACCTCGGCGTAATACACGCCAGCCGGACCGCCGACAGCAACGATCGGAGCGACCGGGGCAAACGACACGGCGACACCACCGACCAGCGGCTCGCCCGACGCAATCGCATCGGCGAGCGGGTTTGCGAGCGAATCGCCAATGGCATCGTCGAAGGCCACGTCGAGAATGCAGCCAGCGCTCCGCCGCACGGTCTCGGACCACACGCGCTGGGCAAAGATGGCGGCTTCCTCGCCCGTGTACCAGGCCATGAGCTCGGCGCCAGCGGCTGCCCCCTCACACGACCAGTTCTCTTGCAGGCCCAGAACATGGGCGGCATCAGATGGGGTAAAGCCCGACAAGTGGACGAGACCCTTGTCCACCAACACGCTGAGCGATCGGCGCTCCAACGCTCCGGCGGCCACCTTGACCAACGGCGCCGGAGACGTGCTCAGCCGGTCGAACACACGCTGCTCGATCGACGACAAACCCGATGGCACATCGCTCGCGTCGACTCGAAACGCGAATGTCGCTGCGATGTCTCGCGAGGGTGGTTCCTGCAGGTCACGGCGGAGCTGGCCAATGATGTCGGGGTGAACGGTCGCGAGAAGCGACAACGGCACTCGTCGCTGAGGACCCACGGTTATCGCCATGCGATCGGTGTGAACTTCGCTGTCACCACCGAGACCCGTCGTGCGCACATCGATTGCTTCGACCATTGTCCGCCACCCGCCGACCCGGGCACCGTCGGCAACCAGTCGTGGCCGGCCAGCGCGCAGTTGACCGACATCGGTGGTCGTGCCGCCGATATCGGAGAGAACAAAGTCCTCGAGGCCTGACAGCGTTGCCGCTCCGACGATCGACGCAGCCGGACCCGACAACACGGTTTCGATCGGGCGGCGTGCTACCGAGTCGGCCGCAGCGAGAGACCCATCTCCCTTTGCGACCATCACCGGAGCCGTGATGTCGAGTGCTTTGAGCGAAGTGGAGACGGCCGCGACCAAGTCGCTTATACGCGACAAGAGACGTGCGTTCAGCGCGGTCGTGAGCGCACGGCGGGGAGCGTCGAGCGACTCGCTGAGCGACGACGAAACGGTGACGGGCAGGTCGGTCTTGGCCATCACGAGGTCGCGCACGTGGTGTTCGTGGGCAGGGTTCCGAACCGCGAACGTCGACGCGACGGCGACGGCCTTGACGTTCGCTCCGTGCTCGGCGAGCAACGACTCGATGCACTCGACGTCGAGCGGGGCGACTTCACTCCCGTAGTGGTTGTGGCCGCCCGCCACGGTCGCCACGACCGCATCGCCAAACGACTCGTGAATCCCCGTCCGGGCGAGCATGCGATCGTCGAACCCGACGAGGATCACGAGGACGGGACTGCCATGGCCCTCGACGACCGCGTTCGTCGCGAGCGTCGTCGAGATTGACACGAGCGCGACGGATTCGGGGTCGAGCTTCAAAGAGATCGCAGCGAACGCGTTCGAGACACCAACGGCAAGATCGTGACGTGTCGTTAGGGCCTTGGCCGAAGCGAGTACCGCATGCGACTCCGCATCGAGCAGAACCGCATCGGTGTACGTGCCACCGGTATCAACGCCGAGCAACGTCTTGGAAGAGTTCTGAGATGCGACCACAGCGCACCATCGTGGCAGAATCTGAGACCATGGTCGAAGCTCTGCGCAATCCTCGTCTTCACGGGTTCGGAACAACGGTGTTTGCTCAGATGAGCGCCCTGGCACAAAAGACCGGAGCGGTGAACCTTGGACAGGGCTTCCCCGATACCGACGGACCACGCGAGGTCGCCGAAGTCGCGGCCCACGCCGTCCTGAACGGACCCAACCAATACCCGCCGCTACCAGGTCAGCCCGGCCTGCGTTTGGCCGTCGCCGAGCACCAGGAACGCTTCTACGGGTTGACCTACGACCCCGACTCAGAAGTGCTCATCACCGCCGGCGCGACCGAGGCCATCGCGGGCGCGATGTTCGCCCTGTGCGACCACGAAGACGAAGTCATCACCTTCGAACCGAGCTACGACAGTTACAGCGCATCGATCGCGATGGCTGGAGCTACGAAGAAGCCAGTGCTGTTGGCAGCCCCGGACTACCCGCTCGACATGGATGCGTTTCGCTCTGCCTTGAGCGACAAGAGCCGAGTCATCCTGCTCAACACACCGCACAATCCAACGGGCAAGGTCTTCACAAGGGCCGAACTCGAACACATCGCCGAGGTGGCGATCGAGCGTGATCTTGTCGTGGTCAGCGACGACGTCTACCAGCACATGGTGTTCGACGGTGAGCACGTTCCGATCGCGTCGCTTCCTGGAATGCGCGAACGGACGATCAGCATTGGCTCGGCGGGGAAGACGTTCTCCTTCACCGGCTGGAAGGTGGGTTGGCTGACCGCACCCGCCGACCTGCGCAATGCGGTCATGACCGCCAAGCAGTTCCTCACCTTCGTGAACGCTGCGCCGCTCCAGCCCGCCGTCGAAGTTGGGCTTCGGCTCGGCGACGAGTACTTCCACGGCCTTCGAGACGAACTATTGGCCAAGAGAGATCGTTTGCAGCGCGGTCTGGCAGCAGCGGGGTTCGATGTCTTGCACACACAGGGCACGTACTTTCTGACATGCGACATTCGTGGCGTTGCGGAGCGAAACAACCTGCCCAACACGAGCATCGAATTCTGCCTTGCGCTACCCGAGGCCGCCGGTGTTGTGGCTGTGCCGAGCGAGGTCTTCTACTCGACGAAGGAAGCCGGCCGACATTTGATCCGCTTTGCGTTCTGCAAGCGAGACGACGTACTCGACGAGGCAGTCCGTCGGCTGTCCGTCCTCGCTTGAGCGGCGAAACCAGCTCCGCTAGGCAGCGCGGCGCCGACGGCGCTTCGAACGGTCCCGGCCGCCTCCACCTGCACCACTGCCAGGGTCGTCGTCGGGTCGGTTCGGGCCCGGCGCTGCGAGTTCTGGCGCCTCGACGTTGCCGCGCATGACATCGCGCATAAACGCAAGGTGCCCGGTCGACGTGCCGCAGCATCCGCCGATGATCTCGATACCGGCGTCCATCATGCGACGAACGTGGGCGCCCATGATCTCGGGTGACCCGCTGTAGACGAGAGACTCGCCACGGAATTCGGGCACTCCAGCGTTCGACTTGACGATGACCGGCGTGTCTCCTGCACCGGCCTTGATCTGGAGCACGGCCGCTTCGGTCTCGGCCACGTTGTTGCCACAGTTCGCGCCGATCGCAGCGAGACCAAGGCCGGTCATCCGTTTCGCGGCATCGATGCCCGTCACACCCATCATCGTGCGCCCGGCGGTATCGAAGCTCATCGTGGCGGCGACCGGCAGGTCGGTGGTTCGTCGAGCACCGACCACCGCAGCCTCGACCTCGTCCAGACTCGACATCGTCTCAATCCACAAGATGTCGGCTCCACCTTCGGCAAGCCCCTCGGCTTGTGCGGCGAACGCGTCGGCTGCGGTTTCGGGGGTCATCTCCCCCATCGGCACGAGCAGTTCGCCCGACGGACCCATCGAGCCAGCGACGATCACGCGACGGTCCGCGGCGTCGGCCGCGGCGCGTGCGACACGAGCAGCTGCAGCGTTGAGCTCGATCACACGGTCGTCGAGCTTGTGCAGCTTCAACCGGAAGGCGGTGCCACCGAAGGAATTGGTCAAGATGATGTCGGAGCCGGCAGCGATGTACCCGGCGTGCACGTCGGTGACGAGCTCGGGCATGTCGACGTTCCACGCTTCGGGCGGGTCACCGGCGGTCAGCCCGCGCTCGAACAGTTCGGTTCCCATTGCGCCATCGACCAAGAGCGTGGTTCGTTCGGCGAGTAGTTCCGTCAAGATCGTCATGTCAGCCTCCAGCTGCGGCAATCACTTCGCGAAGGATGCTGATGATGGCTTCGCCCGACTCAGCATCGTCTTCGTACAGGGCACCGTACACGGCGTCTTCGCCGAGCCGGGTGAACGACTCGTCGACAAACGTCTCACAGATCGGATCGATATCGGCGGCCGAAAGTGACGGGTCGACGTCGGGCGCGATCTGCACGCACACATCGAACAGCACGTCGGAATCGTCGGTGATCTCGCGGTTGCACGACAGTTGTTCGGTCGGGTAAACGGCCTCGATCAACACCGTGTCGACGATGTTGTTCACACAGCTATTCGCGGGGTACACGGTGTGGCTTGGGTGGTCGACCTCGATGAGAACGCCGTTCGACAAGATCTCGTTCGCGAGCTCTTCGGACTCGCCGAACGAGGTGACCGGATCCGAGGTGTTGCCGACGACCAAGATCGGCACGCCACCGCCGTCGAGGGGCACGCCGAGAGGCTTGGGAGCGAACGCATCGTAGAACGCACACGTTCCGGCGCTGTTGGATTCGATAGCCGCCAGCAGCGGGAATTCGGCGTTGAGCTGGTCCTCGACCGATGCGAACTCGGCTGCTTCGGCTAACTGAACCTCGCGGTCGTTGTCGGGCCGAAGCGCCCACGCATCGAGACAGTTGATGTGGGCGGTGATGTTGACCGATCCGGGGTCGTCACCGAGCTGGAACTCGGCGAGGGTGCTAAAGATCGATGGGTCGTCGCGCTCTTGAAGGTCTGCGAGCGCCTGCCAAAGCTGGGGCCACGATGCCTCGTTGTACAACGGCGTAATGAGTGCGAGGAACGCCGTGTCGGGGTTGTTCGCGTTGGCCTCGTTGATGAGCTCGAACTTTGCCGCCGTGTCGTAGTAATAGCCAATGGGATCGCCGTCGTTGTAGATCGGGCACGCAACGCTGTCGCACGCTTCGAGCGACGCGAGCAGTAGATCCTCGATCGGCTGAATTTCCTCGCGAGCCGAATCGAGACGCTGCTCGAACGTGTCTTCCTCGTCGAGCGGGTTGTTCGCTCCGTCGATCACCATTGCCCGCACGCTGTCCGGGAACAACGTGGCGTACCAGGCTCCAATGAGCGATCCGTAGGAGTACCCGAGGTAGCTGATCTGTTCCTCGCCCATCGCCTTGCGGATTTCGTCCATGTCGCGAACAACGAAGTCGGTGTGGATCCGGCCGGCGAGTGGCCCCATCGAATCGACGCAGAGCTGCACGGCGGCTTCGCCCGCCTCGATCTCCTCGGGGGTGTCGTACAGATCGTCGACTGCTGTCAGAATTTCGAGCTGCTCGCCGGATTCGCCACAGGCGAACGTCGGGCCCGATTGGCCAACGCCACGGGGGTCAAAGCCGACGATGTCGAAGCGTTCGGTTATCTCCTCGGGGTACCCGCCAAAGGCGAAGCTCAGGGTCAGGTCGGTGCCCGGAGCCCCTGGTCCTCCAGGGTTGATCATCAGCACGCCGATTCGGCGGTCGGTATCGCTGGCTCGAAGCATGTTGACCGCGATTGGGATCGTGCCCGCGCTGGCGTCGTCGTAATCGGCGGGTACCTCGATAGTCGCGCATTCGAGCTGTCCGCACAGCTCCCACTCCACCGAGCTCGCAAGCGCTGGAGCGACTAGGGAAGTCGTCGTCTCCGCTGCTTGGGTCGTCGTCGTGGAGGACGAGGTTGTTGTGGACGCCGCGACGGTCGTCGTGGTCTCGGGAACATCGACCTCGGCGGCATCGTCGGCATCGGTACCGCACGAACTCGCCACGAGAGCGAAGAGTACGAGGCCCGCTAGACGGCGCGCGAAGCGAGTGGGTCGTGGTTGGGGGGTCATGGTGCTCCGTCTATTGGGCCGTTATTCGGCAAGAGGGTGGCGTTGAAAGAACTGCCAGGCAATCTCGGTTGCATCGATATCGAGATTGGTAACGCCTAGCGAAGGGATGGCGCTCGAAATGATGGAGCCGGGCCAGGTGTGTCCGGCTCCCTCGATCGCATAGAAGCCAACTTCGACGTCGTCGGTGCATCCACTCCACGAGGTCAGCGTGATCTCCGCTGTGATGACGCTGTCGGCCGATTCGGTGCAGCCAAAGTCGGCGGCAAACTCGGCGAACTCATCGGGCATGACCTGCTCGAAGAACTCACTCGGCCCATCGGCACCTTCGAGGGTCGACACTCCGCCACCGGCGAAGGGCACGGTCGTGTCGGCGGTGCCGTGAAATGCCAGGTATGGGACCGCTCGGCTCGGCATGCAGGTGTCGTGATGGGTCACGCCAGCCACCGATACCGCAGCGGCGATAGTGCCGCTCAAGTCGCACACCAGTTCAGAAGTGAAGAACCCACCGTTGGACATTCCGGTCGCATATATGCGATTCGGGTCGATGCAGACGCTCGATGAAACGAAGCCGAGAAGGTCGACGACCATTGCGACGTCGTCTCGTAGGTCGGAGTCGAACTGTGGCAGCTCCCACGAGGCTCGGTCGTCGTCGGGCAGGGAAATTCCGGTCGGCTGTACGGACAGGAACCCCTCAGCTTCAGCCTTCGCAGCCCATCCGGAGAAGACCGCCTGCTGGGCGCCGTTGCTTCCGATTCCGTGAAAGTCGAGAACGACGGGAATCGGTTCGCCGACGTAGGTGCTCGGCACGGTCCATTGGTAGGTGTACTCGACTTCGCCAGAAAAGAACGTGCCGGTTTGCAGTCCCACTCCTACGCGTTCGAGGTTGGTGCAGTCGACCTCGATCGGACCTGTTGGAAGTGCGGTGGCTGGCGCTGCGGTGGTCGTCTCGGCTGGGGCTTGTGTTGTCGTGGTCGACGTCGTCGTCTCGTCCACCGACGTTTCTGTCGTGGCCGCTTCTTCGGCTACCGCTGACTCGTCGGCATCGTCGTCGGCCAGCGTCGTGGTCACCGGAGCGAGATCGTCATTACTCGCAGAGTCGTCGGCATCGTCCGAACCGCCGCATGCAGTGGCGAGAAGCGCCAGGGCGACAAGACAGGTGCGAAACATCATTCCGTCATGCTAAACGGCAGGGCATGCGCGGAGCTGGCGCCCCACGCAAATTGCATGGAGCGCCAGCGGTGAGTCGTTGTCGAGCGCCAGCGGTGAGTCGTTGTCGAGCGCCAGCGATGAGTCGTCGTCGAGCGCCAGCGGTGAGTCGTTGCGTGCACCCTCATCCTGACGGTGGGCGACGGAGACGCTCATTGCGGTTTTTATTGCGCAGCTTCCCGGGTGACTTCGATCCGTCCGGCGTTGACCTCGAGGTCGAGGATCAGCTGTGGGTCATCGCTGTCGAGCGAAACCTCGGGGCTAATGCCGTCGGTTTGTGACCCAAAGATGTCGAGCTCACCAACGAAGTCGGTTTCGGCGTCGAGCGTGACCCGGACGTCCTCGGGGACAGCCACCCGGATCTCACCAGCGTCGAGGTTGACCTCGAGGGTGATTGGGTCGGCATCGTCAGCGAGGTCGGTGAAGTCGACGTTCGTCAGGTCGATGAAGATCTCGCCCCCGTCCTGATCGATTAGCGATGGGATCTCGGCAATCGTGTCTGGCGAGTAGATGATTGGGTCGCTGTTGAACTCAAAGTCGGCTTCGCCCGAAGCAATGGCGCCAATGACGATCAACGGAACCGCAACCACGGCCAGCAACATCAGACCGAGGAAGCCAATGCCACCAACGATCGCTACCCGGCGCAAGCGTGACCGCTTTGGAGCCGGCTGCGGGGCAGCTGGCTGTCCGTAGTAGTTGTTTGGCGGAACCGGCTGCATTGGTGGAGGGGTTGCACCACCGGCCATCGGCGTCGACCCTGCATAGGCAGCGTTCATTGGAGCACCGATGTTCTGGGTGGTCATATTCGGGGTGGTCATGGCTGCGGTCGCCATCTGTGGGGCTGCCATCTGTGGCGAGGACTCGCTGCGGGGGTTCTGAACGAGAAGCCAGATGCCGCCACCGACGAGGGCGAGCGGCACAAGAACACCAGCAGCTTCGCCGCTGCTAATGCCGAGAACGACGAGCGCTCCGAGCGCAACGAGCCCAATGCCCAGGTCCCGGCCTGAGAAGCTGCTGAGACCACGACGATGTGTCGTCGCTGGAGGCCAGTGCGTGGCACGAGGAATCAAGACCCATGCGAGCACGTACGCAATGAGCGCAGTTCCACCCGTGACCAGCAGGGTCACGATGAATGCCAAGCGTGTGAGAGCCACATCCCAGCCGTAGTTGTGGGCAATGCCCGAT
>CALLAA010000249.1 GCA_938002955.1 uncultured Acidimicrobiales bacterium
CCAGATGTTCGCGCCGATGCTCGACGACCTCGCGGACGACGCTCCTGCTCGTCGTCTGATCGATCGGCACTATCGCTTCGTGATGACCGTCGTGAGGCAACTGGTTGCTGAAGGAGTGGATCGCGGCGAATTCGTGAACGTGGACCCGGCGATCGTCGGAGCGGTCGTCACGGGTTCATCGCTCTACCTGATGCAGTCCGAGATCGCCGAAGACACCGGGCTTGCGATGAGCACGCTGGTCGCGGGCATGCTCGATCTGATTCTGGGCGGACTTCCACTCGGCAACGCACAACTCCATGAGGCAACATCATGACCACCATTACCGACGTCCGCGCCGATTTGCTCGCCGAGCAGGAAGCTCTCGACATTGCTCTTAGGGGCCTGCCCCCAGAGCAGTGGTCCACGCCGACGGCGAGTCCGAGATGGTCGATCGCCGACCAGATCGCGCATCTTGCGTACTTTGACAACACCGCCTCGATCGCGATCTCGGATCCGGAGGCATTTACCGGATACGTGGATGTGTTGATGGCGAGCGCGACCGACGACCTCCAACTCGATGAGGCGACCCTCGGGACGTATCGCACGATGTCACCGTCTGAACTGCTCGACGCGTGGCGTGCAGACCGGCAGTCGCTCGCCGATGCATCCGTTTCTCTGACCGACGATGGTCGTGTCATTTGGTACGGGCCGTCGATGGGCGCAAAGTCCTTTCTCACCGCTCGTCTCATGGAGTGTTGGGCCCACGGACAAGACGTCCTCGACGCTGCCGGCCTTACCGTGCCCGCAACCGACCGTCTCGCCCATATCGCCCGGCTCGGCGTGATTACCCGCGGCTGGTCGTACATCAATCGCAAACTCGACGTGCCCGATGTGGATGTGGCCGTCGAGCTCACTGCGCCGTCGGGGGTCACCTGGACGTACGGTGCCGCCAACGCGACAGAATCTGTGCGCGGCGACGCAGAGGACTTTTGCTTGGTCGTAACCCAGCGCCGACATGTCGACGATACGAACCTCGTCGTTACCGGAGGCGCAGCCCGCGACTGGATGTTGATCGCACAGGCCTTTGCTGGTGCCCCTACCGATGGGCCTGCCGCCGCCTAGCCATCGATGAGCTGCAGCGTTTCCAACGATCGGCGTAGCTGTGCCTCGGTGAACGGAACGCGTCCGGTGTCGAGCAGGTTGCCGTCCGCGTCGTAGAACGCGGTGATCGGCATGCTTCCGAGACCACCGAGGTCGCGGTAGAGACCGTTGCGGCGCGTGCCTTGGATGTCTTTGGCCAGGGTGAATTGGGTGATGTCATTTCGTTCCGCCATCGGCTTCCAATCTCCGGTCTCCTGGGAATTTACGAAAATGAAGTTGACCTCGTCTTCGAGGTCGAGGGCGACCTCGCGAAACGCTGGGAGTTCCTCATCGCACGCGTCGCACCAGGATGCAAAGAAGTTCACCACGGTTGGTTTGCCAGCAAAGTCGGCCAGGCGGACCCGGTTGTCGGGGTTGTCCTCATCTTGCAGGTTGGGCAGATCGAACGCCTCCCTGGCCACCACGCCTGCTCCGCCATCATCGGCTGCATCCCGAATGCCGTTCACGACGATCGCTCCGACGATCACGACGCCGATACCGATGATGATGCCCCATTGGGCTCGTGCCGACATGCCCTTCTTCTTTGGTGCTGGTTGCTTCTTCTTACCGTTAGCCATTTCGAAATTCCCTATTCTCCGTGGTTAGCCGAGGTTGACGAGCCATTCGAGGCCCACCGCTCGGAGTGCTGACTGCAATTCGGTGGTGATACGGATCAGCTGGTTTGTCATCAACAACACGCCGAAGCCGACCAGCGACACCGCCGACAGCAGCACGATCTGTTGCATATGGCGCCTTATCCAATCGAACGCTCCGCTCAAGTGCCCAAACAGTAGGCCGGTCGCGAGGAAGGGGACACCGAGGCCGAGCGAATACGCGGCGAGGAGAGTGCCACCGGTCAGGGTGCCATCGACCGTTGCGGCCAGCGTGAGGATCGAACCCAAGACCGGGCCGATGCACGGCGTCCAGCCGAACCCGAACGCCACACCAGCAACCGCGGGAGCGCCCTGACCGAAGCGGCCGAGTTCAGGGTGGAATCGAGCCTCCTGAAAGAACCGCGGGTTCTTTGTCACCAGCGACCCGAGCAAGAACAGGCCCATTGCAAAGACGAAGAATCCCGACAGTCGAGTGAGCAGGAGCTGATTGTCGAAGAGCACGCCGCCGAGCGCACTCGCAGAAAGGCCGAGCCCGATGAACACCGACGAGAACCCGAGAATGAACAGGCTCGTGCTCCGTGCAATCGGCCACAGACGCGACCACGCAGAGCCTTCGTTGGAGTCCACGGCAGTGATATCCAGACCGGTGATGACCGACAAATAGCCGGGAACCACGGGCAGAACACACGGGGACAGAAACGAAATGACGCCCGCCCCGAACGCGAGGAGGTACGACAAGAGGCTGATGGAGTCGAGGTCGATGGGTCGTTAACCCACTAGGCGGGCACCGTTGTTCCCTCGGTTTCGTTTTCTTCGGGTCGAATTTTGTTCGTCTGTACGATTGCCCAAGACAGCACGAGCAGGACGACGAGAATACCGCACCCCTGAACGAGCGAAATCGACTCGCCGAAGAAAATCGCCGCACCCCCGATGGACAGGACGGGCACCCCGAGGGTCATAAGAGACGACAAGGTGAGCGACACGTGGCCGTGCGCCCAGTTGATCAGTAGATGCCCGGTCGTCGGGAATGCGATCAGTCCAAAGACCGGCCACCACTGATCGCCTACCGGAACCACGAGTTCGCCAGAGTCCACGAGTGTCACCGCGAGGATGACCGGTATGCCGATGAGGAGCGAATGGGTCTGCAAGGTGAACGAGTCCATGGTTTCGCGCGCGATTTTCGCAAAGGTGAAATAGGCCGCGAACAAGAGCAGGGCTACCACCGCATATGCATCGCCGGTCAGGTTGAGTTCGGCTCCGGTCGAGCCGCCGAACACGACCGCCACGACACCGACGAGCGACAGGAGCGTCGCAGCAACCACCGACAACGGAACCCGCTCGGAGAACCGACGCATAGCCACGCCGAACAGCAGTAACGGCATCAACGAACCAATGACGGTGGCATTGGCCACCGTCGTCTGCTTAATCGCGATGAAGAAGGCCAAGATCTCCAAGGAAATCGCAATTGCCGTCGGCGCTGCTTTCACCGTGTCTGACCATCGAAGCGGTCCTACACGGGCGACGTGGTAGAGCGAATACAGTCCTGCCGCAATCAGGTATCTCCAGAAGGCGACTTGCGGTCCGGTCAGGGTCGATGATCGCACGATCAAGTTCCCGATGGACCAAAAGACCACGGTCAGTGCAACAGCGAACTTTCCGATCCGATTCACGCGGTCACGCTACGGCGAAAAGTGGACGAAATACCCCACAATTCGTCACTGAGCATCCCCCGTTTGCCAGCAAAAATTGACTACGTTCTCAAAGGTTCCGCGCTAGTGATGGTGCGGAAAAACGGTTGTTGGTCTCTTCATTCTTGGCGGAACGGAAAGTTCTACATGCGACGCTTGGTGTTGCTGATCACGGTGCTGGTGGCCGCGGCCATCGTGGGCTCACTCGGGTCCCTTGGCGCCCAGAACGGTGATGACGACCACCCGTTCGCAACAACCTGGTGTAAATCCCCCGTCGTCATACCGTTGGCCACCGCTGATGCGGTGTCGACGACCAACGCTGAAGGCGTGTCGACGGCTCGTGGTGCCAATGCTGTGCTCTCAAGTCGCGGGCCCGTCGTCCGCATGAGCGAGGTCGGCAGTCGGGTTCAGGTCACGTTCGATCAGACCCTGTTCCATACCCAATGGCTCTTCGGCAGTGTCGACGTCGGCGATTCGGTTCGCGCCGACGCCTTCCTTGGGCGCGCTCGTCAGCCAATCGATGCCTACTCGATTCGTGGCTCGATGGTCGTCGCTCCGGAACAACCAACCCGCGGCCTCACCGCAATCGCCGATGAAGAACCGACATCAACCGGTGAGCTCGACATCTTTGTCGGAGCGACCGAGGTGCTCATCACCAATGAGGGTGGCACCGCCGTCGATCTCATTGCGGTCGCCGGCTGCCCCGCGATCGAACTCTCCACCGAGGTCATCTCCGCCCCGGTTTGGGACGCCGAACTTCAGCGGTTCGTAGCCGAGCACGAGGTCACGTTTCTCAACCGTCTCGCGAACCCGCGGGCGGCGGCGCTACGTACACAACAGCCCGACGCAGCCAGCACCGTCATCGATGATCTCGTCGTCGACATTGCGATCGCCGCCGATGGGTTCCGCACGGCCGAGATCGTACGTTCATCGATGTCGAGGGAACTCGATCTGCGCCGTAGCGACACCTTCGACGGCGTCAATGACACCGGTGTCCTGGGAACGCCTCTTCGTCTCGCCAACGGTGACGTCCAGCGGCTGAGATTCTCCGTTGCCTATGAGCCCAACTTCGACGACGCCAGCTGGGCCGAAGGCGTCGGGGTTCCGGCTCCAACGATTGCGTTACGTGGTGTGGTCGACGATGTGCAGGTCGGAGTCTCGGCACGGCTTCGACCCGACGGCGCCGAACTCGATACCTCCACCGCACCGAGTCGACTGGTCACACCGGCGCCAGGGCTGACGGTCGAACACGAATTCGTCACCGCACCAGAGTCCACCGCCGATGGTGCCGTCACGGTCGCCGAACGAATCGTCGTGGCCAACATCGGCGACACCGCCGTCGATGAGCTCGTTGTGCGGTACCCGATCGCCGAGATGTACGGGCCGGGCACGGTCCTCACCGAGTTCACCGGAACGGCCTCGCACTCATGTGCCGGGTTGTTCGCCGAACGTTTCAATGGCGGGACGCGAAGTGTCGCCGTATTTGACGAGACGGGACTCGGCGTCGGCGAGCAATGCACGATCGACATGCAGACCGTCCTGCTGCCGGGAATCGTGCCCACGAGTACTGGCGCCGACTACGAGGCGCCGGTTGTTGCAACGGCACGGTCGGGCCGACGTGAAGTGCGAGATGCGACCGCGGTCCAGGCCACGCTTACGCAAAGCCCACTCGTCGCCGTCTCGCTCAGCCCGACCGAGGTCACCAACCTCGAGGACGGACGGTATCGATTCACTGGATCACTGACCGCAAAGAACACCGGTGACCAAAACGTTACGAACGTCGCAACCCGCATCGACTTCGCGACCCAACCCGACGGCGTAGCAACACCGACGGAGGTTTCGTTCGAAGCAATCGACGGCGACACCTCCTGTGTGGGAGCCCGGCTTCCTCGCCAGTCGACGTCGGGAGCGTTACTCACCATTGGTTCCTCGCTCGCTGTCGGTGAAGACTGCACGGTCGAGTACTCGGTCGTACTTCGTCCCGGCGCCCAACTCGACGGGTGGACCATCACCGGCGCAGCCGAGGCGCGCAGCCCACGCGGTCTGGACGTACAGATCAACCAAACGGTGGCGGAGCCAATTCTGAACGAGTCGCCGTCGATCGAGAGTTCCGTTCGCCAAGACGACATCCGCAATAACGCCGACGGCACTTACCAAGTCACACTCACCACCACCATCACGAACACCGGCGACACGCCCCTCACATCGGTCGCGACCAGCGACGACGGCCCAACCCAATTTGGTGACATCGTCCGAAGCGCAGAGCGAATCGGCGATAGTTGCTCGGCGGTTTCGTGGAGGCGACCGCTCGGTGCGTTCAGCCAGGTAGGCGACGCCAATACCTGTTCGGTCACGCAGGTGTATCTCGTCGAACCGGGCGCACAACTGACCGAATGGGAGGTCGAGTCATCATCATCGGCGACGTCGACCTCAACAGCCATCGTCGAAACCGTGTCTCGTTCCGGTGAGATCATCTTCACCGAAGCTCCTCGCCTCGAACCGTCCATCGTCCTCGCCTCGATCGCGAAGGTCGATGATCGCAACGTCCGGATCGTGCTGCGTGGCAGCCTGGAGAACACCGGCGACATCGAGGTGCGTGGAGTGCAAGCAACGCTCGATCTCGCCGATGCGCTCGGCGACCTTCCGTTCGTTCTCGAAAGCCTCGCCGTCGACGGGGCTATTGCATCGGAGACCTACGACGGCCACACCCAGACCGGGCTCCTGAGCAGCGTCGATGAGATCGCCTCCCAGTCTCGGAGCGACTGGACGGTCGTGTTGGTCGCGCGCACCGGTGACGTCAGCGGACCGTTCACGTTCGAGTTGGAGACGACCGCAACCTCCCCAGCGGAGGTAACGCTCGACATCGCTCCGGTATCGATCGAACGGACCGTCCCACTCGTACAGATCATCGATCAGGTGCTGACCGCGACCAACAACAACGATGGCACCTACGAGATCGAACACACCGTCAGCGCGCGCAACGTTGGCGAAATCGAGGTACCTGGCATCGCGGTGAGCACCGACTTCCTGGCGGTGTTTGACGACCTGCTCGTCAGCGAGGTCACACGCACATCGACCTGCACCGAGGCTGTCCGCCCTGGCGCAGCGTGCAGCTCGACCCAGCTGGCCACACTTCGCCCCGGCTCTGCCGTTGGTCCGTACGAAGTCGACGTACAGATCGCAAGCGCCGATGCACAGCAGCTCGACGCCCTCGTGGTCGACACGCCGCAGTCGATCTACTTCGATGCGCGAGCCAAGACGCCGCTGCGCTTCGTCGAACGGCCATCGATCGATCTCCGCAGCGAAGTGGGCGATGCACAGAACAACGGCGACGGCACCTACACGGTCTCCTACGGCGCGCTGATCACCAACACCGGTGATGTTCCCCTGTACCGGGTAGGGATGGCCGATCTGGTCAACGACATCTACGGCGAAACAATCGTCGAGAATCTGTTGACCACCGATACCTGCTCGACGGTGAGCTTCACCCAGCCGCTCGGTCCATCGCAGAGCTGCACCCGAACCCAAGATGTCACCGTTCGTCCAGCGGCGCTGCTCGGGCCATGGGAAGGAACGGTCGGCGTAACCGCCGATTCTCCATCCTTTGCCACCGTCTTCGAAGATGCAGTGCTCGACGCGGTCACGTTCGAAGAGACGGTCACGCTCGATACCTCGTCCTCGCTGACGGCACTGTCGAACAACGGCAATGGCACCTACAACGTTGCGTACGAACTTGTCGTTGAGAACACGGGCGATGTGCCACTCGTCGACATTGTCGTAAGCAACATCGCCGCCGACCACGGCGACCGCCAGCTAGAGCAGACGCTCAACCTCGACAGCTGCACGGGCGTGGCCCTTTCCACGCCGCTCGCCCCTGGAGCCACATGTCGGATCGAATTGAACCAGCTGCTACAACCCGGCTCTGCGCTCGGCCCCTTCGACCTGTCGACAACGGTCGACGCAGTGTCGGCGTCGACGACCACGGCCCGGAGTGTGACGACAACGAACGAGCTGACCCTCACCGAGGCACCACGCCTCGAGCTGCAAAGCGGCGTCGTCTCCGTCGAAAACGTCGACGATGGTGCCTTCCGAGTCGTTGCGAACGTCGAGGTCGAGAACGCGGGAGATGTACGCGTCGACAACCTGGCACTCTCGCTCGATCTCGATGAAGTCTTCCCGGAAGCCTCCTACCGCATCGGTGGCGTGATCTCGAACGACTTCGTCATCGAAGAAGCCTTCGCCGCGGGCGAGTCGACGAATATGTTGTCGCCCGATCAGTCGATCGGCGTGGGCAATGCCGGAACGATCACATTGATCGTCGTCGTTCAACCCAACGGCGAAGGTGGACCGTTCGTCGGTGACCTCCGCGTCTCGGGTGTCTCACCCGCTGAGAGCGATGTCTCTGCGGTCATCGCAGCGCAGGTCGACCTACCGTCGATCTCGGTAGCTGTCGTCGCACAATCGGTCGACAACAATCGAGACGGCTCATACACGGTCACTACCAGCTACGAAATCAGCAACGACGGAAGCACCGGACTCGAATTTGTCCGGCTTGTCGAAGACGTTGAGGAAATCTACGCAGGCACGATCGTGCGGACCGTCTCGGTTGACGCAGAGCGTCTCCCCACCGCCGACCTCACCGATCGCCGCCGAGGCAACGATGTTCTCGAGTGGGGCGCAATGCTCGATGCGGGTACATCGGCTGTGGTAACCACGACGGTTCTTGTCGAGCCCGGCAACGTCCTTGGGCCGTTTATCCCGACCGTCACCACAAGTGCGTCTTCACCGGCCGGAACCGGGGTCGCCGCCGTTGGGTTTGCTGACGATGAAGTCGAATTCGTCGAGCAGCCAGCGCTTCGGGTCTCGCAACGTCTTCTGAAGCGGCCCGCCTGGAACGGAAGCGGAACCTTCGACGTGAGCTTTGCGATCGATGTGGTGAACGACGGCGACGTCGAGCTTCGAAGCCTCCAGGTACAACAAGACCTGCTCAACGCACTCGGGCCGGCGTCGCAGATCTCTGTGCGGGACATTCGGTCCGAGACGCTTGCGGTCAACACCGACTTCGACGGTCTTGGTCAGCTTCCTCGCAGCACCGAGCCGCTCGAAGGCGATGAGCTCGAAGACCTCGAAGCTCGGCCCGCACGCGACGTCGGAGATACACGGCTTTTGGCTGGTTGGAACACGCTCCCAGCAGGCGAGACCGGCACGATCGAACTCGACCTGACGATCACCCCGGAGAACCGAGGTGTGTACAGCACGCGGGTCGTTGTTTCGGCCAACACCCCAGCGGGCACCGGGCTCGGCTCTGGCGGAGATGTCATCGAAGCCAACACCCTGACCCGTCTGAGCGTCCAGGGCGAGATTGGCGTCGCGAAGCAAACCATCGGCGAAGCCACCGTCCGCCCCGATGGTGCAGTTGGGGTTACGTACGAAATCCTCGTGGAAAACGCTGGGCCATTCCCGCTTACGAACGTCGAAGTCCACGATCAGCTCAGCCAGGCATTCGGCGTCGGCTCGACCTTTGTCACCTCGCGGGTGCGCATCGAAGCCGCGTCACCATGTGAAGGGTTCGCGAGCTCGAGCTACGACGGTGGAACGATCGATCCTGTACTCGTCTCCGGAGTCGAATTGCTGCCCGGTGAGCGATGCCGCATCCAGTACGACGCTGTCGTGATCCCGTCGAAGGCGCTGCCTGGGCCATTCCGAAGTTCAGCGTTCGCTATTGCCTCCGATCCGTTCTCGGGCACGGTGATCGATGACTCAACCGACGGCACAAACACCGACCCTGACGGCAATCAAGAGCCCGGCGACAACGACATCGCGACCGCGGTTCGTGTGGAGGTGCCGTTGCCCTCGGTTGCGATGACGGCCGAACCACTCGATAGCGGAACGCTCGACAATGACGGCTGGTTCGACTTTGGCTATCGCATCACGCTCGAGAACACCGGGCAGATCGACATCGACACGACCCGGCTGACGGCAGCGCTGGACGATGTGTGGACCGTACCGTTCGAGGTTGTCTCGGTTACGAGTGACGACCTGGTCGTCGGCCGTAACTACGACGGCGACGGTGCGACGAACCTGCTCGAGCGTCGCAACCGTCTCCGAGCGGGCGCAACCGCCGAGATCCTCCTGCGTGTGCGTGCGGCGCAACCCCGATCTGGAGCGCTCGCGGTGCCGTTCGCATTTGCTGCTGAGTCGGTGACCGGGGACTCGGTCACCGTCGACCTCGCCGAGCCAGTGGCTGCGCTTTCACCTGGCGATTCGGCGACATCTGGCTTCTTCGGTGCGATGTCGACGGAGGAGAAGCGACTCGTCGCACTCGGCACGGCCGCCATGGTGCTATTCGGTGGAATCTTCGTGCACCACATTCTTGGCCGGGTCAGGCGCTTCCGTAAGCGGCGCGCCGCGCAACGCGCCGAGCAAGCAGCACGAGACGAGCTCTTCATCGATCTACGGACAAACGCGTCGCGGCCTCGAGTTCGGGCTCACGCCCCCGACATTGATCTGACCGAAGGCGGCGAGCACCATTCGCCGCGACGGCGTCGGGGTCGCCGACCGGCCGAAAAGAAGTAGCGGGAGGCGCTACTCGTTCTCGATCGCCATGACCTGATCGACGCGCCGCTGATGGCGGCCGCCCTCGAATTCGGTCGTCGCAAAAAGATCCACGATCTCTTCGGCAATGCTGAGGCCAACGACACGAGCGCCCATCGACAGCACGTTGGCATCGTTGTGCGAGCGAGCCATGCGAGCCGTATATAGGCAATTGCACAGGGCCGCCCGAACGCCCTTCACCTTGTTCGCTGCGAGTTGTTCACCCTGACCTGAACCACCGAGCACGATCCCCCAATCGGCCTCTCCGGCCACCACCGCACGGCCAACGGCTGCGCAGAATTCGGGGTAGTCGACCGACTCCGTCGAGTCTGTTCCTAGATCGAGGACTACATGTCCTTGCTCGGTTAACCGATGCACAAGATGTGCTTTTAGGTCGTATCCGGCATGATCGCTTCCAAGGGCAATGCGCATGTCCGCATTCTGTCTCAGGACCTAGGCGTATGGGCCAATCGGCCCGAACTTCGCTTCTGGTGTACACCTTTAGCAAATTTGTGCCGAAGACCTACCTATGTTCTTCCTGAATCGTCTCCGCGAATCGCGCCGGAACGGCGAAGCCTCTGAGCGACGCAAACTCCGTGAACGTGGAGCCGCCGCGCTCGAGTTTGCACTCGTTGCCCCCTTCTTCTTCCTCGTCGTCTTCGGTGGTATCGAAATTGGCCTGATGTTCCGTAGTCATCTCGCGCTCGAGAACATGTCGCGTACCGCCGCCCGCGTTGCTTCCGTACAGCGCAACGCTCCAGGTGCGGACCAAGCAATCTTGGAGAACATCAACGCGCAGGCGGAGATTCTTAGCGGCGACATCACGAAGGTCATCATCTTCTCCGCGGAAACGCTCGATGCCGATCTCAGCCCTGATTGCGAGCTCGCCACGGCATCTCGTGCAAACGAATGCAACGTATACCTCGTCGATGATCGTGGCGTCCAGGGCGTCCTAGACGACGGCGTATGGGAAGCAGGACTCACCGCAACAGAACGTGGCGCGTGGCAGAACCTCGGCATCTACATCGAATACGACTACCAGTACGCAACCGGTTTCTTCGACTCCATCACTCTTTCGACCACCTCGGTCGAAGTCGTCGAGCTCGATCTCTAGGAGAATGAACATGTCCCACGTTCGATCCACAATCTCCAACGCACGGGCACGGTGGCGCAACCAGCGCGGTGCAGTCATTGTTGAGACCGCGCTCGCAATCCCGATCCTGCTCATGGTGATCATGGGATCGATCGAGTTCGGTTTTGGCTGGGAAGCCAAGTCTGCGACCGCTTCCGGAGTTCGAACCGGCGTGCTCCGCGCTGCATCTATCGGTGATCAGCCAGAGACCGACATGCGCATTCTGCAGTCGATCATCGGCGAGATCGGTACCGAGAACGTCGACCGCATCGAATACGTGATGGTCTTCAACGCAACTGGCCACACCGACAAAGAGGCTGCCATCGCCGGCTGCGCAGCTGGTGCAGGCACGACACAGTGCGCCCTCTACCCAACGAGCGTCCTGCAAGCCGTTGCAGCAACCGCCGATCCAGCGGCATATCAGGCCGCCAACTTCGACCTCGGAGGCAACGTCACGCGTGACGGCGCCGGAGATATCGATGGCTACGCCTGCACGTTTGGCAAGCTCGACACCAACTGGTGCGCTGGCAGCCGAACCGTCCTCAGCGACGTGGAGATCGGCATTGCCGTGGCGTACAACCACGAATGGGTCACCGGCATCATCCCGTTCGATCCTCCGGTCTTCGATGACTACTCGATTTCGTCAACGTTTCTGGGCAGCGGTAGCTCGATCAGTGCTACGGGCATTCCACCGATTGGCGGGTCTGTGGCCTACGTTTCCGGCTTTACTGTGGGGTCTACACCGTTTGGATTCACCAACGGATCCGTGGTCGATCCGCCTGCAGCAGGAGCTCCGGACATTCTGGGCGTCTTTGGCGGTAAGCAGAGCACGACGCTTGAGCTCGACAACCTGGTTGCCGGACACACCGAGATCTGCATCACTTTCGACCTCCACATCATTGGTGGCTGGGAGTCCTCCGGGGCTTACGAAGACACTTGGCGACTGAACATTGATGGAACTACCTACGTCGAGGATTCGTCATACAGCGGCGGCAATGCCCCTGGCTCGGCCACCGGTACAAACACGTTTGGCTACCCCAGCGGTAAGGGCGACTTTACAATCCAAATCTCCCAGTGCGCGCCACATACGGGCTCGACCGCAGACTTCGACTTCGTTGGAGATATGAGTGCAGGCATGCCCGACGAAGGCTGGGCAATCTCGAATATCCAAGTGACGACTTCGTAGACAGCTAACCGAGGGTAAGCGCCCACGGGTTCGCCGCGAGGTAATCGCTCGCAGACGTTGGTTCAGGAGCGCGGAACCCAACGGGCAGCCAGAGCGTTCCAGCTTCGGTGCCAACGTAGATCTCCCAGTTGTAGAAGCCGCGAAGAGCCCGTTCGTCCAAGCGAACAAGCTCTGCATAGGCGAGTACGGCGTTTACGTAGTGGTCCGAGTTGTTGTACCCCCACAATCCCTTGTCGATGTCGTCGAGTCCGCCACGTTGTACGAGATATCGGGCAGCACCGGCGATGGCGTCTCCAGGGTCGTCGATGTCACCACCTTCGCTGACTTCCTCCCATGTGGTTGGCAGGAACTGCATCGGCCCCTGAGCACCCGCTGAGCTGAGCCCATCGATCCGGCCCATTCCGGTTTCGATCAGGTTGATTCCAGCGAGGACTTGCCAGTCGATTCCCGTTGCGGCTTCGGCGGCTTGATAGTGATCCACGAGCACGTCGATCGGTTCTGGTTCGATGATCTCCCAGGCCGGGATGTTCTCGAGCGGGGGACCTCCACCGGTATGCAGCAGCCCCAATTCGGTTCTGGCGGTGATGTGGAGATCGGCGACCGGCAACAGGTCCGCTGGCAGCGCTGCACGGAATGGCTCGATCCATGCGGGATGGCGCATGATCGAGCGGATCAGGACCTGTTCGGTATGGCCAAGGTCGGCATACTCGAGCGCGGACTGGCCATCGATGCGTAGCGCACGCTCAACGTCAACGAATAGGTCGGCGGCCTCCTCCGCCGTGGAGACCGTCGCTGGCATTGGACGGCCGTTGAACGCTCGAACCAGCGTGGTCGCCGGCGTGGACTCGAACGACTCGGGAGAGGCCTGCTTCGACGACACCTGTGTTGTCGTGACGAGCTCGGTGGAGGTCGTCGACACGATCGGAGCGGTCGAAATGTCGGGTGTGGAACCGCCGCAGGCGGCGAGCATCAAAAGCGTGCCGCACAGTGCTGTGGCCAATTGCATTCCAACAGTCTGGCGTGTCACACCTGTTTGTGGACGTTCTGGCCTAACCTAAACGGAATGAATCAGCCCCGCCGGCTAGATCCGGCGCGCTTGTGGAATGAGTACGGCAAGCGCCTTCTCCGCTATGGCGGCGTCACGGTAGTGACGACCGTTGTGGGGTTGACGACCCTTCTCGTCGGCCTGTACGTCTTCGACTGGCCACCCGTGTACGCCAACCTGGTTTCGGTCTTTATGAGTACGCCCTTCGCGTACTACTTGAACCGTCGATACGTGTGGGAGCAAGCTGGCAACCACAGCGTGTCGCGCGAGGTGGGGCCGTTCTGGATCATGACGTTCATCGGCTTCGTCGTCTCAACCGCTGCTGTCGGATTTGCCAGCCTGTTGACCGATACGAAGCCACTGTTGTTGTTGACCCAACTCGCTGCCTTTGCGGGCCTCTGGCTCGTGAAGTTTGCGTTCCTTGAGAAGTATCTGTGGCCGGACGCAGAACCGGTGCCAGATCCTGTCCGCGATGCGGCCTGAGGATCGGCGACGAGCCGAGGCCGCCCGCGGCTTCATGCCCGTCGATGAAGGCCTCGCCCTTCACGAACACGCCACCGCATGTCCGGTAGAGGGCCCCTTTCTCGAAGTCGGAAGCTACTGCGGGAAGTCCGCGATCTATCTCGGGAGCGCAGCGCGCGACTCGAACCGGTTACTGTTCGCGCTCGACCATCACCGGGGGTCGGAGGAGAACCAGGCTGGTTGGGAATGGCATGAACCCGACCTTGTCGATTCCGAGATTGGGCGCATGGACACGCTGCCAACGTTTCGGCGCACGATCCATGACGCCGAGTTGGAGGGCACCGTCGTTGCCCTCGTCGGCGACTCGCCTCGAGTCGCCGCTAGCTGGGAGACGCCACTAGCGCTGCTCTTCATCGACGGTGGGCACGGAACCGAACCTGCACACCTCGATTACGACGGGTGGACGCCAAAGCTCGTCTCCGGTGGAACGCTGCTCATCCACGATGTGTTCCCCGATCCGGTCGACGGCGGACGCCCGCCGTATGAGATCTACCTACGAGCCCTCGACGATGGGTTCACCGAGTTCGCCATAACCGGGTCCCTCCGAGCGCTCCGAGCGCCCTAACCAAGATTTGTGAGCGATTCTGCAGGCTCAGCCCGCGAGATCGCTCACAAAAACGTGGGTGCGGTAAGGAAGACCGATGCCGCGGGGGAGCGGTTGGAGAGTGCGTCGTTCGCGAGCAGTACTGCCGCTGACGAATATGTCGACATTTCTCCGCCGGGGAAATGCACTTCCTCGGGATGGACCTCGCCCGTCCAGTAGCGACCGTTATCGCCGCGCAGGCGCCATGTTGTATCGAACAAGTACTGCGCGGTTTCTCGATCCCCGACAGCGAGGTGTGCAATGGCGCACTCGCAGGTCTCAGCTGTTGTCACCCACGGGCGGTCTCCGACGCATCGAACGCCGAGACCCTCCATGACGAACACATCGAATCGCGATGCCAACCGTTCGATAGCGGCGTCGCCGGTAAGTGCTCCGCTCAAAACCGGGTAGTACCAGTCCATGGCCCAGCGGTTCTTTGGGGCAAACGCGCCTTCAGGCTGGGTACGCAACACCGAACCGAGCCGGTCGATCCGCTCGCTCCAGTCTTCCCGGTCGACTCCGACCAAGCGACTGAGGGCCAACGCGCTACGCGCCGAGTGGTACATCGACGAAGAGCCCGTGAGTAGTGCAAATGACCACGGTGTGCCATCCGCGTGTCGGGCCCACAAAATTTCGCCACGTTCTTGCTGCAAGGCAAAGACCCAATCGAGCGCACGCTCCACGACGGGAAACATCGTCTCGGCGAACCCTCGATCCTGGGTGATAAGCCACTGATGCCATACGCCGGTAGCGATGTAGGCAATCACGTTCGCGTCGAACTTGTCTTGTTCGACGCCGTCGGCCAGGTAGTACTGATGCCACGATCCATCGTCATGCTGGAGGCCAACGAGCCAGTCATAGGCGCGGTTCGCCTCGGAGATGCGACCAGCCGATGCCAACGCCATTGCAGCTTCGACGTGGTTCCAGGGGTCGGCATGACCGCCAGGCACCCACGGGATCATGCCCGAAGGCAGCTGCCATTCAGCGATGGCGTCGGCGGTCTCCTCAACCTGCGCGGTCGTGAGGGGCCCAGTAGTCGAACGGTGTTCGGTCATGCGGCGTGTGCTCCGGAGGGTTGGCTGGCCGAGATTGGTTTCACCCCGTACACCACGAGACTCTTCCCCAGGATTGGGTTGAGTGCTCGATCGGCGACCTTGGTGATCGTCGGCTGTTTCATGATGTCCCACTCGAGGAGCTTGTTATATGCCTTGGTGAGCGGGTTGTTGTTCACATCTTCTTGGGGCCCAACAGCGCAGCGAAGCCACCAGTACGGCGTATGCAAGGCGTGGGCACGGTGTTGATGGAAGACCTCGAGCCCGGCCGCTTCCATCCGTCGAGCAAGCTCGCCGCGCTTGTAGATCCGCACGTGTCCGCCCTCCACCTTTGGGGCGTGGTATTCGTCGGTGATCTTCCAGCAGATCTGCTCGGGAAGGGTCGCAGGGATGGTAGCTGCGAACGTCCCTCCTGGGCGGAGCACACGGACGAGTTCGGTCAGGGCGCCAATGTCGTCGTCGATGTGCTCGAGGATCTCCGACGCGATAATGCGATCGAACGCTCCGTCTGGAAATGGCAGCTTGGTGACGTCACCGTTGCACGATGCTGAGGAGACGCCATCGGGAAGCTCACCATACGACTCCATTGCTGAGACCGTATTGTCGACTTCGACCAACTCCGGTAACGAAAAGTCGCTGCTCACAACGTCGGCACCTCGTCGAAGTGCTTCGTAGCTATGACGGCCAAACCCACATCCGATATCGAGGAGCCGGTCGCCAGCGTGCAGATCGAGTGTCTCGTAGTCAACAGTCAGCATGGTCTCTACCCGCCGGCCTTCGGCCGAGTATCGGCGGGTAGAGCTGCATGCGTATTGTCCCTCTGGGAGGCGTTCAGGCGGCACGCAGCCTGTGCCGCGGCCTTCGGCCGAGTATCGGCGGCTAGTGGTTGGTCGTCAGTCAGCATGGTCTCTACCCGGCAGCTTTCGGGGCGTACCGGTGTTGTGTCTCGTCGAGCAGGGCCCGATATTGATCAACGGTTTTGAGAGCCGTGTGATTCCAGCTCCAGTGATTGACCACGCGATCCCGCCCGGCGGCACCGACCCGTGCACGCAGTTCGGCGTCGTCGAGTGCGGTTCGAATCATGGCCGCCAGCGCATCAGAGTCGCCTGGCGGTACCTGGAAGCACGTCTCGTTATGTGTACCAGTGACCTCAGGAAGGGCGCCACCGGTCGTTGCGATCAACGGTGTCGAGCACGACATTGCCTCGATCGCTGGAAGCGAGAAACCCTCGTACAACGACGGAACACAAGCGAGCTCGGCTTCGGAGTAGAGCTCGACGATTCGTTCGTCGGTCACCCCGCTTACGAACTGCACGACGTCGGCGAGGCCAAGGTCCCGCAACGTCGCCTCGGTCTTCGAACCTTCTTTGGGCTTGCCGATGATGACGAGTTCCACATGGCGGTCAGCGCGAACCTTGGCAGCGGCCTCCAAGAGATAGACGAGGCCTTTCATCGCCACGTCTGCGCTCGCCGTCGTAATGATCCGCCCCGGCACTTTCGTCACGTGCGGCATTGGTCGGAAGAGCTCTGGATCGACGCCAACAGGCACCACATGGATCTTGTCCATGTCGACCTGGTGGTCGGCGGAGATGTCCACCTTGGAGTTCTCCGACACGGTCATAACGCGATCCATTCGCTTCGCGACCTGTGTCTGCATCCGGGTGAACGCGTACCAGCGGCGTTTGCCGATCTGCTCCTTCCAAGTGCGAGCGTGTTCGATCTCGAGGCGCCGGTCGACGGTGATTGGATGATGAATCGTCGCCAGAACGGGCATCAGCTTCTGCAATCCGAGCAAGCCCCATCCAAGCGTCTGGTTGTCATGAATGAGATCGAAGTCGGTGTGGCGGGGACGAAGGTTGTCCCACGCTCGCCACGAAAAAGCCATCGGCTCCGGGAAGTTTCCAAGATTGAACGAGGTGTTCTCGAGCCAATCCCAACGATCCTTAAGCTCGAACATACGAGGCTTACGCATTGGAAAGTGGTCGTTGAACGTCTCGAGGCTCGGCAGCTTTGTCAGCGGCACACGGTCGTCGAGAATTGGGTACGGAGGGCCACCTAGCACTTCGACGGTGTGGCCAAGATCGACCAACGCCTTCGTCAGGTGACGGGTGTAGACGCCTTGTCCGCCTACGTGAGGCTTACCCCGATACGACAGATAGGCGATCCGAAGAGACTCGGGCTGATGGGGAAGCACAGAAGACATAGCCGCTCAATCCTACCGACGGGTAACGTCAGCCCCATGCGAGTACTAGTACAGCGATGTGCAGAGGCCTGGGTGACGTCGGAAGGGGTCGAAGTCGGCCGTATAGGCGACGGGCTATGTTGCCTCGTTGGCTTCACCCATGATGACGACGCTTCGATGGTTCCGAAGATGGCCGACAAGTTGTGGAATCTGCGAATCATCGACGACGCCGATGGCGTGATGAACCGCTCGGTAGCCGACACGAGCAAGGCACTGCTGCTGGTAAGCCAGTTCACGTTGTACGGCGATGCTCGAAAGGGACGCCGGCCCACGTGGATCAACGCGGCGAGGCCCGAACACGCAGAGCCGCTCTTCACCGAACTCGTGAACGCGCTGATCTCGCGAGGAGCAACGGTCGAGACAGGGCGCTTTCGCACCGAAATGCAAGTCGGGCTCATCAACGACGGACCAGCCACCGTCATGCTCGAGCTGTAATTTTCTCGGGACTCCCGCCCGAGATCCGCGGCACGTTCGCTGTCCGACGTGGTGATGTCTCGGGACTCCCGCCCGAGATCCGCGGCACGTTCGCTGTCCGACGTGGTGATGTCTCGGGACTCCCGCCCGAGATCCGCGGTTCCCTAGCCGTCTTCGTCGACTCGCGGAGAACGGCTGCGTATTGCCGCTACCAGAAACGCCATAAGCGACAACACGAGCCACGGGATCGGGCCCATCCGCGTCGTCAACGTCAAACCCTCTCGGCGTTCGATCGTTCCGTAGAGGACCCGCTGCTCGGAGACCCCGGTGCGGTCGAGGACCGTTCCATCAGGGTCGACGATGGCGCTAAATCCCGTCGGGGCTGCTTGCAACACCCATCGACCTGTCTCTTGAGCGCGAAGCTGCGAAGACGCGACCTGCTGTGACTGCAAGATCGTCAACCAATAGCTCGACCCGTTCGTCGGGTTCACCAGAATTTCGCCGCCATCGAGAATCGCGGCACGTCCCCGGTTCTCGAAGAAGATCTCCCACGAGATGCTGATGCCAAGTGTGGCGACCGGCGATTCGAGCACCGCTGGTCCTGAGCCCTGGAGCACATCTCGGTTCGGCACATCGCTCGAGAACCGTTCGATCAGACCGCGCAACGGAACGAACTCTCCAAACGGGACGATCCGAACCTTGTCGTAGCGATCAACCGTCTCGCCCTCGGGGGTAATTGCGGTCGAGTAATTGACGGTGTTACTCGGTCGGTCCCCACCCGCGGAGTGGAACCACCCAGGAATGAGCACCGCGTTCTGCGAGCGGGCGATCGCTGCGGTGTCCTCGAGTGCCTCGGACATGAACAACAAGTCGTCGCATCGTCCGAGTGGCCGACCGTCTTCGATTGGATTCACGACGTTCTCCGGCCACATCACCAGATCGACCGCTCGATCGATCGACGCCGTTGCGTCACGATGGCGATCGAAGACGCGCTGGTTCTCACAGGTATCAGCTCGGGTTCGCTGCGGGCCGCCGCCCTGTACGACCGCAACATCGAGCTCACCGATCGGCGAGCCGGTCGGTGCGACGGTCCCGGCAATTACCGCGACCACAACCGACCCGAAAACAATGCTCGCCATATCGAAGCGACGCTCGACGAGCAGGCGAAGGGAAATGCCTGCCGCGACTGTGACGGCGGTCAGAAGCAGTCCGCCGCCGAGAGGTAAGACCGCGGACAACGGTGAATTGACTTGGGTCATCGGAACCGTCGCCAACGGCACTCCACCAAATGGCCACGACCATCGGAACCACTCGTACAACACAAATCCAGCTGGCAACAGAATCAGGCGGGCGTTGCCACTTCCGGCGGCGACCGCGATCAATCCGTAGCCGGCGCTAAAGACGATGAACACCAAGATGTAGCCCGCGACCGTGAGATCGAACATCCACAGTTCACCCATGGCGAGCCACACCAGCCCGGCTGCCCACCCGGAGAGGAAGCGAGAGCGCTTGGACGATTCCCCGCACAGATAGTCGAACAGTGCGAAGCCGACGAGTGCCAGTGGCCACCAGCCCCAGGGAGGTAACGAGAACGCGACGAGAAACCCTGAAATACCGCCCAGAATCAGACTTTTGACGGTTCTCATCGGCACAGTCTGGCCCAAAGAATTGCATCTCGGACACCTCAGGAGAACCGGTCTGTCTGCCGATGGAAGAGTAGGACGCGAGTTCTCACCCGCGCGTGAAGGAAGCACTGTGAAGTTCGAACGAATCGCATACACCGCCATCGCTGCTCTGCTCGCCACCGCATGTAGTGGCGTAGACGAGCAAGCCGCCCCCGACACTATTCCAATCGTGGATGAAGGAACAACGTCAGCGCCGCCGCTCACAACGACCACTACGGAGGCTGCCGTAACGGTGACAACCATCGCACGTACTTCAACAACAGCGGTGGAGGTCACGGCACCGGGATCGCTGGCATTCAGCTCGTCAAATGACCTTGGTCGTCTCTTTGAGGTACTTCGATCCCAACCGGTGCGCGACGAACCCAATGGCGAGGCCATCGCCGACGTTGCCGACGGTGAACTTGTGCAAGCAATCGGGGTACGCCAGCGGGAAGGTGGCCTTTGGGTCCAGGTCCGTTCCGTGCAGGAGAATATGGAGGAGCTTGGCTGGATGCTCTCAACCGAGCTTCAACCGACCGATCGCATCGTACTTACAGATGATCCGCTAACAGTGAATCAGTTTCGCCGTACCGCTCGGGCCCTACCCGGTGGCGAATTGATGATCATGGCTGAACCGTCATCGGGTCAGCAGCTTGGCTCACTACTCCCTGGTGAAATTGCTGTCCACGGTGGTTCTCGAGCGCTCGCTTCAGACGGTACGTACTGGGTTGATGTGTCCGAATCGGTATCGGGTGATCGCCTCGGATGGGTACACGAGAAGTTCTTTGCTCCGTTGACGTCCATCGAGGCAAAGAACTCCACTGGTGTCGACGTGGCGCGTCGCAAGGACACTTCCGTAACCTATGGTGCTCTGCTCAACGTCGGCTCGCTGGTGGCTGGCTGCAACGCAGTCCAGATCACTTTCGAGTCGCTCAGCACCTCTAATGGTACGGCGATTGTCTTCGGGCAATCCGTTCCGACCGGTTCGCTTCGCGGGAGCACGATGACCTGGCGATCCGATAGCGGATCCGCGGTGTATGGCGCTCCGGGCGAAGACGTGATCTTTAGCTTGCCTCGAACCGGCAATCAGACATGGTATTTCGCTCATCTCGACATTGATTTTCAGGCAGAGACGGTGAGTTCTGCCAGCGGTAGGGCGGTCGCATCGAACGTTCAACAGTTTCAAGTGAGCGAGGGCGCGTGCAGCCCGCTGGTCGAAGAATCCAGCACGTCGGCGGGAGAACAGGGCCAACCCGGCAATGGGCCAGCGTCGGCCGTTCGGCCTGAATTGGCCGATCAGCAGCAAGCTGAAACCGACGAGGCGTCCGCAGATGATGCTCAACAAGAGGTACTCGTAGACACCTCTGACGAAGCTGATGCCCAAGCGGAAACCGTGAACGAAGCTCCTGTCGTGGCAAGCCCAGAGCAGGCACAGCCACAACCAGATCCTGAGGAATAGTTTGAGCCAACGAGAGGTTGCCACTGATATGCGATTGCAGATCAGTGATGAAGCGGTGGAATTCATGAACAAGCGCGGTGGTGTGGCGGCCATCGATTTTGTTCCTCCCATCGGTTGAGGACGGACGAACTTTGACGTGTCGGTCGACATGCACCTTCGTGGAAAAAACCTAGCTCCATACAGGACCCTTCGCGTTCAAGGGTTGACGATCTACGTGGCACCGTCGCTCCTGGCCTACGCGCGCGATGTCCAACTGTCTCTTCGCGGTTCGATGAGAAAGAAGCTGGCTGTCACGCTTCGATCGAGCGAGTGACACGGAAACTGCGTCGCGCTATAGCACCGGCACCAGTCGGTGGATATCGCCGATCAAGCCAACGCCCTTGATCGCCACTTCGACCGCGTTGTCCGCTTTCACCCACGGTGGAAGATCGGAAAGCTCACAGGCACCGAGGATCTCGTCAGGCTTCGCTGCAGCGCACAGCTTTGCCGCCAGGTTTACCGGCTCGCCGATGTAGTCATCGCCTTCGAACAAGAGCGCGATGCCGCTAGCGAGGCCGACGCGGACCTGTAGGTCGGTCGTCGAGAAGTGGTGGATGAGGTGAGCGCCAAAGGCAACGGCTGCAGTGGGATCGACGCTGACGATCATGACGCCATCGCCGAGCCACTTCGCGACCCGGACGCCGCGCTTGGCTGCGACGTTGCGTGCAATACGACGGAACTCACCGAGGAGCTTTACTGCCTCGTGGGGGCCGTTCTGACGGGTGTATTGGGTAAAGCCGGAGAGGTCGGCGAACACGAAGGTGCGTTCGACGTTCAAATGGGCGTCGCCTTCGGGCAGCTCATCGGGTGCTTCGAGCCCGGAGTTTTGCTTGGCCTGGTGCCAATCGAGCGCTGGTCCGGCATCGGTGGAAGCAGCGGCTCGCACTACGGAGCTATCGCGTTCTTCGCGTCGCCCGATCGTCTCGAGCTCGCTCATCATGGAGTCTGTTTCCATGTTGGTCACCTCACTTGCCGGCGAAGAGCAAGTGAACCACACGCGGCAACCAAATACACCGCATCGAGCGGATTGTTGGAGAAGAATTCACGTGGATTTCGCGGTGGCGGCACGGCCGGAAGCCACACATGCTGGCAAACCCAGACCAGAACGCCAGGCGCCGGTTAGCACGAGGCCATCGAGGTGTCGGGTGGCGTCATCGATCGCCCGGATTCGCTCGGCGTGACCAACGTCGTACTGGGGGAGTGAGTCCATCCATCGGGTGAGGTGCGCCGGCCCATCGGGGATGATGGTTCCGAAGATTTCGCTGAGGTCGTTCCGCACGAGTTGGATGACTTCAGCGTCGCGGAGCTGGCTCCAGCGTTCGTCGGTTCGGCGACCGACCGACACCCGAAGGATCTGGGAACCGTCGGGGGCGAGGTCGGGCCACTTGTGGGACGCGAACGAGACGGCGGTGACGTGCAGTCCGCACAGACGCGGGACGAGTACGCCACTGATGGCTGGGTCGATGTCGATCGTGTTCGGCGGAAGGATCAGGATCGTTAGTGCGACCGAGCTGTAGTCGATGGCCTCCAGTTCGTCGGCGCCTGCGGGTGCAAGGGTTCGGATCAGGTCGGCGGTGACACCGGCTGGGGTGGTGAGGATGACCTCGTCGGTATCGATGCCCGACACGGCCCAGGCCGAGTCGGAGCCACGGGTCAGCTCAGCCGAGGTGCTCAGGTGGATGGAAACGTTGGTCCTGCGCCCAAGTTCGGCTTCGGCTGCGTCGATCAGCCGGTTCAGGCCGCCGTCGATGCTCTGGAAGACCGGACCTGGATTCGACGGAGCCGCAGCGAGCGTTTGGGTGGCAGCAGTCATCAGGCTCGTGTGCTTCTTGCGGAGCACGTCGAGTTGAGGGACCCCGGAGACCACGCTGAGGCGATCACTATCGCCTGCGTTGATGCCGCCGAGGAGCGGGTCGACGAGGTATTCGTGGACCTCGTCACCGAGTCGGCGGCGCACCATCGCCCCTACCGACTCATCACCATTCGGATGGTCATCGGGAGCATCGAGGTCGAGTGACGCTCGGGCGGCACCATCGGCGGAGATCAAGCCGGTTTGGCTGAGGTCGCCGCTCGCCGGCACGCCGAGCACGCTCGGTGGCAGCGGATGCAGTCGGCCATCTCGATAGATGCGGGCTGAGCCGGCCGCTGGGCTGACGAGCTGATTCGCTAGGCCAAGCGAAATCGCGAGTTCGGCGACCTCGGGTCGTCGCGCGAGGAACGCGTCAGGTCCTGTTGGGATGGACTGCGCTCGTCCATGTGGTCGAATCCATTCGTCGATCTTGCCGCCGATGAAATCGGTGCGTTCGAACAGATGGACGGTGTGGCCATTGGCCGATGCATTCAGCGCGGCGACGATACCGGTGATACCGCCTCCGACGACAGCGACCGTCTTAGGCACGGTATGTGTGGACCCGTTCAACGACCTTTTCCAAGATCTCCGGCGGGGTATCGGGAGTGACGCCGTGTCCGAGGTTGAAGATGTGCCCCGGATGGCCAGCGTTGCTCTCGAGGACCGCGTCGACCTCCTTTTCAACGACATCCCACGGTGCGCCCAGGATGGCTGGATCGAGGTTGCCTTGCAGCGCTCGATCGGCAGGGACGCGCGTGCGGGCTTCGGCGATCGAGACGCGGAAGTCGACGCCGACGACATCTGCACCTGCGTCGGCCATTAGGCCAAGCAGCTCGCCGGTTCCGACACCGAAGTGAATTCGCGGTACGCCGGTAGCGCCGATCGCCTCGAGCACCTTGGCACTCGATGGCATGGCGTATTTCTCATAGTCGGCAGCCGACATCGAGCCAGCCCACGAGTCGAAGAGCTGGATTGCTTCGGCCCCATGGTCGACCTGTGATTGCAGCGACACGATCGCAAGGTCGGCGAGGCGATCCATCAGCGCGAACCACAACTCCGGATGGGTCTTCATCATCGTTTTGGTGTTGTGATACGTCCGAGAGGGACGGCCTTCGATCAGGTAGCTCGCAACGGTGAATGGCGCGCCAGCGAAACCAATCAACGGGATATCGAGCTCGGCGACCAGGTTGTCGATCGTTTCCAGTACATAGGGCGTGTCGGCTTCGGGGTCGAGCGGCCGAAGTCGTGAGAGGTCGTCGCCCGATGCGAACGGCTTCTCGACAACGGGGCCGATCCCGGGAACAACATCCATGCCGAAGCCGATCGCATGCACTGGCGTGACGATGTCGGAGTACAGGATCGCGGCGTCGACGCCATACCGGCGGATTGGCTGCAACGTAATTTCGGTCGCGAGCTCGGGGTTGGCGATTGCATCGTTAATGCTTCCTTCGCCACGTATTGCCCGATATTCGGGGAGCGATCGGCCAGCCTGACGCATGAACCACACCGGGGTGATCTCATGGGGTTCGCTTCGACAGGCGGCAAGAAAGTTGGAATCGGGTCGAGAGGTCACGGGATCAAGGTTACGGCGGACTCCGACGGCCAGCGCCTCGACCGGCGCCACAGTGGCTGAGGGCCGCGATCTGGCACCTCGCCGATACGCTTGATGTCCCCCCAAATAGCGGAGTGCCATCATTCATCCAGATCTTGAAGCGGAACAAAAATACCTCGATCACGCCCACGCTTGTGTTGACGAGGCTCGGGAATTGGCGCGCAAACTTTCGTCATCGTTGGAGGTCGGTGCCGGCGGTACGAACCAGGCTCGATTCGAGCGCGAGGCCTTCACCGAGAACATCGTCGATCGACTCCAGCAGCTCAACATCGGCGACGCATCGCTGATCTTTGGTCGCATCGATCACGACGAGGGATTCGGCGATTCGCTGTATATCGGCCGAGTTGGTGTGTGGGACCGAGCCCAAGATCCCGTCGTCGTCGATTGGCGTGCGCCAGCTTCTGAGCCCTTCTACCGGGCGACCGGGTCGGACCCGCTCGGACTCGACCGTCGTCGCCACTTTGCGACACGTGGACGCACGTTGCTCGACATCGATGATGAATTCTTTGGCGATCTGAGCCGCCTCGATGAGCAAGCGGCTGCGGGGAAGGTACAAGGACACGGTGCGCTTATCACTGCGCTCGAGACGGCTCGCACGGGCCGACTTGGCGACATCGTCGCCACGATTCAAGGCGAGCAGGACGAGATCATTCGCGCCCCGCTTCCGGGGTTGCTCGTCGTCCAAGGGGGCCCGGGTACGGGCAAGACCGTGGTCGCGCTGCATCGCGCCGCGTACCTGTTGTATTCACATCGCTTCCCGCTCCAGGATCAAGGTGTACTCGTTCTTGGGCCGAACCGGTTGTTCCTCGCCTACATCGAACAGGTCCTGCCATCGCTCGGCGAAGCCGGCGTTCGGTTGGCCGTGCTCTCGGACCTTGTCGTACCAAAGGTCCGTACCGATCGCCTCGATTCCGAAGACGCAGCTGCGGTAAAGGGCGACTTGCGAATGGTCGAGGTCATTCGACGGGCCGTGCGCCAGCGTCAGCGCAAGCTGCGATCCGACCTGGTTTTTGGCTACGGGTTGCAGAATCTTCGCCTGACGGTCTTCGAGAGCGAGATGATCGTGAAGGAAGCGCAGCGCCGCTACCGAACCCATAACGCTGCTCGTAAGTACGTCGAGAACGAGGTCTTTGCGGCGCTCGCAAACAGCGGCCGTGAGGAAGTCGATCCGCAGGAACTCCGCGATCGAATGCGGTGGACGATGCCGATCCGCGAGACGTTGGAATGGATGTGGCCGGTGCTTACCCCGGCTCAGCTGCTCCATGATCTGTTCCGAAGCGTGCGGTTGCTACAAGCTGCGGGACGAGGCGTGTTCTCCGAGGACGAGCTGGGAACTCTCGCAATGGACGGCGATGAGCACACCGCCCACATCGTGTGGGCATTCAACGATGCTCCGCTGCTCGACGAAGCCAGAGCCCATCTGGGGGCTCGGCCAAAGCGCAAAGAACTCGACGACGTGCGGACCTATGGGCACATCGTCGTCGACGAAGCCCAGGACTTGTCGCCGATGGCGTTGCGTATGGTGTCGCGACGTTCCCTCAACGGCTCGATGACGGTCGTCGGCGACATTGCTCAAGCCACCGGTTCCTGGGCCCGTGATTCCTGGACCGAGCTCATCGAGCAGTTGCCGCAGACCAAACACGAATTGCAACGTCGCGAGCTCACCACTGGCTATCGCATTCCGGCACCCGCTATGGAACTCGCAGCGAAGGTGCTCACCGAAGCCGCTCCGGGCCTGAAGCCGCCGGTCGCGATTCGCAACGAAGGGGCAGAACCAAAAGTCACTCGAGTCGACGATCTTGCTGCGGCGCTGCCCGGCGCCGTCTTGGCTGAGCTGGCCGAGATCGACGCTGGCAACGTTGCGGTCATTGTTCCGCGCTCGCTCGTCGAGCCGCTCACGGCAGCCCTGACCGAGGCTGACGTGGCGTTCGGTGGTGCGACCCGATCGGGCCTTGACAAGCAGGTGACGATCGTGCCCGTCCAGTTGGTTAAGGGTCTCGAAGTCGACGCCACGCTCGTTGTCGAACCGGCACGAACCATCCGTGAGGAGCGGCAGGGAATGCGCGCCCTCTATGTGGCGCTCACACGCGCGACAAAGCGGGTAGGCATCCTGCACGCAGAACCCCTACCCGCTGTGTTGTCACAAACCGAGGAGCCGTAACTCCTTAGCCAGGTAACTAGTCCGTCAAGGTGGGCTGAACGACGAGGCTTAGGCTCGCGTTGAATGGCTCCTTCCAGAGCGGAATGTCATTGGCGTCCACTTTCGAATCAACGTTGATGACCAAGTCGATCGAATTGTGAATGTTTCCATCGATTACGGAGAGGTCGATTGGCCCAGCGAGAAGATCTGGCACCGTGAGCAGGAGATTTCCTGCGGCGTCGTACACCTCCGCATCCGCGGAGTTCAGTACGCCCTCGATTTCGTCAGGGAGACGGAGGGTGCCGTAGCGCCTACTCGATCCGTCGGTGCAGATGCAAGGAGTGATCGTTGCACGTACGGTCGAGCCAGTGCACACTTCTCCAGTCTGTGGGCTGAAGGTGTAGAACTTGGACACGTCACCGAGCGCCATGAGACAGTCGTCGTTGAGCGCTGCGAATGTGTAAAAGTCGATGTGCCCTCCGTCAAATGCTTCTGCGTCGATTGGGTCACAGGGACTTTGGTTCGCCCAGTCGTAACAGTTGATGCGATAGCTCGGCCAGAAACTCGTGTACATGCGCTTGCCAACGCCGTCCTCAACCCACGTATAACCTTCTCCCCATTGTCCACCGTTGTCCCAGTCAAAGTCGTTGGGAGCAGACACATTCAGGTTCGGAATTGGGTTCCGTCGGAGCTGTCCGTCGGTTCCCAAGCACTCGTGGCTCATGAATTCGGTCGCAACCGTGATGCTCTCCATGGCGAAGCAAACTCCAATCGGAGCGCCAGCAGTGTTGTAGCGGATGAACTTCATGCCATCGCTCGTCCAGAAGGTGCCATCTAGGGCAGCGGAACATGCAGCATCTGTCGCGGTATCGAAGCAGTGCCAGATTCGATCCGAGGGATGGTACATAAAGATCTTCGTGTCGATGACCTCGCCTGCAACGTAAGCGCCGTAGGTGACATTGCCAGTAGCCGCCGAGCTCTTTCCGGAGCTGTACCCGGGACAGAACGGATCGGCGGCACCGATCTTGTCAGGGTCGATGCAGAACATCGTTCCCGTTCCGCTGACCGCCCAGAGGTTGTCGTTGATCATCCATGGGCCGCCGCCCCAGCGGTAGTAGCGGCTGTTGACTGATGTTTCGGATATTGTCGTGCTTGCACAGTCGATGGGTGTGTCTGTCCGCACGCACCCAATTTGGAACTTCGTTTCGTCTTGCGACATTCCCGGGTAAAAGATCATGTTCCGACTGTTATCGATGACGTCAGCAGGTCGATTCGCTGCGTGGAGCTGGCGGGGGATCGGTGCCCAGTTGGGGCAGATACCTTGCTCTCGCACATCCATGCAAACAACGTTGGCGCTCACGCCGCCGTAGCCACCGTTGTAGAGATGGTTTACGAGGAAGACTCGGCCATCATCTGTCGGCAGTGGCCGGAACCCGTCTCCATTTCCCGCTGCGGCGAATCCAGCGAAGGGAGGTTCGAGAGGAATGTCGAAATCGCAGACCGCGTTGCAATTCGATATCAGTGCTGTGGCATCCCGGTCGATTTCCGGGGCGTCTCGTAATAAGTTGGAAAAGTACTGTTCGCCAGGGGCTCGAATCTCGACAGCGATCGATCGCGAATACGTTGGCTGACCAGTTGCAGCGTTCGTACCGTTCTGTACGAACGAGCGAGTGATAACAACCTGGGTGCCATCATCGGCGGTGACGGTCCACACCGAGGTGTCCGCTGGGTTGGTGGGATCTGTGGAGCTAATGGTCCGGGTGGGCGGAGAGGAGAACGACAAACCGGTCGATTCAATCAAACCAACAATGGTGTTCACCGCCTCGACCATGCCCTTTTCTTCGGCGATGAGTTGTTCGGAGAGGCTAAGTTCGCTCCACGTCTGTTTTCCAAGGAGATCGAAGTATTCCTTCACGGCTCGATCGTAAGCCTGGACTCCGTTGAGCGAGCCGACGTCAGCTGCACGTTGCTGCTCTTGGCCCTGGCGATACCAGGCACCGAGGTCGGTCGCGAATGCTGCAATGAAGAGCAACAGCATCATGACGAGTGCGGTTAGGACGAGTACAGCGCCACGCTCTTGTCGAGAGCCGGCCACCCGCTTTTGGAGGTTCGTTAAAAGTGCCACAATGCACCTACGGCACGAAAGCCATCAACCTTTGTAGGTCGTTTGGACCGACACGGGTAAGGCGTAGGTAAGGGGAGCTCACCCTCGGGCTCTGCCTGGGACGTTGTCTCAGGGGAACAGTACGGTTGTCGGCGTGTCCTCCGATCCACTGAAGCCATTTTCGGCGCCGGTTCGCGCGTGGTTTGAAACCTCGTTCGCTGAGGCAACACCGCCTCAGCAGCTCGGGTGGCCAAGCATTGCGTCTGGCGAGAACACACTGATCCTCTCTCCAACGGGATCAGGCAAGACGTTGGCGGCCTTCTTGTGGGGGCTCGACCGCCTTATGACCACGCCGGTTCCCGAGCGCGAACAGCGCACCCGGCTGTTGTACATTTCGCCGCTTCGTGCGCTCGCCGTCGATGTCGAGAAGAACCTACGTGCTCCGCTTCGTGGGATCACGCTCGCCGCCGAACGAATCGGTGAGGAGGTACACGTTCCGACCGTCGGTATGCGGACGGGCGATACTCCCGCCGACGAACGACGCAAGCTGGTCCGCAACCCGCCCGATCTGCTCATCACGACTCCCGAGTCCCTGTACTTGATGCTGACCTCGGCGGCGAAGGAAACGTTGCGAAACGTCGATGCGGTAATCATCGACGAGATCCATTCGGTCGCTGGGACGAAGCGTGGCGCCCACATGTCGGTCACCCTCGAACGTTTGGAGCACCTGGTCGGGCGTCCGGTTCAGCGGATTGGGCTGTCGGCCACGCAGCGGCCACTCGATGAGATCGCCCGGTTTCTCGGTGGTCGCCACGTCATCGATGGAACCGCCTCGTGGCGGAACGTCGAGATCATCGACGCCGGAGCGCCAGCCAATATGGACATCGAAGTGGTCGTTCCGGTCGAGGACATGGGTGAACTCGGGAAGGTGGCCGAGCCAACACCTGGCGGTGATGGCATACAGCGCAACAGCATCTGGCCGTCGGTCGATCCCAAGATCCTCGAGCAGATCCAAGCGCACCAGTCGACGATCGTTTTCGTCAACAGTCGCCGCCTGGCCGAGCGGCTCGCCGGTCGCCTCAATGACATGTGGAACGACGAGGACGCTGCAACACGGGGAGACTCCCGCCCCACATCTGCGGAAACCGAGATGGTCGTTTCGCAAGCTCCACTCCCCGAGCACGGATCTGATTCTCCTTCCCGAATCGCTGCTCATCACGGTTCCCTCTCGAAGGTCAAGCGCCTCGACATCGAAGACCAACTGAAGCAGGGCAAGATCCGCGCGATCGTCGCAACCAGTTCGCTTGAGCTCGGCATCGACATGGGTGCTGTCGACCTGGTTGTTCAGGTCGAGTCTCCGGGAGCGGTAAGCCGAGGGCTGCAGCGAGTTGGTCGAGCCGGCCATCAGGTCGGGGCCCGATCGGTTGGAAAGATCTTCCCGAAGCATCGATCCGACCTGCTCGAGACGGCGGTCGTTGTCGACCGCATGCTTCACGGACAGATCGAGCAGACGCATTACCCTCGCAATCCGCTCGATGTGCTCGCTCAGCAGATCGTCGCGATGACCGCCCTCGAGGACTGGGATCTCGCCGAGCTCACGGCCACGATCCGTAATTCGGCCAACTTCGCCGAGATCTCCGACGACGTGTTCGAGGGGGTGCTCGACCTGTTGAGCGGACGGTATCCGTCCGAAGAGTTCAAGGAACTCCGACCACGCATTGTTTGGGACCGCGTCGGTGGCACGATCCGATCCCGTGCGGGCGCGCAACGGCTTGCGGTCACGAACGCTGGCACGATCCCCGACCGTGGTCTCTACGGTGTGTTCCTTCCCGACGGGACTCGCGTCGGCGAGCTCGACGAAGAGATGGTTTATGAATCTCGACCGGGCGAAACGTTTTTGCTCGGGGCGTCCACGTGGAGGATCGAGGACATCACCTTTGAGCGTGTGGTCGTCACCCCGGCGCCAGGCGAACCCGGCAAGATGCCGTTCTGGCATGGCGACGGACCGGGGCGTCCACTCGAACTCGGCGAAGCCATGGGGGCGTTCATTCGCGAGGTACAAGAGCTCGACGAGACCGCCGCCACCAAGCGTCTGATGGAACGTCACGGCCTCGACTCGCTCGCTGCATCGAATGTGCTCGGGTATCTGTCCGACCAACGTGAGGCGACCGGCGTGGTGCCCGATGACCGCACGATCGTCGTCGAGCGATTCCGCGACGAGATCGGCGATTGGCGGGTCTGCATCTTGTCCTCGTTCGGCGCTCAGGTCCATGCCCCATGGGGGATGGCTTTGCGAGCCCAACTGGCCGAACAGTGGGGCATGGACGTCGAGATGATGTGGTCCGACGATGGCATTGTGATCCGCCTCCCCGAATCGACCGACGAGGTGTCACTCGACGACCTACGGTTTGACCCCGACACAATCGACGACGCGGTCGTCGCCGAGTTGCCCGGCTCAGCGATGTTTGCCAGCCGATTCCGCGAGTGTGCTGGACGGTCGCTGCTGTTGCCTCGGCGTCGCCCCGATCAACGCACGCCGCTTTGGCAGCAACGCCAGCGTTCGGCAGATCTGCTCAAGGTCGCCTCGAAGTATCCAAGCTTTCCGATCCTGCTCGAGGCAACGCGGGAGTGCCTCAACGACGTGTTCGACGTACCCGCGTTGCGCGGGGTTCTGCAGGGATTGGCCGATCGTTCTATCCGCATGGTCCAGGTAGAGACGAACCGTGCGTCGCCGTTCGCCCAGTCGTTGTTGTTCGGCTGGATTGCGGTGTTTATGTACGAAGGGGATGCCCCACTGGCCGAGCGACGGGCGGCTGCGCTCGCGCTCGACCGAGACATGCTCCGCGACTTGTTGGGCGCCGAAGAGCTCCGCGAGCTACTCGATCCCGGTGTGCTTGCCGACCTCGAGCTCGAGCTGCAGCGCCTTGTCGACGGACGCCGCGCTCGCGACGCCGACGAGCTCCACGATCTCCTCCGGCTGCTCGGGCCACTCGATCAGTACGAGATAGAGGCCCGTTGCGAGGACTCGCTCGACGTTGGGGGTGCTCTCGCTCAGCTCCAAAAGGACCTCCGTGTGATCGAGATCGGCATCGGGTCCGATCGACGGTTCGCCGCCTCCGAGGATGCTGGCCGCTTGCGCGACGCGATCGGTGCGTCCGTGCCGATGGGTCTGCCCGCTGCCTATACCGACAGTGTTGACGATCCGTTAGGCGATCTCGTCATTCGCTACGCACGAACCCATGGGCCCTTTGAGACCGAACAGTTCGCGGGCCGGTACGGCATCGCTCCTTCTCGAGCGGAGGGCGCGCTCGAACGGTTGGCCGGCGACGGTCGGCTGGTGCGGGGCGAGTTTCGACCGGACGGCACGACCAAGGAATGGGTCGACGACGGGGTCCTTCGCCAGCTCCGTCGACGCTCCTTGGCTGCACTGCGCGCCGAAGTCGCACCGGTCGAGCAAGCGACGCTCGCCCGATTCCTGCCCGCGTGGCAGGGGGTCGGGATTCGGCGACGGGGACCTGACGGGTTGGCCGAGGCCATCGGCGTGTTACAGGGAGCAGCGATCCCGGCTTCAGTGTTGGAGCAGTCTGTGTTGCCGGCTCGGATGGCCGAATATCGACCCTCGGACCTCGATGCGCTCTGCACGGCCGGAGAAGTGGTGTGGATCGGTGCTGGGGCCATTGGATCGAAAGATGGACGAATCCGGCTGGCATTTCGCGATCAAGTTTCCTTGTTGGTCTCGCCAAACCCGGAGCCACCGGCGGAGAACATTCACGATGCCCTGCGCGCACAGCTCGCCAATGGAGGAGCGTCGTTTTGGTACGACCTCGTCGCTGCAGCAAACACCGACGGCAGCTACAGCGATGCTGCCGTACTCGAAGCGCTTTGGGATCTGGTGTGGGCCGGTGAAGTCACCAACGATTCGCTCGCCCCGGTGCGGTCGTTCCTGAGTCGCCGGGCAGCGAGCGGGTCCCGACAATCGCGCCGACGGCCCCGCGTTGGTCAGCTCCGGCCGTCTGGCCCACCTCAAGCGGCAGGCCGATGGTCCCTCGTATCGCAGCTTCTGGTTCCGCAACCGTCGTCAACCCAGCGCGCGACCGCGCTCGCACTGCAGCTTGTGGAGCGGTACGGGGTACTCACACGAGAGGCGGCACTCGGCGAGGGCATCACGGGAGGCTTCGCCGGGGTCTACCCCGTCTTGAAGGCACTCGAAGAGCGAGGCGATCTTCGCCGTGGGTATTTCGTTGAGGGGCTCGGGGCTGCGCAGTTTGCGCTTCCTGGAGCGGTCGATCGTTTGCGTTCGGCGTCGGGGCATGAACTTGACGCAGTTCCTGAGGTGGTCGTTCTGGCGGCCACCGATACCGCACAACCCTTTGGAGCGTCGCTTCGTTGGCCCGAATCCTCTGGACGTCCTGCTCGGGCAGCAGGTGCCCATGTGGTTCTCGTCGATGGCGAACCTGCGGTGTTCATCGATCGCGGTGCAAAGTCGATCGTCGGCTTCCCGGCGGCCTACGAGTCAGAGCTTTGGGTGGATGCAGTGAAGGATCTCGCTCGGCGTCGCATTGTTCGAGTGATCGAGATCGGCAAGATCGACGGTGAGCCGGCTTCGGCATCTCCGTTGGCCGAAGTCTTCGTCAGCAACGGGTTCGTCAAGGCCTACAAGGGACTGACGTTCAACCCGTAGATCAGTTCGTGGCGTCAGGGTCGGTGGCCTCATGAGCGGCGAGACGTTCCAGTAGCTCGTCGCGAACACTTCGTCCTGGCTCGCGCGCTTTTTCACCCGACTTACGCCACCCGTGGCGACTCGAATAGAGGAGCGCGTCTTCGCCGAGTCGCCCTTCGCCAAATTCGGTCACCCTTGCGAGGAACAGATCGTGGTCGAGTTGGGTGTCGAGTTTCTCGATGACCTCGCACTTGATCCACGAAATGCAGTCCGCAACGACGGGGAGGCCGTCCACGTCGATCAGGTATTCATCCGCGATGTGTTTGAACTTTCGGCCCGGATAGGAGAAGTACTGTCCAACGTCGACTTGGTCGGCGGCCAGGTTCGACACCGTGAACCATCCGGACGCTTCGATGAGTGCGTGGGTGTCGTGCTTGGGAGATATCGATGCGAGCATGATGGGTTCCTCAAAGGACACTTGCATCACCCAGTGCGAGCAGTACGCCCGCGTTAGCTCTTCGTGTGTGGAGGCAACAACCTGCACACCTTTCATCATCTGTCCAAGGCAACGCTTGAGGTTCTGGTCCATTAGTTCAGTCTGGCCCAAAGCGAGTCGATCTGCGGGTCGTCTGGGTCGATGTCATGCCGGAGTTTTGCGGCGAGGTCGAAGCGTCCACGCGCCTCGGCGATGTTGATGAGCAGTCGCTGCTCATTCTCGGTTGTTGGTAGTGCGACCCGTACGTCGAGCAGGCGGTTCAGCTTCCGGCTGTCGCTATCGGCCCACGTTCGTGTGAGGTTGTTGCACACGCGGTTCACGACCGAGATCGTGTCGATTGGCCGGAGAGCCCCCGGTGGAATATCGGTCTTGGGGCCAAAGATTGCCTCGAAGCGTCGAAGCACGCCGTTCTCGTTCAGTTCGGTTCCACCGAAGGCATCAATGAACCTGCTCGGGTCATTGGGGATGCCGACGATGACATGCCCGGGCATTCCGATCAGATGAAGGTCTATGCCGAGACGACGGCCGACGGCGGTGACCACTGCACTCAGTGTGATCGGCATGCCCACTCGTCGTTCGAGAACGCGGTCGAGAAGCGAGTTCTCTTCGTCGTGGTAGTTGTCGATATCGCCAGCAAACCCAATGGTGTCAAAGAGGTGGCTGACCAGGCCCGGGATCGTTGGCTCACGTACGCCGGCGGCGAGTTCGTCGAGGTGTTTCCGTCCGACGTCGAGCGCGTCTGTTCTGCCGCTGAGGATCGTGCTCAGGTGAAGAAGTGCATCGCCGAGCGGCGGATCGGGTGCGCGCAGGAATGCCGAGAGTTCCTCGGGAGTCATGGCGATCCGTCGTTTGTTGATGCGGCCAGTGCCGCTTTGTCCATCGCCCACAGTTGTTTGTGCGTCTGCCATACGAGCGCGATCATCACGATGACGTTGCCGGCGAGAACGACCGGCACGCCCCACCAGAAGATCTCATTGCCGGTGAAGAAGACGAGCGTATTGAGGGCGATGTATCCAATCCGGATTTCGGTCGGCCCAATTCCGTGGTGAGCGATCTGGAACTGGTTCGTGGCCGCGAACGACAGAAACGACAGCGCCATCATCGCCATAGTCACGAGGAGCAGGAGCGAGAAGAGAAACCCGGTGCCTCCGGGAGCGAGGAAGGAGTAGGCGATCACGACGGAGCCGGCGAAAAGGGTGTCGAGGAAGTGGTCCATAAAGTAGCCCCACTTGACGAGGCCTTCCCCGCGTGTGCGCCCGAGCGTTCCGTCGAAGGAGTCGGTAAGCCATTGGCCAAAGACCATCGCCGACATTGCCCACAGCCAGATGCGGTCGTCGGCGGCGAGGCGTCCAAACCCCACCATGCCGACCGACCAGAGAATCGTCGTCAGGGTGAGCTGCCACGACTTCATCCACCGCGGGAGTTTGGGTACCGCCCAGTCGATGAATCGCCGTTCGAGTGGGCCGAGAATCGACTGTCCATGCTTTTTATCGCCGCCGAACGTCTCGCCCATCGGAACATGTTGGCATTCGACTCCTGATTGCTGAGGGACCATGCCCGGATGCCGCGATACATCGCTTGAACGAAGCGGTTAGATTCGCCATGGGCCGGTCATTTTGGAGTGCACGATGGGTGATCTGCCGCGCGAACTATCACGAGTTGGGTTCCGACAGGTCAACGCGCGAAGTAGTCGTTTTGTAATTGTGCATCACTCTCTGTTCCAATGTAGGCAGTGGAGTACGTGATGGGCCTGCCAAAGCAGCGCGCGCTGATGGTGATCGCGGCGGTCTTTGTCGCGGCTCTCGCGCTGTTTATTGTGTTCCGGCCTGGTGATCAGGCCTCGGCGGGTGTGGATCTCGGGGATCCCACCGCCTGGATTGAACACGGCATCGACGGTGAATTGCTTCAGGTGAATGGTCTGACCGGCGAAGTCACTGCACGAATCGACGTGGCTGAACCGGGCGAGTCTTTCACCGCGGTGCCCCACGGCGATGGCGCGGTTTTGTTCAACGAAAACACCTCGTCTATCTCGCTCGTCAGCGGATCACTTCTTCAAGTCGTCGGGACCATTCCGGTTGCGTTCGACGAAGACTCCACCATCGCCGGTGCGCAGATCTTTGGTTCACAAGACGCTCGCCGCAATGTGGTCGTCCTTACCGACGAGCAATTGGTGAGCATCGATACCCAGACGAGTACGGAAACCCCGATTGCCCTCCCAGCGCCGTTGTCATCGACCATTCAGGACATGAACGGCCGGGTCCTCGCACTCCCCGACGAGGCCGACGAAGTACTTCGCCTCGACAGCGACGGTCTGGCGATGCTGACCCCGCTTGTCGATCTGGTCGGTGATACGGCCGATCAGCGCTCGCTGGTCCGCGCTGGCGGCGCTACGTTCGTCGTGGATCCGGCACGGCTATCGATCTCGGAGATTCTCGACGACGGCACCCTCGGGCTTCCGTTCTGTACGACGAGCGCCGCGTCCGGTGCGGTGGCCGGTGGCAGTGGCGACGATGACGAGTCACGTATCGCCGCCTACAACCCGGTGACCTCAACGCTGAACATCAGCTCGCCCGAGGACGGTTGTACCGATATCGATCTCGATCTTCCCAATGGCGACTACGGAAACCCGGTCGTTTCCGACGGGGTCGTGTACTTGCCGAATTGGGGTGCGGGTCGCATCATCGTGATCAGCATCGATCAGGAGCAGGTCGTTGCGAATTTCCCGTTCGGGAGCCGTACGGGGGACGCGTTCGAACTCGAGGTTCTCGGATCACAGGTCTGGGCGAACGAGCGGTCTGGACCGTTTGCCGCGGTCGTCAGCGAATCGGGGATTACCGCGATCCCAAAGATCTCGACGATCGTCGCCAGCGAGACGGAAATCAACCAAGAGGGCGAAGGCGATTCGCTGACCGGAGCCGACGGAATCGAAGGTTCTGGCCTCGTCGTCATTGGTGACAGCGGCGCTCGTGTTGTGGCAGCTCAACCGGGAGACGCCACCGGCACCGGTACGGGTACCGGGCCGCAGACCGGCGAGCCAGATCTGCTCGGAAACAGCGATCAGCCCCAGGAAGACGCGATCGAACCAGACGCTGTCGGCATTGCCCCCGCCGCGGTCGAACCCGCACCGGTCGATCCCGAACCAGCTGATGAGCTGACCGCCGAGGTGACCGCACGGCTGATCGCCAACTTTGGCGTGTCATCGGCGACCGCAACCGTCGGCGAGGTTCTCCGCTTTACCGACTTCAGTACAGGTTCTCCAGTGTCGTGGACCTGGGATTTCGGTGACGGCTCAGGAGCACAGGAACCGAACGTCGAGAAGGCATGGGACGAAGAAGGCATCTACCTCGTCTCGCTCACGGTCACGAACAGCGTCGGAGATGAGTCGATCCAGACCACCGAGATCACGATCGTGCCAGAAACGGTCCTGATCCCGCCACAAGCCGACTTCGCGTTCGATCGAAACACGATCGAAGAAGGCGAGAGCGTGACGTTTGAGAGCCGGACGGTCGGTGATGCAGATCTGCTCGAGTGGGACTTTGGTGACGGTGACTCGAGCATCGGTCCAGAGGCCACCCATACCTATGACACGGCTGGCAACTACATCGTCACCCTCACCGCGTCGAACCCCGCCGGACAGACGAGTACATCGACAACCATCACCGTGCTCGCGGGTGTGGAGCCGCCAACAGCGGTTATCGCAGCGCTCCCAACATCGATCGTCAACGGCCAGTTCATTACCTTGCGTAGTGCATCGCTAAACGAACCAACCCGCTTGTCGTGGGACTTTGGCGACGGCAACCGCGGATCGGGTCAGTCGGTCCAACACTCGTGGACGGAACCCGGGACATACCGCGTACGCCTCACCGCCGAGAATTCCGAAGGAAGCGACGCAACCTTTGTCGACGTCACGGTTGCACGGCGTATCGATCCGCCGGTCTCGCAGTTCACCCAGTCGGCCACGGAGGTGCTCGTCGGCGAACGGGTGACCTTTACAAACCTGTCGTTGAACGATCCCACGAAGCTGATCTGGAACTTCGGTGATGACACGACCGCAAACGGTCAGACGACCACCAAGAGTTGGTCCCAGCCGGGCCGCTACCGGGTGACGCTGCGTGCGACCAACGATGCAGGAACGAACCGGACCGGTGTCACGATTACCGTGATCAAGCCTGTTGACGCTCCGGTCGCCAGCTTCGACGCCAGCACGCTG
>CALLAA010000250.1 GCA_938002955.1 uncultured Acidimicrobiales bacterium
TTTGGCGGCATCGCCGGCGCACTCCTCGTGTTCCTGATGGCCGGTGCGCCCGAGATCGATAACACCGCCGCCGGCGCGTTTGCCTCAAACGGCTACGGCGACCTGTCGCCAAACGGTTCGGCACTCGGAACAGCGTTTATCACCGAGGTCGTAATGACCGCGATGTTCCTCATCGTGATCATGGGCGCAACCGCAAAGAAGGCAGCTGCTGGCATGGGCGGTCTCGCTATTGGCCTCATGCTCGTCCTGATCCACCTCATCTCGATTCCGGTCACGAACACGTCGGTCAACCCGGCACGTTCGACGGCGACCGCCGTCTTCGCCGGTGGCGACTATCTTCCACAGCTTTGGCTCTTCTGGGTGGCGCCGGTTATCGGTGGTGTCCTCGGCGCACTGATCTACCGCGGACTCCTTGGAGACTCCGAAGACGACATCGCCTAGATCAACTGCGGGGTCTGACCTCAACGTTGATCGAGCGTTGCTCGATAGCAGCGTTGATCGAGCGTTGCTCGATATCGCGAACGAAGAATGCCCCAACACATCGACGATGTGTTGGGGCATTCGTGCGTTTTGTGGCTCGATGGCGGCTAGGCGGAGGCGGAGATACCGAATTCCTGACCGCTATCGATCAGCGCATCGAAGAGATACTGACCGAACGACCGGTCGCACAAAATGAGATAGCTCGGTGTTCCGTCGACGTCGTTGCGAATCAGATCACACGTCACCTTGGCAACAGAGCCTGAGGTGACGGCCCCGTTCGGCATCATGTCATTGGACCAATCGAGGCCACAGACCTTCTCGAGCGCAGACGTGGCAACGGCTCCGCTGAGTCGGAACTGGGCTCGCCCGTGGGTCCAGTCGACAACGCTGACATGTCCGTCCATGGGCAGGTCGGCCACCCGGGCGGCAACAGCGGTTGGCTCGCCGAGTAGCATCCACTCATCGGGTCGAGTGCCAGCGATGAGGACCCCTGCCGATTCACGCGAACCGGCAAAGACCTGGGCCAACGATGCCCGTGCAGGCGTCCCGGCCTTGGCCCGCACGATCACCTTCGCGTGCGCCGACTCATCGACCAGCGTGAGCGCTGCATCAGGAGAAGGCGAATAGCTTGCTGTGACGGGGCTGGTAAAGGTGACGTTCATGAGCGGAGCCGGCTTCCTTCAGGATCAACGTGGGAGTGGTGTTCTTGGACGATCGCTGTCGTGCGATCACCGTTCGTGAGTAGCACGGTCAGGACCGTGCCGCTCTGGGCCAGTGCCGGAGGAACCTGGGCGAGGCCGATCGAGGCGTTCAGGGTCGGCGAGTACCGAGACGACGTGATGCGTCCAAGGATCTCGGTGGTGTTCGGCGCGAGAATCTGAGAGGCCTCGGGCGGGACGATCGACGCATCGGTCATTTGTACCGACACCAGAACCGGCAGCTCAGGGGCCTCACCGTCGCCGACACCTTGGCCCATCGACCAGGCCAACTCCGGCTTGCCAACAAAGTCGTCCTTGTCGAGCTTGATCAACGCTTCCAAGCCAGTCGTTGGCCCCTTCGTCAGGCCATCGGTGTCCTGACCCACGATGAAGTGCCCCTTCTCGAGACGCATGATTCGCTGCGCCTCAAGACCAAAGGGAGCAATACCCAAATCGGCACCCTGCTCCATCAATGTTTCCCACACGGAGAGGCCGTAGCCAGCGGGCACGTGAAGCTCGAAGCTCAGCTCGCCGGTAAAGCCAATACGCCACATGATGCAGTCATCGACCCCGGCAACGGTCCCCGTACGAACCTGCATGTACTCGAACGCGTCCGCACCGAGGTCAACATCGGTGAGTCGGGCAAGAAGCTCACGGCTCTTTGGCCCGGCCACATTGATCGAGGTGTACGCGGTGGTGACCGGTGTGATGTGTACATCCCAGTCCGGATGTGCGGTCTGCAGCCAGTTCTCGGCCCATTCCCAAACCGTCCCGGCACCCGACGATGTCGTGGTCATCAACCAGCGGTTTTCTTCGAGGCGTCCGGTAACACCGTCGTCCATGACAACGCCGTCCTCGGCGCACATCATGCCGTAACGGACCGAACCAACAGCGAGCTTGCTCCACTTGTTGGTGTAGAGCAGGTTGAGCAATCTCGGTACGTCTTCGCCCTGCAAGTCGAGCTTGCCGAGCGGTGTCACGTCGATGATGCCGACGTTGGTTCGTACGTTGGTTACCTCGGCCTGCGGGTCGCCGTAATGCTCCGGCCGGATCCACTGTCCGGCAAGGATCGGCTTTGCGCCTTGCGCGACGTGCCACGGGTGGATCGACGACACCCGCTCGGGCTCAAAGATCCGTCCGGCGAGGGCGCCGAGCGTTAGCGGAGCGTACGGCGGACGCCAAATCGTCGTGCCCACTTCGGCAATGGTTTCGCCACGCGCTTCGGCGAGGACCGCAACGGTATTCACCGTCTCGAGCTTGCCCTGTGCTGGTCCCATGGTCGCTGTCGTGTAGCGCTTCAGGAGTTCGACCGAGTCGTAGCCCTCCTTCGTCGCCGACACGAGATCCTTGGAACCCACGTCCTCGGAGTAGTCGACGATGCCATGTGTGGTCGAGCGGAACAGCTCGGGGTGCGCCGCACGCGCCAACGGCACTCGGTCATCACTCGGCATATCGGGTTCGGGGCCCGAAACTGCCGCGGCACGAGCGGTGGCTGCCTGGACTCGGTGGCGTACTGCGGCCGCACGTCCTGCGGCAAGTGATCCCGTGGAGGAGCCGTGTGCAATGAGTTCGTCGAGCGATCCGTCGCCTGCGAGGCCGCCCGTGACGAGCACGTTGTCCGGGGTGCGGTCGGGGAAGAAACGGGCAGCTGCGGGGTCGTACACCGGGCGGTCACCGCTCATGTTGAGCAGCGACGTCGGGGCCGTCCAACCAACGGCGGTGACCAACAGGTCGGCGTCGATCGATGACCCATTCCCGAGCGTGACCGACGAGATCGCTTTTTGTGATCCCTCGGTCCCGGTGATGTTCCCACCGGATCGTGCGTCGACGACGCCGGCGATCTCGACGCCAGCGCGCTCGAGATCCTCGACGGTTTGGTCGCCGGACTCGTTCGCGGTGAACACCACGGCGCGTTCGCCCGGCTTCACTGCGTACATGTTGATCAAACGACGCACCGCACTGGCGAGGAGAACGCCTGGGCGGTCGTTACCGGCGAACACGTAGGGCCGTTCAATAAGCCCGGCGGCCACGATGAGCGTCTTCGCCCGGGCCTTGATCAACCGCTCTGAAGCAATCGGATGCGAGCGCTGCACGATGCCGAGCCAGTTGTCCTCATATCGGCCAGTGACGGTCGAGTCGACCAGAATTTCGACGCCAGCGGCGCGCGCTGCGACCTCGAGCCCATTGGCTATGGCCCGATCGGCATCGGTGCCGTAGCGAAGATGGCCACCGAGATGGTGCTCATGTTCGACGAGCAATACCGACGCGCCTGCTTCAGCGGCAGCTGTTGCGGCGGCGAGACCCGCTGGCCCGCCGCCAGCGACGACCACGTCAGGATGGGTGTACCGCTTATCGAAGTACGCCATCTCCGATTCGTAGTCAACGGTTCCGCCCGGAGCGAACTGTGCGAGCACCTTCTCATAGGCAGGCCACAGCTTCTGTGGGTGAATGAAGGTCTTGTAGTAGAAGCCGGGAGACAGGAACCGGCCCACGAGTTGGTTCGCGGACTTGATGTCGTAGTCGAGCGACGGCCACACGTTCTGGGGACCGACGTTGATCCCGGCGGTTAACAGCCGATGCCCCGAGCGCACGTTTGGCTCGTCATCGACCTGGACGAATGCGTTCGGGTCCCAGAAGTCGGCGGTGAGTAGCCCACGAGGTCTGTGGTACTTCATGGAGCGGCTCATGATGCGATTGCCGCCGGCGGCGATCGCCGAGGCAATGGTGTCTCCGGCGTAGCCCACCGCGGTCTTGCCGTTCCAGGTGAACTTCAGTGGCTGGCTGCGGTCGATGACCTCACCGGACTGTTCGGGAAGGCGGCGAAGTGAAGATGCGCTCATGTCCGGTCTCCCTCATTCGCTCCAGCTTGTTTGCCAGAGCTTCCTACGGTGATGGTCGTATACGTGCTGTTCCCAACCTTGTCGCCTGGCATCGGCGGGTTGCGGAACTCGTTTGTCGCCTGATGGCGCTCGAGCGTGAAGTAGGTGCGACAACCGGCCCGGCAATACCAGGTCTCCTGGAGCCAGTCTGCGGGGTTCTCCCGGAGGTACAGGTATTCGCCCCACTCGGCTCGGGTTGCGGTGTTGGGGTTCGGTCGGGGAACGGCTGCGCCGAGAAGGCGAAGGTCGCTTTGGTTGCGTGGCCCGCAGTTCGGGCAAGGTACGAGCAGCATCAGTGACCCACCGCCGCAGCACCCTTTTCGCCGACGAGCTCGCCGGTTTCGAATCGGGACAATTTGAACGGTGCGATCAGCTTGGGTGT
>CALLAA010000251.1 GCA_938002955.1 uncultured Acidimicrobiales bacterium
ATCGGCGATGTCGTCGGGCTCACCGCCATGGGCAACGAAGGCACGCAGTGGATCGGTATGGCCGAGTTCGTCGAAACCCCCCACCTCGCTCAGAACCTGGGCGACGGCACGTACTTCCATTCGGGCCAGCTCGCGATCCAAGCCGCCATTGCCGCAGACGTCAACATCACCTACAAGCTCTTCTACAACGGCACGGTCGCAATGACCGGAGGCCAAGACCCCATGGGTCAACTCGAGATCGCCGACATCGTGCCAACGTTGCTCGCACAAGGTGTGAAGCGAGTGCTCATCACCGCCGACGACACCAGCCGATACAACGGCGTCGATCTACCGAGCGGGGTCGACGTCTGGGAACGTGACCGACTCATCGAAGCCCAAGAACTGCTGGCAACCGTCTCCGGCGTCACCGTGCTCATCCACGACCAGGCGTGTGCCGCCGAAGCCCATCGAGCACGCAAGCGTGGCCTCATCGAAACGCCCAACCTGCGCACGGTGATTAACCAGCGCATCTGTGAGGGGTGCGGCGACTGTGGCCAAGTCAGCAACTGCCTGTCCGTGCAGCCCGTCGAAACTCCGTTCGGACGCAAGACGATGATCGACCAGACCACGTGCAACCTCGACTTCAGCTGCATGGAGGGAGACTGCCCATCGTTCGTCGCCATTACTCCGGAACCTGATTCGGGAATCCGGGGCTGGTTGGCACGTCGCAGCGGACGCCGGGCGCTTGGCGCGACCGCCTCGCCCAAGGTGCTCGCAGACCCGATCCTGCCAACGCTGCCCGACCCGGTGCTCGTCGTTCCAGCCGACGATTTCGCGATGCGGATCACCGGCATTGGCGGAACCGGTGTGGTGACCGTTGCCCAGATCATTGGCACCGCAGCCATGCTCGACGGTATGGAGGTCCGCGGTCTCGACCAGATCGGTCTGTCGCAAAAGGCCGGACCTGTCGTCAGCGACATCCGGCTTTCCCGCGAGCGCGCCTCATTCACCAATCGACTCGGCGAAGAACAGGCCGATCTGCTTTTGGCCTTTGATCAACTCGTGGCCGCATCGCCCAAGGGACTCCTAACGTGCCACCCCGACCGAACCCACGTTGTTGGCTCGAACACAACGACACCGACCGGGCACATGATCACCCATCTCGACACCCAACTGCCGAGCACCGACGACCTCGCTGCGACGATCCGTGAGCACACTCGTGATGGCCACTCGTGGGTCGATGCACAGGCAGCGACCACCGAACTCTTCGGCGCAGCCACCACGGCCAACATCTTCGTCGTCGGTATGGCGGTCCAGGCTGGCGTGCTGCCCGTGTCCCCAGAGCGGATCGAAGCCGCAATCGAACTCAACGGCGTCGCCGTCGACGCCAACACCACCGCGTTCCGGTGGGGCCGGGCCCAGATCGCGGCGAGCGAGTCGGTCGACGCAGCACGCGCCCGTGCGACACCGGTGCACACGCCCGAACCCGAGGTCCTGCCACACCGTCTCGACGCCCTCGGGGTCGAGGGAGACCGGCGAGCTCGCTTGTCGATGTTCGCTCGTGAGCTCATCGAATGGGGAGACGAGAGCACCGCGAACGACTGGTTCGACGTGCTCGACGAGGTCGTCGACGCCGAACGTGCAGTCTCGAACACCGACCTGCATGTACTCGACGCGGTCGCTGCTGGCTTGTACAAGCTGATGGCGTACAAGGACGAATACGAAGTCGCCCGGCTGATGACCGACCCAGACGCAATGGCCGAGGCGCTCTCGGTCGCCGGAACGGGCGGAGCCGTTGCCTGGAAGCTTCATCCTCCGATGATGCGTGCGTTGGGCTACGACAAGAAGATCTCGATTGGCACGTGGGCGACCCCAGCCATCCGGCAGCTGGCCAAGCGCAAGAATCTGCGTGGAACGGCACTCGACCCGTTCGGCCGTGCCGAGGTCCGCAAGGTCGAACGCGAACTGCCCGGTGAGTACTTGGCCGCCGTACGTTCGGCTCTACCAGCGCTTACCGAGTCGAACGTCGACGCTGTGGTGGCGCTCGCTGAACTCCCCGACATTGTTCGTGGCTACGAGGACATCAAGCTGGCGAACGTGGAGCGCTTCCGGACCGAGCTCGCACAGGCCGTGACCGCCCTGGGCTAGGCGGCGCAACTGCGCCAGGTTCGAGCTAGTTGGTCGCCGGAACGATGGTCAGCAGCGCAACGCTCGGCGGTACGCCGAACCGAAGCTGAGGGGCCTGGGCCCGCTCGAGTCCGACTCCCGTCGACACATAGATCGGGTGGCCGTTCACCACGTGCAACCCGCCGGCGGCGACCTCGACAGGTACGTCGGAGAATGTGATCGGTGGTCCAACGCCCGGGATCGAGACCTGCCCACCGTGGGTATGGCCAGCAATGATGAGGTCGATCGTCGAGTCCCGCTCGAGGTTCAGAACAACATCGGGGTAGTGGCTTACCGCGATCACCAGATCGGCTTGGGTCGTCGTCTCCGCAAGGGTCTCGATAAGGAGCGGTTCGGTGTCGCCCGGTTCGCGGCCCTCCACTACTCCCATTCCGACAACCGTGACGTCCTGACCGTTGATGTCGAGTGCCACCAAATCGTCAGCCAAGTAGATCACGCCGGATGCCTCGGCTAGCTCCTCGACGATCTCGGGGAGATCGGTATTGCCGTTGACGATGACGACATGATCCACATCGGCGCGTAAGCGACGTAGCCACCCAAGAAACTCACCGGAGACGTCAGCGAACGCAAACTCGTCCAGCTGGAACAAGTCGCCGGGAATGACCACGAGATCGGGGTCGCCCGCGAGCACAGCGTCGAGCGCCGCATCCTCGTGCGAACCAATCGACGTGGTCTGAAGGTCC
>CALLAA010000252.1 GCA_938002955.1 uncultured Acidimicrobiales bacterium
AGCGCCTGGAACCAGTACGGCCCATTCCGATCCTGAGACTGCCCGGCGTTAAGCACCCTGACCGGCTAGTCCTGTCGGATCGGACGAAGCTGATAGCCAACGCCACGTACGTTTCGAATCTCGATCGTTTCGGGAAGGGGCGGCCCCAGCTTCTGCCGGATCCGATAGACCGTGCTCTTGACGATCGGGTCGTGGGCCCCAAGGTCAGCGACCTCCCACACCTCCTCAACAAGCTCGCGCGTGGAGATTATTCGGTTGCCGTTCACCGCGAGGTAGTGCAGAAACCGGAACTCGAGTGGGGTGAGCTCAACGGGAGTTTGCATGACGTACACCTCGTGCGATTCGAGCCGAATGCTGACCCCACCGATGTGCAGTTCCTCTTCGGCCGGAGCGGCTCGGCGAAGAATGGCGTTGATTCGCAACAGTAGTTCCTCGATGCTGAACGGCTTCGCCAGGTAGTCATCGCCACCGGCCTCAAGGCCCAATATGACGTCCGCCTGATCCGACCGCACCGTCAAGAAGATGACGGGAGCTTGGGTGTGGCGTCGAATTTGGCGACACAGCTCAACACCGTTGGCGTCGGGCAGCAAGACATCGAGCACGATCAGGTCGATTGGATGTTCACTGATGGCAGCGAGGGCCTCTTTGCCCGTTCCAGCCGTGGTGACGTTCATACCCGCGCCGGAGAGCGCGTACGAGATGAGGGAGCGCAGCTGTTCTTCGTCATCGACGACCAGGATTTCGGGTTCGTGTTGAGTCATCGGTTCGGCCTCGGAAGAGTGAGTAGGAACGCCGCGCCCTTTCCAAGGGAGGTATCTACCCGAACAGTGCCTCCATGCAGGGTTGCGATCGTCTCGACGATCGTCAACCCCAGCCCGGTACCGCCGGTGTGAGACACGAACTGCTTGAAGGCACGCTTGCGTTCTTCGGGGTCCATTCCCGATCCGTCATCCCACACAGAGATCACGATCTCGCGCTCGTTCTGAAACACGCGCAAGTTCACGGCTCCGCCGATCGACGTGTGGCGGATCGCGTTCTGGACCAGGTTTGTGATCGCCTGGCGCAAGAGCGCTGCGTCGACCTCGACGTGATCCATGACGCCTGGGTAATCAAGCACGATCTTTTGACCACGGGCTTCGGCGAGTCGGCGCATCGAACGCCAGACTTCCCGGACGAGAGGCCCGAGGTCGGTCGGGGCGAACGACGGTGAGAACACGCCCGCTTGGAGCTTGCTCTCGGTGAGGATGTTGTCCGTGAGAAGGAGCATTCGGGCCGTCGACTGATCGATCTCCTTCAAGAACACCCGTTGATCACCATTGAGTGGCCCTGGTGTCTCGCCGAGCATGATCTCCATCGTCGCGGTGATCGATGCAAGCGGAGTCTTGATCTCGTGAGCCAACACCGAGAATTGCTCCTGCCGGGTCGCCAAACGCCTCGCCCCTTCTTGGGCTTCGGACCGGGCCTTTGCGAGCGCGTATAGACAGCCCAGAAGCACGATCGAAAGAATGACTACGAGAGCAACGATTGCTCCATCCCCCTCCTGGTTGCTGCGCCCCTGATTCTCTCACCAAGCCGGACGTTTCGTCTCCACCGAGCGTCTACCGGCCGTCGCGTACCGCCCGTAGCGCGTCGACCGGAAGGCGAGCCACCACACCGGATCCTTCCTCGGGAATCGATTCTGGACCTAGCGCAGCAGTGTGATGATCGACGGATTCGATGAGCGTCCCATCGCCGAGTTCGACGGTGAGAAGCGTTGCAGCGCCGACGTACTCCGAGGCGCGCAACCAGCCAGCCACCTCGAGAACACCATCGTCGGTGACGTTGGTGTGGTGGTCATTTGGCGAAGCCAACGGGAAGATCGATACATCTTCTGGCCGCACGACCATGGTGATACCAGTGCCCGCATCTCCGCTGACGTCGACGGCGACGGAGGTGCCGAGAAGTTCAACGTGAGCTTGTTGTCCCACCCGGCCGGTAATCAACGCGGGAAGAACGTTGGCCTTACCAATGAAGTCTGCGACAAAGAGCGACTCGGGTTGGCGGTAAATCTCTTGCGGGTTTCCGACCTGTTCGATGTGTCCCTCGCTCATCACGACGATGCGATCCGACATGGCCATAGCTTCGGTCTGGTCGTGTGTGACATACACACTGGTGACTCCGAGCTGACGTTGGATGCGCCGCAACTCTGACCTCATCTGGTCTCGAAGGCGAGCGTCCAGGTTCGAAAGCGGCTCGTCAAAGAGCAGCACTCGTGGGCGTACGACAACCGACCGTGCGAGGGCCACACGCTGTTGCTGTCCACCAGAGAGTTGCGTCGGCAGCCGGTCTCCCAGACCCACGAGGTCCATGATCGAGAGCACGACTTCTACTCGCTCGGTGATCTCTTCCTTTGAGACCTTTGCGATCTTGAGCCCGTACGCGATGTTGTCGTACACGGTGAGGTGTGGGAACAGCGCGTAACTCTGAAACACCATCGCCATTGGGCGTTCGTTTGGCGGCACGTTCGTGATCGATTTTCCATCGAGCAGAACGTCGCCTTTCGTTGGCTGCTCGAAACCGGCGAGCGTCCTCAGAAGCGTGGTCTTGCCACACCCTGATGGACCCAAGATCGTCAGGAACTCACCATCGAAGATGTCGAGGTCGACCGATTTCAGGGCCTCATGTCGGCCGCGGCTTGAGTCGTAGATCTTTTGCACGCCGACGAGTCGTACGGCGACGGCCTGCTCGGGTGCGTTCGGGGTGGAGATAGATGAGTTGTTCGTAGCTGCGGTCACTTCGCGCTCCTCGTTGACATAGATGACTCGTCGTTGACCGTGAAACCGGTTGTCAACGCGAGAAGGCTGATTGCGACCAAGACCACGGAAACAAGAACGACGCTGTAGGCAGCTGCGTTTCCGAATCGTCCTTGGTCTGCTTCGTTCAGGATCTGTGCGGTCATGATTCGCCACTGTGGCGTGACGAGAAAGATGATCGGCGACAGCGAGGTCATCGACCGCGCAAAGCTCCACACAAGGCTGGAGAAGACCGCCGGCCGGATGAGCGGCAGCGTCACCTTTCGAAAGGACTGTGCCGGGGTCGCTCCCAGGCTGATCGATGCTTCTTCGAGGCTGCCGCTCAGCTGATTCAACGCACCGACCGCAACTCGAACCACACCGGGAAGGCTTCGAACGGTGAAGGCGAGGACCAGAATTGCTGCCGTGCCGGAAAGCTTCGGAATTGCACCCCACAGGACCGGTTCGTTATATGCCAACAGCAGCCCGATGCCGATAATTGTGCCGGGGATCGCAACACCGAGGACGGAGGCGAAGTCGAGCAGGCCTCGTCCGCGAAAGTCCCGTTGGGTGATGACGAATGCAATGACGAGGCCAGCGAATGCCGAGATGGGTGTCGAGATTAGGGCGAGCGTGACCGTGTCGAATAATGCTTCGCGACCAGCGCCGCGCACGACAAAGGCGATGTTGTCGAAGGTAGGCGTGAAGTTGATGTTCCATACCTGAGTGAATGCACCAACGACGATGTATCCGTAGATGAGCACGACAAAGGCCGCCATGAAGAGTGCGAGGCTGATGAGCGGAACGGTCACGCTCCGCTGGTTGAACGGCGTTGGTTCTCCGGCGGGCTTGCCGGTCACCGTGATGTATTCCTTCTTCCTCAGCCAGAAGTACTGAGCGCTAAAGACGAGAAGGGACGGCACGAGCAACATCACGGAGAACACGGCGGCCTTGTCCAGGTTGAACTCGCCAATAATTGCGAGGTAGATGCGCGACGACAAGACATCGAAGCCACCGCCTAGAAGAACCGCGTTGCCAAGGTCCGCAATGGCCGAGACGAAGATCAACAGAAACGAGTTCGCGAGACCCGGGGCGAGGAGCGGCAGCACGACGGTACGGAATCGGTACATGAGGCCAGCGCCAAGATCGGTGGCTGCTTCTTCGAGAGAACTGTCGAATGCCTGGAGCATCCCGACGAAGTTCAGGTAGGCGATTGGCATGAAGGAAACGGAGAGGGCGATGAGGAGACCGTCGATGCCCGTGATGTCGTAGCGAACACCGAACAGGTCTTTGGAGATCAACCCGCTTCGCCCAAAGAGCGTTATCACCGACATGGCCACCGCGAATGGCGGCGAGATCACAGGGATCAGTGCAATGAGGTGCAACGTCCGTTTGAATCGGAACGTGGTGCGGACTTGGACGAGTGCCATGACGAGGCCGGCGATCGTGCCGATGATGCCGACAAGAACGCCGAGCCAGATAGTGTTGCGGATCGTGCCGACCGTCTCTGTGGCTCCGGCGAGGCGGTCCCACTCGATGCGACCGTCAGCACCCAGGGATCGGGCGATGATCTCGACGGTTGGAAAGATGACGAACCCGACGATGATGAGAATCGAGAGTGCAGCGAGGATGCCAAAGGCACCCTGTCCGCGAATCGTGGCCCAGATTCGCCGAACCTCCCGGCTCGCCCCCGTGGGCCCTTCTACGTGTTGTGTTGTGGCCACGGCCAAGTTCCTTCCATGATCTCGTTTCCCCAGAGGTTCTGCCTCGGCGAGGCTGACCGGAGGGGAAGTGCCAGCCTCGCCGAGCTCGAGCAGTGCCCGGCCAGCTATGCGGCAGCTGGCCGGGCACATACTTCGTTCGAGTTATTCCGGTGCTTGGGCTCCGCCACGAACTTCGTTAGCGAAGCGCTCCGGGAAGTCCCCAGCACGGAGATCCTCGGCGAGTTGCGGGGTGTAGCCCGGGGCCAACACCACATCGTCGAGTGAAACCGCCTGTTCGGGCACTGCCGCTGCGGGGTTGGATGGAATCTGGAACTGGTTGACCGAGGCAGCGATTTCTTGTGCTTCGGGTGTCAATGCCCAGTCGACGAACGCACGAGCTGCGTTCGGGCTGCTCGCGTTGGCAATGACCGAGACCTGGCCAACTTCGTAGCCGGTGCCTTCTGCAGGGAACGTGACGTGGAGATCGACCCCCGTCTCCTGTTCGAACGCTACGCAGTCATGCGAGAAGATGATCGCCGCTGCCACTTCGCCCTGGGCTGCCATTCGCCCTGGGGCCGAACCGCTTCGTGTGTATTGGAAGATGTTTGCGTCGAGCTCACCGAGGTACTCGAGTGCAGCGTCTTCGCTTCCGAGGAGAGCGACAAGGTTTGCTGCTGCGGTGGCTGCGGTTCCAGAGGTTCGCTGATCTGCCATAGCGATGTTCTCGACGAGGCCGGGGGCCAAGAGATCCTGGTAGGAGACCGGCGGCTCGACACCGAGCTCTTCGAGGTATTCGGCGTTCGAGCAAAAGCCGAGAGCACCCACGTAGATACCGGTCCATGTGCCGTCTCCGGACTGAAGGTCTGCTGGAATGTCGGCAGCGTTTGGCGAGGTGTACGGATCGATGAATCCGCCGAGTGCAGCGGTTGCTGGTCCGAGGCTTGGGCCACCGAACCACACGTCGAAGGACGGGTCATCGCCTTCGGCTTCCAAGCGGGCGATGGCCTCGCCGGTCGAGAGGCGGAGGAATTCTGCGTTGATTCCGGTCTCCGCGGCAAACGCTGCGGTGTCGGCTTCACACCACTCTTCGGCGACGGTGCACAAAATGACGATCTCATCTTCGAGTTCAGCCGCTGGCTCCTCGTCAGATGTGTCATCGCCGGCAGACTCTTCGGCCGCTGGTTCGTCGGCGGCCGTGTCTTCGGCTACCGCTTGTGTTGTTGCGGTGTCGCCCGAGGTGTCCGAGGCGACTTCTGTGTCAGATGAGCACGCTGCGGCTAATACGCCCAGCGCAAGCAATATTGCTGAAAAATGAAAGCGTCCCATGTGGACATCCTCCCCCAATAAGGACGGCACCCAGTGCGGAGCCGTCATCGTTTTAACAGCATGGAGAACGCTCAGGAATTAACCCATAGTTAACGAGTCACCGTTCGGTAACAGAAAAGTCGCGCTTGGCGAGCTCGACTGCCAGTGGACGCTTCCTCGGTAGGTGGGGTGCGATTACGGCAGCGAGGACGAACGCTACTCCTGCGAGTTGGATAGGGGTGAGTGTTTCGTTCCGTACCGCCCATCCGGCGATAGTCGCAACGAGTGGGCTGAGCAGTCCAAGGACACTGACGACACTTATCGGCAGTTGTTGACTTCCGGCAAACCAATTGGCGTAGGCCGCACCGGTGCCAACGACAGCGAGCCACGTGAACCCAACGACGTTGATCGCCGTGATCGAGGCGGGCAGGCCTTCTCCAATGATGACGATTGGGACGAGCGCGACGCCGCCTGCAGTGAGCTGCCAACCAGTGAAGGTGACGAGATCGACGGGCCGCCCCCAGCGTTTGGTCAGCACCACGC